>DASWTQ010000085.1:0-21568 GCA_036402055.1 Herpetosiphonaceae bacterium
CAGAAGACGTGCGAGAGCAACGTCCACCCGGCAAAAAGGCGGCGCAGATTCATGGCTTTCCCCGGCAAGCGAAGCAAGGACGACGACGGGAGCGAATTGTGTCTGGTCTGGGTTGGGAGGTGAAGTTGGTTTTGGGAGGTGATCGCAACTATATCAGAACGTCGTACGATCGTTGGTAGTACCTTAAGTGGATCTGCTATAGCCCTTCAAACCGGAGCAGTCCTAAGTAATGGATTTTATGGCTTTGCAATCAGTAATTATTCCAAAACGTTCTACCCAGCACACTCTTTGAGTATCGTCTGCGCTTCTTCCAGGCTATCTGGGATTCGTAATTGGGTGAAGATCTCGACAGCGCGGCGAGCATAAGGCAATCCCTCTTCCATCCGTTCCTGTCGAGCCAGTGCCTTAGCAAGCCGAATACAATTTGAGCCAATTAACGACCGTCGCCCCAATTTTTGCGCCAAATCCAACGCCTCGCGCGCCAGTTCTTCAGCCACCACCCATTCCTCCTGGTTGAGTGCCAATCTGGATAATTTACCAATACAATTGGCAATACCTTGGTGGTCATTGAGCTTTTGCGCAATTCGTAGCGACTCACGGTAGTTACTCTCAGCGGCAGCATAGTTGCCACAATGGCGTTCTACATCTCCCAGGTCATCCAAAATGACGGAAACATCCTCGCTCTCTGGTGCAATGGTCCGTAACAGATTAAGCGACTCCTGAAATGCCTCAATTGCTGCCGGATAGTTTTTCTCCAATCGATGATTCAGGCCACGGAGGCGGGCAGCAGTAGCCGTCTCCCGCGCTCCCGCCTGTGGTGTTTTTTTCCAGTGCTCGGTACATCGCGCGGCGTAGGTTAGCATCTCAATGGCTTGCTTGCGCAAGAGATATATCCATCCAACGTCAAAAGCGCTCCAGCCCGCACTGTAAAAATCTCCAGCAGCCAATGCCTTCGCTTCGGCTTGCTGGCTGAGAGTCAGCCGCTCATCCCAGCGGCCAGAGAAATCCAAGAACCTTCTGAGAGCACTGCACATGATCTGTAAGCGTTCGTTCTTACCCTGCACCAATAGCGGCAGGGCTGCGGCGATGGTAGGCCACTCGGCCTCCAACACTGGGAACCGCTCATAGTTCTCGTAGCCGTTTTCCAGGACCAGAGCAAGGGCATGGCTGGTTAAGCGGTTACCAGTTCGCGCAATGACCTCCGGTCGTTTGCGGCGCAAAAATATTGCAGCCAGGGGCGGCAGGAGAAAGGTTTCTGACGCCTGGTCGCTTACCAGCAGCGCGCGGTCGGTCAGGTCTTCCAGCGCGGTGCGAGCAACTGGCTCGGCGATCCCAGCCACGTCGGCGATCCATCGCACCTGGGCGGGTTGAGTAAAGTGCGCCAGAGCGGCTAGCACGGCAGTTTCGCTCTCGGTGAACGTGTCGAGCAGATCGCCAAAGATGTATTCCAACGGATCATTGTCTTTGGGGGCGGCCTGGAGGAAGGCGCACACATCGGGAATCGTGCGGCACTCGCTACCCATGCGTCCGAGTTGACCAACCGCCCACTTAATCAGCAGCGGGTTGCCGTTGGTGATTTCGTACAGATCATTGCGCTCCTGCTCGGTTGCTCGTTGGAGGTAGCGATTGTTCTTCGCCAGCTCTGTCATCAGATCAAGCGCATCTTTACGTGCTAGCCGGTCGATGCGGATCACACGGGCGTCAATATCGGCTCGGCGGCGGCTGGTAACGATCGCCTTGCAAGCACCAGGCAGACGGGCCAGGAATTGATACAGCCGAACGCGCTCAGGCTCGGGGAATGTCTCGACGTTGTCGACGATGATCAGGGCACGCACACCTGTGAGCGCACGGCGCACAGCATTGGCACGATCGTTAGGCGGCATTTTCTCGATAGTGTCTTCGCCAAGCTCACGGGCCAGCTCGGTCAGCAGGGACATGTAGTTCGGCAGCATGAAGTCTTCCAGCTTCTGCTCGCCGGCCGGAGTCAACTCGCGCACTTTGGCAGACAGAAAGATCTTGCGATCGAAGTTGGCTGCGGGTGCAAGGTGGCCGGCGCGGATAGCCAGCGACGTCTTGCCGATGCCGCCCGGCCCGTCGATCAGCGCGCCCCAGGTGCGGGCCTCGGGCGAGATAGCTTCGGCGATGCTTGCCAGCTCTGGCTCGCGGCCAAAGAAGTACGGCTGATTTGGCAGGGAGGAGTTGACTGAAGGGCGCAGCTCGATAGCTAGGTTGGGAACAGGAACAGCTTCCAGTCGAGGCTGCGGCTCACGGTCGCGTTTGAGCGGGGCTTGTTGGAGTGCGTGCAGTACAAAGGCGGCGGCATTGTGGGCAGCAAGCTGCTGGCGCGCGTCTTTGTCCTGGGCCTTGTGTCCATCTCCCCAATCGCAGATCGCCTTGACCAGAATCCAATCTACTCGGCTGTTCTGGCAGGCTACATATAGCCCGGCGCCTTCCATCTCGCCGCCGATCGCCTCCTGCTCAAAGGTCACCAGCTGCCACCGAAAGTCGATATGATCGACCAGCTTATCGCCCGACAGGATCAGCCCGAAACGAACCTGCGCCTCGTTCCAAAACAGCTGAGCCATCTTGAGGCGGTCGATCAGCCATGGCGAGGCCGGCGTTCGGTCTCCGCGATCGATGATCTGGAAGGTACCGTCTTTGTTTGTGCCGACCCGCTGAAGGTCATACAGCATCAGCCGCTCGGAGACCAGCACATCGCCGATCGCCTGCTTCTGCTCATTGATGCCGAACGCAATGCCAACCATGATCACGGCGGAAGGAGCAAGCGCCTCGATGCCTTTGCGCACACCTTCTTGCGAACCACCGATCCCGCCTGTGCCCATGCCGGAGAGTGCCATAAACACGCGTGCACCGTTGATTTCGCCAAGGTCGAGATAGAGACGATCGCCGATCGGCTTAGGTGTGGGAGCTTGTCCAGTCGCTTTCTGAAAAACATCTATCACCGCCTGGCTTTCGACATCGGTGACGGTGATGATGAGAAGGTCTGCTTTGGCGTTCATGCGATTTCGAGACCTTATATGTAGCCGCAGCAGCGGCAAAACTCGTCAAGGTGCGCTTATCGTTTGGCACTACCAAGGAGTTGGGCCTGAGTGTGTGAGATGCCGACTGGCGACGTGAGGTGGCGATGATATGGGTCACAAACTCCTTAACCCAAATCGTAGCATTGGCGTCAAGCAGAAAAAAGCGATAGGCATCGTCGAGCAAGCCAAAAACGCCCTGCAATTCAGCAGGGCGTCAGAGTGGCGATGTTAGCGGCGGATCAGGAAGCGATGGAGCCAGCCCCAATAGTTGCGCTGTCCTGTCTGCTCGGAGCGCAGCGTGTCGCGCAGAAAGGCGATCGTGGTCTGGTTGAAGCGCTCGGCTCGCTCGGTGTGCGGCAGATGGCCGGTGTGCTGCCATAGCTCTAGCTTCGCGCCGGGAATCGTCTGGGCGAGGCGCGTGGCGTGCTCGGCCGGAACCAGGCGATCGCTGTCGCCGCTGATGACCAGCGTGGGCACGCCGATCTCGCCGCAGCGCTGTGACAGGCTCCAGGGCTTGTGGAACTGCATCTGCCGGCCGAAGCGCAGATAGTTGTGCGCCAGGCGGCGCTTCTGCTCCACGCCCGACACCATGTTCCAGTACACATCTTCGTCGGTGATCTCGGTGCCGGGATGCATGCATAGTTGCAGCGCCCGCCGCACGAGATGCTCAGGCCGGCCCGTGAACAGCCACTGCGTGTACAGCTCGCCGATGCCGGGCAGCACCAGAAAGCTGATCGCCCGGCCGCCGGTCTGCGGGTAGCACGATGGGCTGGTCAGCACCAGCGATCGTACCCGCGACGGATGCGTCAGCGCGGTGTTGATCGCGATGCGCGAGCCCATGGAGTGGCCGACGAGCGCCGCCTGATCGACGCCGAGCTGATCGAGCAGGCCGATCAGCTGCTCAGTGCAGGCCGTGGTGGTGTACGGACCCCGAGCTTTGGCGGAGTTGCCGCAGCCTTTGAGGTCGAACGCGACGACGTGAAAGTGTTCCGATAGAGCCGGAATGTTGCGCCACCAGTTCCAGAAGCAGGCCGAGAGTCCATGCATGAGCACAACTGTTGGACCGCGCCCGCATTCGATGTAATGGGTTCGAACACCGCCGACCGTAGCGTACTGTGGAGTGAGTGAACGACAAAAGGTGCTGGCGTTCATAACAGTGTCGCTTGCTAGATCTAAGAGGTAGATTTACTATACGCTGCATTTGACGTAATGTCTAGACGTCACGAAGGAGTACTTAAGGGGCAATTCAGGCCAGTACGCAGCTCAATCTCTGCCACGCGGCGAGGCGCGGTGAGCGGCTCTGAGGCTCACCTGGCTCACGCAGCCGGCGGGGTGTGGAGGGTGGCCCGTCGCAGAGTGAGCTTGGATCGATGGCGGCGAGGCGTTGAAAATCTCGGCCCCTTTGGTAAGATAAATGCAACCAATGGATCATTTATCACCGAGCCCGGCTACCAGGCCAGCAGGCTCGACGATAGTGCTTTCCGATTTTCACTATCATGCCCCCGAGGAAAAGATGACGCTACGTTCTCGCTGGGTGCAGCGCCCGACCGCGCCCGCAGCATTTTTGCATGAATTGCCTGCTTGGATCTCACCGCTGGTAGGGCAGGTTCTGTGGAGTCGCGGGATCACCGATCCCGACGCGGTCGAAGATTTTCTTGCCGCAGATTACAGCCGGCTCCACGATCCGTTCGCGCTGCGCGACATGGATCGCGCGGTTGACCGGATTCGCCAGGCAGTCGAAGCGGAGCAAACGGTTGCCGTGTACGGCGACTTCGATACCGACGGCGTGACCGGCGTTGCGCTGCTGAAGCAGGCGCTCTCGGCGCTGGGCCTGCGCGTGCTGCCGTATATTCCCCGTCGCATCGAGGAGGGCTACGGCCTGAATATTCCGGCGATCGAGCAGCTGGCGACCAAGGCTGATCTGCTGATCACCGTGGACTGCGGCATTTCCAACGTGGATGAGATCGCGCGGGCGCAGGCGCTGGGGCTGGATGTGATCGTGCTGGATCATCACACGCCGCCGGCAGTGCTGCCCCAGGGCTATGCGGTAATCAACCCTAAGCGTGAGGATTGTTCCTATCCCTTCGATATGCTGGCCGGCGTGGGCGTGGCCTACAAGCTGACGCAGGCGCTGCACAAGATCGGTCTGCGCACCAGTCTGCGTGGCCGGGATCTGCTCGACGTGGTGGCGCTGGGCACGGTGACGGATATGGCGCCGCTTAACGGCGAGAATCGGATTCTGGTCAAGCACGGCCTGCGCGCGCTTAACGAGAGTGAGCGGCCCGGCATCAAGGCGCTGATCGAGGCGTCGGCATCGCGGCGGCCGATCGATACGCGCACGATCGGCTATGTGCTTGGGCCACGGCTCAACGCTGCCGGACGGCTGGATAACGCGATCCGGGCGTACGAGCTGCTGCTGGCTACGACCGATGTGGAGGCGCAGCTACTGGCCGAGGAGCTGAACGAGATCAATCTTCAGCGCCAGACGCTGACCAAGGAAGTGCAAAGCATGGCGCTGGAGCGCGCGGCGGCGAACGGCAAAAATCAGCAGCGCATCGTGGTTCTGGATGATAAAGATTTTCCCTCGGGCGTGGTCGGTCTGGTCGCGGCGCGGCTGGTCGAAGCCTGGGGTCGGCCGGTGCTGCTGCTGGAGCGCGGCGAGATTACCAGCCGAGGCTCGGCGCGCTCGGTCGAGGGCTTTTCGATCATCGGCGCGCTGACCGAGGTGGGCGAGCTGTTCGAGAAGTTTGGTGGTCATACGATGGCGGCCGGCTTTACGATCACCAACGAGCGGCTGCCTGAGCTGGAGTCGCGGCTCCAGGTGATCGCGGCGCGCGATCTGCCCGACGATCTGCTGACGCCCCGGCTGTACTATGACGCCGAGCTGGCGCTGGATCAGGCAAACATCGAGCTGGTGCAGCTGCTGGGGGAGCTGGAGCCGTACGGCCACGGCAACCCCGAGCCGGTCTGGGTCACGCGCGGCCTGAAGGTCGTCGATGCGTTTGTGATGGGCAAGGAGCGCCAGCATCTCAAGCTGCGGCTCTTCGACGGACGCACGACGATCGATGCGCTGTGGTGGCGTAACGCCGAGCATGTGAATGCTTTTACCAACTGTCCGCGCGTGGATGTTGCCTACACGCTGTCGATCAACGAGTACATGGGCCGTCGCCGGGTGCAGCTGATCGTCAAGGAGCTGGTGCCGAGCCTGCCGTAACGCCGCCGGATTTGCACATCGAGACGCATTGCCGCACAATACAGGCAACTGATGTGGCATGGTCGCACACCGCGTGGGTGTTGGGCAGCGTCGCCTCCGTGCCGTCCGATTGATGGAGAGGATCAACGTCCTGTTCCTATGGCAGCGAGGGAGGATCGCATGAAAATCGGCATTCTAACCGGTGGTGGCGACGTTCCGGGCCTCAATCCGTGCATCAAAGCGGTGGTCAATCGCGCCGCCGATGCCGGGATCGAAGTGGTTGGCATTCGACGCGGCTGGGGCGGTCTGCTCAACTACAACCTCGACGACGAATCCAATCGCGATGAGTTTGTGCAGCCGCTGACACGCTCGGATGTCCGCACGATCGACCGCTACGGTGGCACGCATCTCCACACCTCGCGGACCAATCCCGGCCGCGTGCGGGCCAATATGCTGCCCGATTTCCTCAAAGACCGCTTTCCGATACCTGAGGGCAAGCAGACCGTCGATTGCACGCCGCATGTGCTTAAGGTGCTGGAGCATCTCGGCATCGATACGCTGATCCCGATTGGTGGCGACGACACGCTGAGCTACGGCGTGCGCATGCACCAGGAGGGCGTGCGGGTAGTCGCGATTCCTAAGACGATGGACAACGACGTTTTCGGGACCGACTACTGCATCGGCTTTTCGACGGCCGTCACGCGCTCGGTTGAGTTTATCAATGCGCTGCGCACGCCGACCGGCTCGCACGAGCGCATTGCGGTGATCGAGCTGTTTGGCCGCAACTCGGGCGAGACCGCGCTGATCTCGGCCTATCTGGCGGATGTGGATCGGGCGATTATCAGCGAGGTGCCCTTCGACATCGAGCGGCTGGCCGGGCTGCTGGTCGAGGATCACCGGCGCAATCCTTCCAACTACGCGATCTGTGTGATCTCGGAGGGCGCGTCGATGATCGGCGGGCAGGTGGTGGAGTACGGCCAGGAAGACGCCTACGGCCACAAAAAGCTCGGCGGTATCGGCATGATCACCGGCGAAGGGCTCAAGCGGCTTACCGGCGTCGATATTGTCTACCAGCAGCTGGCCTATCTCATGCGCGCGGGCGCTCCCGACTCGCTGGATCGCATGGTGGCGATCTCGTACGCGAATCTGGCCGTCGATCAGATCTTGCAAGGCCACAGCGGGCGGATGGTTGCGCTTCAGGAGGGCATGTACACCACGGTGCCCGTCGATACGATGACGCAGGGAACCAAGCGCGTGGACGTGGCCGAGCTGTATGATACCGAGTCGTATCGGCCGCGCGTGACGCACATTCTGGGCAAGCCGATGTTTTTGTATTGAGCGTGGCAGGCCCTCACCCCGTCTCGTTACACTCGACTCCCCTCTCCCGCTGCGGCAGGCGAGGGGAATTTTTGTGCCCGGTTCTTGGTTCTTGGGTTTTGCCTCCTTTGTTCGTTTGTTCGTTTGTTCTCCGGTTCTTGGTTCTTGGTTGTCCCCGGTTCTAGGTTCTTGGTTCTCCGTCGCCTCCCTCGCTCCATGCTATAATCGAGCCTATGAACATCGCAACGCTTATCCGCCCGGACCTGGCCGCGCTGGAGCCCTACACGCCGATCGTGCCGTTTGAAGCGCTGAGTGAGCGCCTGGGCCTGGCAGCCGAGCAGATCATTAAGCTCGACGCTAACGAAAATCCGTACGGCCCGTCGCCTCGGGCGCTGCAAGCCATCGCCAAGTACCCGCACTACGCGATCTATCCCGACCCCGATCAGCTGCCGCTGCGCCGTGCCCTTGCCGGCTACACGGGACAGCCCATCGAGCGGATTCTGTGCGGCAACGGCTCAGATGAGATCATCGATCTGCTGATGCGCCTGTTTCTCGCGCCCGGCGATGCCGTCGTGGAGTCGCCGCCGACCTTCGGCATGTACAGCTTCAACACCGGCGTTGTCGGCGGTCGCATCGTGCAGGTGCCGCGCAACGACGATTGGAGCGTGGATGTCGAGCGGCTGGCCGAGGCCGTGGGGCGCGAGCGCGCCAAGCTGGTCTTTTTGCCGTCGCCGAACAATCCCGACGGCGGCGTGCTGCCGCGCGCGGATGTCGAGCGGCTGCTGGAGCTGCCGGCTGTGATCGTGATCGACGAAGCCTACGCCGAGTTCAGCGGCGAGACCGTCGCGGATCTTGTTGGCCGCGCGCCGAACCTGATCGTGCTGCGGACCTTCTCGAAGTGGGCCGGTCTGGCCGGGCTGCGCATCGGCTACGGGCTGATCCCCGAGGCGATCATCGAGCATCTGTGGAAGATCAAGCCGCCCTACAATATCAACATGGCCGCCGTCGCCGCCGGAATCGCCGCGCTGGACGAGCTGCCGTATCTGATGGCTAACGTCGACCGGATCGTCGCCGAGCGTGAGCGGCTGTTCACGGCGCTGCAAACGATCGACGGCTTCCAGCCGTATCCATCGCGGGCCAACTTCATCCTGATCCGCCTGCGTGACGGCCGTGCCCGCGAGCTGAAGCTGGCACTTGAGCAGCGCGGCATCCTGGTGCGGCACTACGGCAAGCCCGGTCTCAGCGATTGTATCCGCATCAGTGTCGGCAGACCGGAGCAAAACGATCGCGTCCTGGCCGAGCTACGAGAGATTGTCGGCCAATAGGTATTATTTTGTTCCTTTGTTTGTTCTTTGTTCCTTTGTTCTTTGTTCTCCCGAGGTTTTCATGCGCGACGAATCGATCAGCTCGTTACTCGACTTCGCCCAGGAGCTGGCCTGGCAGGCCGGCAAAATCACGCTGGCCTACTACGGCACCGGCGTTGTGCCCGAGATCAAAGCCGATCTTTCGCCCGTCACGATCGCGGATCGTCAGGCCGAGGAGCGGCTGCGCACGATGATCCAGGCGCGCTTTCCCGAGCACGGCATTCTGGGCGAAGAGTTTGGCGAGACCAATCCGGGCGCGCGCTATCGCTGGATTCTCGATCCGATCGACGGCACGAAATCGTTTGTGCAGGGCGTGCCGCTCTACGGTGTGCTGGTCGGGCTGGAGCGCGACGACGAGCCGATCGTCGGCGTGTGCTTCTTGCCGGCGCTCAACGAGATGATCGCGGCGGGCCGGGGCGAGGGCTGCACCTTCAACGGACGCCGCGCGCAGGTCAGCCAGGTGGATCAGCTGAGCGAGGCGGTGCTGCTCTGCTCAGATGCGCGCTCCTTCGATGAGTACGGACGCGGCGCGGCCTACCGCGAGCTTCAGCAGCGTGCCAAGTTCGGGCGCGGCTGGGGCGATTGCTACGGCCATGTGCTGGTCGCTACGGGCCGGGCCGAGATCATGCTCGATCCGATCATGAATGTGTGGGACTGCGCCGCGCTCCTGCCGATCCTCCAGGAGGCCGGCGGCACCTTCACCGACTGGCACGGCGTGGCGACGATCCACGGCGGCAGCGCGATCTCGACCAATGGGCGGCTGTTTGCGGATGTGATGGAGATAGTAGGGAACAAATGAACAAATGAACAAATGAACAAATCACAACCAGACGTTTGATCCTTTGTTCCTTTGTTTGCTTGTTCCTTTGTTTGCCCGCAGGGCTTAAATCATGCCAAGAATTGCGACGATCGAGCGTACAACCAAAGAAACGCAGATTACGCTGACGCTGAATCTCGACGGCACCGGCCAATCCACGATCAGCACCGGCGTTGGCTTTTTCGATCATATGCTGGAGCACATCGCCAAACACGGCCAGTTCGATCTGACGGTGCAGTGCGTCGGCGATCTGCATATCGACGAGCATCATACCGCCGAGGACGTATCGATCTGTTTTGGGCAGGCGCTCAACCAGGCGCTCGGCGATAAGGCCGGGATTGTGCGGGCGGCGCACGCGTTTGTGCCGATGGACGAGGCGCTCTGCTTCGCGGCGATCGACATCAGCGGACGGCCGTATGCCGTGATCGACGCCGAGTTTCACACGGATCGGATCGGTGGCCTGAGTACCGATCTGATCTGGCATATCTTCGAGACGATCGTGATCCACGCGCGCATCACCGCGCATCTGCGCGTCCACTACGGCCGCAACGATCACCACAAGGCCGAAGGGCTGTTCAAAGCGTTTGCTCGCGCCCTCGACGCCGCGACGCGAGTCGATGAGCGGCTCCAGGGCCAGGTGCCGAGCACCAAAGGCGTGCTGTGAGCGATCTCGACGTGTCGCTCAGCTGGGAGCGGCTGGCGCAGTCGCTGGCGCCGGAGAGCCTGTCGCTGGTTGAGCGGGCGGTGCGTATCGCGGAGGCCCAGCAGGTGCCGATCTATCTGGTCGGAGGCCCGGTGCGCGATCTGCTCTTGCAGCAGCCGATCACCGACATCGATCTGGTGGTCGAAGGCGACGCCTGGACGATCGCCGAGGTGTTTCAGGCGGAGGTCGGCGGCAAGCTGACCAGGCACGCGGCGTTTCGCACGGCGGCGGTTGAGATCGCGATCGGCTCAGAGCCATTCGTGATCGATTTCGTCACAGCGCGGCGCGAGGTCTATCCCGCCCCCGCCGCGCTGCCGGTGATTACGCCGTCGCACATCCACGACGATCTCCGTCGCCGCGACTTTACGATCAACACGCTGGCGTTGCGGCTCACGACTGCCGCTGTGACGCTGCTCGATCCGTTCGCCGGCGTGGACGACATTCGCGATGGGCTGGTGCGTGTGCTCCACGACGAGTCGTTCGTCGACGATCCGACGCGGATACTGCGCGGCGCACGCTTCGCCTCACGCTTTTACTTCGCGGTCGAGCCGCACACCACGGCGCTAGTCAGGGCGGCGCTGGCTGAAAACATGATCGCCCGCACGTCACCGCAGCGGATCTTGCATGAGCTGACCCTGCTACTGGCCGAGCCACGACCGGAGAATGCGTTGCTGCTGCTGCATGAGTGGGGCGCGTTTCCGCAGCTTGAGCTGGTCTGGATCACCGATTGGCTACGGCAATTTCCCGCTGCTCGTGCCGCCTCAGCCGATCTGCCGCTGCGTCTGCTCGGCTTCGGCCTGCTAATCTGGCCGATGAACCAGACGCAGCGCACGGCTTTTGCTACGCGCTACAACCTGCCGACCGCCGAGCGCAAGCTGCTGCACGAGCTGCCGTTCGCGGTGCCGCCCGCGCTCCATCAGCCCGAGCTTTCGGCGCTGGAGCTTGAGCGTCACTTGCAGGCGTATAGCCCCGTGGCCCTGCGCGTGCTTCAGCTGGTCGCGTCCGAGTTGGCGGCGGCGCAGATCGTGCGCTACGCGACGACAATTCGTCCGCTGCCCGCGCTGCTCTCCGGCGACGACTTGCGTGAGCGCCGCGTTCCGCCCGGCCCGATCTACCGTGAGCTGCTGCATGAGCTGCGTCAGGCCCAGCTGGCGGGCACGATCACCAGCCGAGAGCAAGCCTTGATCTGGCTCGATCGGCGGCTGGCTCAGGCTTGAAGCCAAGAGCGCGCTGCATTGACCGCTTGATCTACGACTGCGTACGGCCGACCTGATAGCAGGCCAGGATGTTGCCGGAGCCTTGCCAGGAGCGCGTGTGGAGCAGCTTCAGCGGCACTGGCGGGCGGCCCTCAAACAGCGGCGTGCCCTCGCCGGCGATCAGCGGAAAAAAGGTAAGGTGCAGCTCGTCGACCAGATCATGCGCCAGCAGATCGTTCCACAGCAGGCGACTCAGAATCACCAGAATGTCTTTGCCGGGCTGCTGTTTGAGCGCCGCAATCTCCTTGTACGCATCCGCCCGCTTGATGATGCGCGTATTTTCCCAGGGCGCCAGCTCCGAGGGGCTCAGCTTATCCGAAATAACCAGCTTCGGGATCGAGCGCATGTGCTCGGCGATCTTTTGCCGAACCGGGGTGGCGTTGGGATCGGCTGCCAGAGCGGTCCAGAAATCTTTGTTGCCTAAAAATGCCGTGCGACTCAGCAGCAGAAAATCGGCGGCACGCATCCGCTCCAGGTTGTAATGATCGAAGCTCTGGTCGCCTGCGTAATCTTCGTGGTAGTAATCGAATAACGATTCGATCTGCTTGCCCTTGCCTTCGTAGTAACCATCCAACGTAACAAAGTTGGAGACGATGAGTTTGCGCATGATTCCGCTCCTGTGCAGGCTGGCGATGGTGTTTCACCATAACGGCGCAATGTGTCAGCTATCGCCACAGGAGCGGCTGGAGCGGCTGGGAAGATACATTGTAGCTGCGAGTGGTGCATCATCTGATCCAGCAGTATAATCAGAGTCATACTGGAAGATTTTCGCATCGCCAACACGGGCAAGCATCGGCACCTGGAAAAGCGTATCCTGGATATAGTATCTTTACAGTCATGTATTTGATGTTATTAAAGAAAGGTGCCTCATGGAACAATTGCTGGCGCTATTTCCGCTGAATACGGTGCTGTTTCCCGGCGGAACGCTGCCGCTGCACATCTTCGAGGCGCGCTACCGCCAGATGATCAGCCGCTGCATCCAGCTCAAGCAGTCCTTTGGCGTGGTGCTGATCCGCGAGGGCAAAGAGGTGGAAGGCCCGGCTGAGCCCTACAACATCGGCACGACGGCGGCGATCCAGAATGTGCTGCGCTGGCCCGACGGACGCATGCTGCTCTCAGCCCAGGGCGAGCGGCGCTTTCGCATTCTGGAGATCGTCCAGGAAGACCCGTATCTGGTCGCCTCGGTTGAGCTGCTGGACGAGGAGCCCACGCCCGACGCGGACCATCTGGCGGCGCAGGTTCGTGAGCTGTATACCAAGCACCGCGATGCGATCGCTCACGCAACCGGCGTCACACAGCCGATGGAGGAGCTGTCCGACGATCCGATCATGATGTCGTACCAGCTCTCGGATCAGTTTCGGATCATCAACTACTCCAAGCAGCAGCTGCTGGAGGCCGATCTCGACGAGCGTCTGGGCGCGATCATCGAGGCCTTCGATCGTGAGCTGCGCTTCTTGCCGCCGCCGCCGCAGCTGCCGTCCAAGACCAGCGACGGCCCGTGGACGTTGAACTGAGCGCAATCCGGGGCGCTGCCTGGGCGCGTCGGTTGCCGAATATATCACACTATGTTCATAGGAAGTCTCGCACTACATCTACGACTCGACACCTGCCATTCTCTCAAAGATAAGCGAAGTATCGTAAAATCAGTTATTGCGCGATTGCGCAATGAGTTCAACGTATCTGTTGCTGAGGTCGCTGAGCAAGATCGATGGCAGATGGCAGTGATCGGTGTTGCGTGTGTATCAGGCGACAAACAATATGCTCAGCAGCAGTTGAATGCTGTTATTGATTGGGTCTATGACAACCGCCCCGATGTTGAAATAGTACAGACGGATCTTGAGATCTTGTAATAAAAGCTTAGAGCAGGAGAATTCCACCACTGCGGAGGTCGGCCAACAGGACCGATGGCAGATTGCGGAGCTGGGCGTCGTGTGCGTATCATCCGATCGCCAGTATGCGCGCCAGCAGCTGGAGGCGGTGATCGAGTGGCTGTACCAGAACCGGCCCGATCTCGACATCAGCCGCGCCGAGATTGAGCTTCTCTAAGGATCGATCGGCTGCCCGCCGCTGGCGAGGAGTTCATCGGTGGAGCAGAGCATGGACCCGATCAATGTATATCCCTTTCCCGCGCTGGTTGGCCAATCCGAGCTAAAGCTGGCCCTGCTGCTGGCCCTGATCAATCCCGCGATCGGCGGCGTGCTGCTGGAAGGCCCCTACGGTGTCGGCAAGACAACGGCCGTGCGCTCGCTGCTGGATCTGATGCCGCCTGTGAGCCGCGCGGTCTGCCACCATGGCTGCACGCCCGAGTCCGATGTGATCTGCCCGGCCTGTCGCGACCGGCTGGCCCGTGGCGAGGCGCTGGTAATCACCGAGCCGATGCGCTTGATCGAGCTGCCGCTGAACGCGCGGCTGGAAGATGTGGTCGGCGGCGTCAACGAGCGGGTCGCGCTGGAGCAGCGCCGGGTGCTGCTTGAGCCCGGCGTGCTGTCGATCGCCCACGGCAACGTGCTCTACATCGACGAGGTGAACCTGCTCGATCCGGCCGTCGTTGATGCGATCCTCGACGCGGCCGCCCAGGGCCGCACGTTTGTCAGGCGCGGCGCGATGGTACGGTTGTTTCCGTCGCAGTTCGTGCTGATCGGCTCGATGAATCCCGAGGAAGGTCGCCTGCGTCCGCAAATTCTGGATCGCTTTGGGCTGCGGGTTTGGACGCCGCCGCTGACCGCCGGAGCCGAACGACTGGAGGCTACGCGTAGCGCGCGCGCCTATCGCGCCGATCCGGTTGGGTTTCGCGCGCGCTTTGCCGCCGAGCTGGCCGAGCTGGCGCAATCGGTGGATCGTGCGCGGGCCGCGCTGCCCGAGACTCAGCCCGGCGCAGAGGCCGAGGTGCTGGCGGTCGAGGTCGTCAGCGCGCTTCAGATACCATCGCATCGCGCCGAGATCGTGCTGCTGGAGGCGGCTCGCGCCTATGCCGCGCTGCATGGCCGTGCCTGCGCTGACCCCAATGATGTTGCCCGCATCGCGCCGCTGGTGCTGCGGCAGCGCCGCTCAGCCGCGATCGACGCCGAGGCCGAGCGGGTAGTGGCGGAAGACGCCGCGATCCGCAGCGCGCTTGAGCAGGCGCGCACGCCAGTTTAATCACTCCTCAAGCTGCATCGTCGCGCACGCACGCATCAATTGCAAAGCCCGCTGCCTTGCTCTACAATAGCTGCATTCTCTTCACGTTCGACAAAACATCGCTGCCTCGCATTAACTATCTTTGACGTCCTCTCGTTTGAGCTACCTGTGCTCAAAAGCTAAAGGAGTGGTTTAAGATCCTGCTCGGTATCGTGCGCTGTGCACATTGTTGTGCATGTTCCAGTCTGCATCCAGATTAAGGAGTTTTCTGATGTTCTCGCTCCATCGGCGCGTCGGTCCATCACGCATCGGGCTCATTGCAATCATGCTGCTGATCGTTCCCCTGGCGGGCGGTCCCCGCTCCTCGACAGCAGTGCTAGCCAGTAACAATGTCGGTCCCAAGCCCGGATCGGCCAGCCAGCTACCGGAAACCTCAGGCGGCACCACTACCCTCAGCACACCAGCACCCGGCTCTAAAAACGCGACCACTCAGCCCGCTCATGATCCCAACGGCGTTACCACCAGCGCACGCCCAGCCCCAGGCTCCAAGAACGACAGCGGCGATCTGTCGGCTGCCATGGAGGCGACCGCAGCCCCCAGCGGCTGGCGCTTCACCGCCTGCGGCTCGATCCAGGACGGCGGCTGGACGACGACTTCCGCCTCATTCGAGGTGATTCGCTCGTGTACGCTGACCTTGCCGGAGAATGGCTTTGTGTATATGCGCGGCTCAAGCTCGCTCGGTGTCGCGACCGGCGGCAACTACGAGGGTCGCTTCAACCTCAATATCGACTCGACATCAGGCAACGCGGCAACCGATCGCTGGATCAATGGCTATACCGATGCTACCGACGGCACCGACAAGAACGTCGAGGTCACGTGGCTGGCGCCGGTCAGCGCGGGCGCGCACACCTTCTACTTCCTGGGCGCGCGCTACAACGGCGCGGGCACGGTGCAGCTCTACGATCCGTCGTTCAGCGTGCTCTACTTCCCCAGCTCCTCAGCCGATGTTCTGGCCTGCGGTGCGGCCGGTAATACGGTCTGGAATACCAGCGAGACCAGCTTCCAGGAGATCCGCTCCTGCGGGCTGAACGTGCCCCAGAGCGGCTTTGTCTACATCAACGGCTCGTCCTCGGCGGGACTGGCTAGCGGTGGTCAGCCCTACGAGGCGCGCTTCCGCCTGGGCGTCGATGCTGTCACCGGGACGGCCAGCTCGGATCGCTGGGTCAACGTGACCACGGACAGCGGCGACGGCACCGACGAGGCGGTCGCGGTATCGCTGCTGACCTCAGTGGCGGCCGGCGCGCATACCTTCTACTTCAGCGGCACGCGCTACAACGGCACAGGCCCGGTCCAGCTCTACGATCCGACCCTGAGCGTGCTGTACTTCCCAGCGCCCAATGTGACGGCCAAAGTCTGCGGGGCGGGCGGCTCCGATACGTGGACCAATAGCACCACCAGCTACAGCATCATCCGCTCCTGCACGCTGAATGTGCCGGATAACAGCTTTGCCTTCATCGATGCGACGGCCTCGGCGGGTCTCAACGACACCGGCGCGGGCAACGACTGGGAAGGCCAGTTCCGCATCGGCGTGGACAACGACACCGGCTCGTCGATCTTTGATCGCTGGGTCAACGTGTACACCGATTCGACCGATGGCACGGATCGGCCGGTCTCGAACGGCGGCATCGTCAACATCAGCAAGGGCGTGCACACCTTCTACTTCGTCGGGCGGCGCTATGCGGGCAATGGCACGCTGCGGCTCTACTCGCCGTCGCTGACGGTGATCGTGCCCGGCGCGACCGGCTATATTCCGATCGTCGGCAGATAGCATTCAGCCCAAGCTGATGCGCTTCTGCGCAAAGCAGCCCGCCTCACTCTACAAAACAGAGTGAGGCGGGCTTGATTCTAGTCTGGCTGGTTAGTTTGCAGCCGCGACGGTGAGGTGGTTCAGGTTAAGGCTATCGGTGTCGGCGGCGAGGCGCAGGGTGTGGCGGCCGCTCGGCAGCGCGATCGGCGCAGTGGTGACGGTGGTCCAGCTCTGCCAGCTGCCTGTATTCGGCAGCGCGATCGGCCCGCCGATGTTCGCGCCGTCCAGCTCTAGATGCACCTGTCGTCCACTGTAGGGCGTGGCCACGCGGATCGCAAAGGTGTACATGCCCGGGCTGGCAATATTCACGTCGTAGGCCAGCCACTCGCCGGCCGTGACCCAGGCCACGTTGTAGCAGCCGGAGCCATCGCCGCACGTTTGAATATCCACATCGTCGCCGCGATACACGCCGCCGCTGTTCCCCGCGCTGCTGTCCCAGTAGCCCGCGTTGTAATCTTCGACCTCGAAGCGCCCCGGCAGCGCGATCGTTCCAGGTGACGGGGTGGGCGTTGGCGTAGGTGAGCTGCTGCCGGCGAGCGTCAGTACCAGCTGCGGCGGTGAGCTGCCCTCACGCGACGACAGGTTGATGCCGTCGGTATTGTCGAGCGCCAGCACCAGGTTATAGGTTCCATCGCCGGTGATCAATGAGCTGAGATCATATTCCAGCCACGCATTCGCCGCGACCGAGCCGCGATCGTCGAGCGCGCCGCTGGTTCGCGTCGGCCGATTGTTCCAGCTCACGCCGCTTTCCGTCCAGCCGCCGCCGGTAGCGTAGATCGCCGGACCGTTGGCCGAGCTGCTGGTCGAATACACGCGCAGCTTCGCGCTCTGAATGGTGCCTGTCACGCCTGTGACCGTGAAGCGGAGAAAGCTTTCGACATCGGGATCGCTGCCGCCGTCGACGCGCAGTGTGCTGGATGTGCCGTAGTTGCTGCCCGAATTAGCCTCCTCGACGCGCGCATCGGCGATCGCGCTAAATCTGAGCGTTGTTCCGGCGACCGGCGTTGCGGTCGGTGTTGTGGTCGGCGTGCTGGTCGGCGTGGGCGCTGCTCCGCCCGATCCCACCAGTCGCGGGTCCCAGTTCAGGTCGATGCTGAGCGACGGGCTGCCGGCCTGCGCGATCGACTGCCACGGAACGAGCTTAAAGTTCTGGTTGCCGCCATCGTTGGCCGTATCTTGCGCGACGAAGAGGCCCTGTGGAAAGGTCGGGCCGAGATTGACGTTGGTCACGTCGATGCCATCGGTGCCTGAAACCGCGTCCACGCCGTTGCCCGCGCCGATCGTGAAGGTCTTCAAATATGCGTTCGTGCCGGTGCGCTCATAGACTACAAACGAGCTATTGCCCTGGCTGGAAGCCAGCAAGTAGCCGCCGCCGCTGCCGGTGTAGTAGATCGTCAGGCCCTCGACTTCGCCGACCAGATGACCGCCCGAGCCGATCGAGTCGATCAATGTGCGATTCGTTCCGCCGTTGGGCTCGGCCGCATACCGCCAGATGCCAACTGTTTCCGAGCCGACATAGAAGCGGCTCAGCACATCGTCGGCAACACAGCCCTCGGCCCGCGTGCCGACGCTGAAGCTGCGGACGCGTCGCGCATCGACTTTGCCGGTGCTGGTCGCGAACAGCTCCCACTGCTCCACGCCGCCCGAGGCCGAGGTCACAAAAACATAGTATGCGCCGCTGCTCGGGCTGTGGTACATGCACACGCCATACACGCCGATGCCCGGATAGATGCGGCGGGCGGCGATATTTTCGAGCTTGCGCGTGGTCGCGTTGACGCGGTAGATCGCGATCGTGCCGTTGGTGCGATTGCTGGCCGTTACGATCGTCGCGGGCTGGCCGTTGAGCGGGAAGTTGTAGCGCAGATCGACGTTGTTGAGCTTGCCGTCGGCCAGATACTGGATCTGCTTGCCGTCCAGGCCATACACCCCCAGGCCACCCTGCTTGTCGGTGCCGAGAATCGTGCTCTGCCGGGGGTCGCTAGGATGAATCCAGATCGCGGGATCGTCGGCGGCATCGCCGCTGTGCGGCACCGGCTGCGTTTCGATCCGGGGCGCGACGGCTGCGGTTGTGCTTTGTGCGCGCGCAGGAGCGTAGAGCGCTGAAAGCATCGAGGCGGGAACAAACGTCAGGCCGACAAGCAGCAGGGCAAGTCGGGGAGGGAAGCGCAGCATGGCGATCTCCTTCTTGATCTAGACCGCCAGGAGCACGAAGTTTCTTGATCAGTCGCGCGATGTCGGCAGGCCAAAGCGATGAGGCGGCAAGAACATGCAATCCGCGCGGTATGGTAGCAAAAGGTCGCATGAGAGTCAATCGCTCGGATGCTACAATAGCCCAGCGGGAAGCGAGCACGCCCTCACCCGCCACCTTAAACAATCCCCTCCTGGCGCCTCCGCTTCAGCGCTAGCAATGCAAGGAGTGCACAGCATCATGGCAACGTTTTATCCTTCGATCACCGAGGAGCAGGCCGCGCTGATCGCCAACTCCCCGCTTTTCTTCGTCGCCACTGCCGATCCCGAGCTTGCGCCCGGTCCGCACGGCGTCGGCCCGGTCAATGTTTCGCCCAAGGGCGGCGTGCCGCTGCATATCGTCGATCCCAACCGTGTGGCGTTTGTCGACTATGTCGGCAGCGGCAACGAGACGGCCAGACATTCGCTGGCGGGCGGCCCGATTACGGTGATGGTCTGCTCGTTTGAGGATGATCAGGCCGCGATTATTCGGCTCTACGGCACGGCCCAGGTCACGCCGATCGATCAGTCGCCGCTGGCCGAGCAGCTGCTGCAAGAGACGAAGCCGGCAACGCCTGCCGTCGCGCGCTATGTGATCGAGGTGGCCGTCGAGCAGACGATGACCAGCTGCGGCTACGGCGTGCCGGTGATGTCGTTTGTGCGCAATCGCCGCGCCGTCGATCGCGGCACGCGCTACAAGCGTGCCGCGAAGCGCGCCCAGCCAATCGAAAGCTGATCGCCGCGATCCAAACAACGGACGCTGATCCAAGATTCAATAGATCTTGGGTCAGCGTGCGAAATACGTTTGTCTAGCTTCAGTCTGCTTGCTACTCGCCGAGCCGTGGAGTATGTGGCGTGGCCGTCGGGTATTGGAGCTTGAGGCTGATACGCAGCACAGGCCCAGTGGGGCCAGGGTTGAACTCTTCCCAGAAAACACCACCCCACGCATCCACAAAAATGATCCAGATTGTGCGGCCGGCCAGCGTGGATGCCGGCTTGGTTCCCTTCATCACCGCAACCGGCTTGCTGTCTTTGTCCAGGAACTCAAGCGTCTGCGTGGTCGCATCATGCTTCAGGTGCAGCTTATAGTAGCCGTTGGGTACGGACTGCGAGCCGGAAGTGTTGATATAGCTAAAGGCAACGTCGACGCCTTTTGCGGCGGCATCTTCCGACCACGGAGCATTGAGCAGCGCCGTTGCCGTCGTGCCCTCGGCGGTGCGTTCCACCTTGACGTCCTCAGGCTTGAAGGCCAGCCCAAAGTCTCGGGCCTCGGCAATGAACGCGGCGATAATTTCTTCGTCGCCCTGCACGGTAGTCATCGCCTGCACCGCGATCGTCAGGCTGGAAAGTGCGAGTAGAGTCAGTCCAAGAACAAGCTTCGTGACTAATGAACGATTCATGAAGGTGTACATACGCTTCGTTTCTGTGTAGTGAGACGGGGGAGAATCGACAGAGGACGATCAGCTGGCCCGCGCCGCGTTATGGCGGTCGTTTCTGGGATCGAGGATTGCACCGCCTGTGGACGAGGACCAGTGGTATGCATGGTTGTTGGAGCACCTCCGCGCCCGCGCGTTTCGATTGCAGCGCCGGATCGATTCCAGACGCGCCGGGAACAACGCAGGTTTTACTTCTGTTAACCCTTAGACGTGGTTAAACGCTTCAACCTTTCCTCATCTGCTGCTGTGCGCACGATCCCTGCATCTAACTGGAAGCACCACAGCGTTCTATAACGCTGCTCCGGCCTCGTGCTCATTGAGCACGAGGCCGGATATTTGCGGCGATCGACGAAGGGGATGAACCTGCGCTACTCATCAACCTTCGGCTACTCGCTCGGCTGCGTCGTTGCTGCCGGCGCTTCGGTTGTCGCCGTGCCGCTCATGGCCGCGACGGTGAGGTGGTTCAGGTTAAGGCTGTCCGTGTCGGCGACGAGACGCAGGGTATGACGGCCGCTCGGCAGTGCAATCGGTGCGGTGGTAACAGTGGTCCAGCGCTGCCAGCTGCCTGTATTCGGCAGCGCGATCGGCCCGCTGATGTTCGCGCCGTCCAGCTCCAGATGGATCTTGCGATCGCTGTAGGGCGTGGCGGCGCGGATCGCGAAGGTGTACATGCCCGCGCTGGCGACGTTGACATCGTAGGCCAGCCACTCGCCGGCCGTGATCCAGGCTACGTTATAGGCGCCGCTGTTGTCGGAGGTGGCTTGAATATCGACATCGTCGCCGCGATACACGCCGCCGTTGTTACCCGCGCTGCTGTCCCAGTAGCCCGCGTTGTAATCTTCTACTTCGAAGCGTCCCGGCAGCGCGATCGCCGTCGATCCGCTGCTCTGGCTCAGGGTGAAGCTATCGCGGATCGTGCCGGTATCATCCAGTGCCTCGACCGTGATCTGACCCCGCAATAGCCCCCGCAATAGCCCCCGCAATAGCCCCCAAAACACATTTGCGGGGGTTGTTATACTCCTTGGCAGTAAAAAATGCTACTTCGAGATAGGCATTATGGATCTTTAGCTTGCCATAATGAACCTTGTGTAATAGTGTTTCCAAGGAGCGCGTCGATGTCGAAATCCGTCAAAGCCCAGCGCATGACTCTGATGACTCGTGACCTCGATATATTCTGGAGTCTCCATGAAGCCCGCTACTTGACCATCGAGCAGATCGAGTGGCTGCACTT
>DASWTQ010000086.1:0-8860 GCA_036402055.1 Herpetosiphonaceae bacterium
TGGGCCTGCGTCGAAGGCGCGTATCGCCAGCGCCGCCGCTTGGAGCCGAAAGCCGGAGGTACGCTGTGGATCGTCGGGCAGCCCGGCGACGATACGGTATACGAGTGGTCGTCAGGCATCAGCGCCGCGACGATCGTGCTGACCGATGTCAACGACAGCGTGCGCGATCTGGTGGGGCATTCGCACGCCACGGTGATCGAGCGCAACCACGTCGCGCCCGGCGACTACGCTCAGCTCAGCCAGGACTTGACCGACGGCGGCGGCTTTGACGATATTGTGCTCCTCGATCCGCGCTCGGCGGAGGCTGTCACCGAGGCCGCCAGGCTGATCGCGTTTCGCGGCACGCTCAATCTGGTCGGGCACGAGCCGCTCGACGGCCTGCCGCAGATCGACGTCGGACGCATCCACTATCACTACACGGCCTACTACGGCAATCCCGGCCCTGACATCGCGGCGTCGTACGGCGAGGCGCACAACCGCAGCGATCTGCGGCCCGGTGGCGTGACCGTGTTTGTGGGCGCGGGCGGACCGATGGGTCAGATGCATATTCAGCGCTCGATCGAAATGCCGAACGGTCCCGCGCTGCTGATCGCGACTGACCTCAACGACGAGCGCCTGGAGGTGCTGCGGCAGCAGTTCGGGCCGCTGGCCGAGGAGCGCGGCAAACGCTTTGTGCTGATCAATCCGACCAAGTCAGAGCGCACGCTGCAAGACCTGGTGCGGGAGCTGAGCAATGGACGCGGCGCTGACGATGTGATCGTGAGCGTGCCGGTTCCGGCGATCATGGCCGATGCGGCGACGCTGATGGCTCCAGACGGCATGCTGGTGCTCTTCGCGGGTGTGCCCAACGGCTCACTCGCGCCGCTCAACATCAGCGATGTGTATCTGCACAACGCCCAGTTCACGGGCACGTCCGGCTCGTCGCTGAACGATCAAGAGGCCGTGATCCGCAAGGCCGAGGCGCATGAGCTGACGCCGAATCGATCGGTGGCGGCGGTTGGCGGCATCGAGGCGGCGCGCAACGGCATTCAAGCGATGATGGAAGGACGCTATCCCGGCAAGATTGTGATCTTTCCGCAGATCAGCGGCCTGCCCTTGACCGGCCTGGACGAGCTGGCTGAGAAGCAGCCCGATGTCGCGGAGGCGCTTGATCCCAGCAACATGTGGACGCCCGAGGCTGAGCAGCGGCTGATCGAGAAGTTCTGGCAGCCATGATCTACACGGTGACGCTCAATCCCGCGCTCGATCGTGAGCTGACGGTGCCCGCGCTGAGCTTCAACGACGTGCTGCGCGCCGAGTCGGTGCAGAACGATGTGGGCGGCAAAGGCTTCAACGTCTCGCGGATGCTGGCCTCGCTCGGCGCTGAGAGCGTGGCGCTCGGCTTCGCGGGCGGCCCGACCGGCACCTGGCTGCGCGAAGGTCTGGAGGCGCTGGGCATCGCCACCGATTTTGTGCAGATCGCGGGTGAGACGCGGACCAACATCAGCATCGTCGCCACGGGCCACGATCAGCATATCAAGGTCAACGAGGCCGGCCCGACGATTAGCGCCGACGAGCAGCAGCAGCTGCGGGCGAAGATCCGGCAGCTTGCACGCGCCGGCGACTGGTGGGTGCTGGCCGGAAGTCTCCCGCCCGGCATCGCGCCGACATACTACGCCGATCTGATCCACGATATTCAGGCGGCTGGCGCGAAGGTGCTGCTGGATACCAGCGGCGCGGCGCTGACGGCCGGCATTGCGGCGCAGCCGTTTCTGGCCAAGCCCAACAGCTCCGAGGCTAGCGCGCTCACCGGCATTCCCATCGCCGCGCCCGACGATGCGCTGCGTGCTGCGGCTGCGATTGCGGGCGTGGCGATCGTGGTGATCTCGATGGGCAAGGATGGTGCGCTGCTGGTGCAGAGCGGCCACGGCTGGCAGGCGACACCGCCACGGATCGCCGAGAGCAACCCGATTGGCGCGGGCGACTCGATGGTCGGCGGGCTGGTGTGGGCGCTCAGCCGCGATCTGCCGCCGCAAGATGCCCTGCGCTGGGCGGTCGCGTGTGGCGCGGCGACGGCCAGCAAGCCGGGAACGGCGGTCGGCTCGTACGCGGATGTGGAGCGACTCAAAGACGAGGTGATCCTGCGCGAGGTTACGGCCTAGCGCCTGTGGAGTTGAGCATACTTCTTAAGCCAGCGGCGATGAAGGAGCGGGCCAAAACCCGCTCTTTTGCATGACATTGCATCCAGAAGATCGCAGCTCACAGCGGTGCGAAGCATCGGGCTGCGCAAAGAACATGCCGTCGGCAGAAGGGGATTGTTGGGAAACACCGCGCAAATGGCTCACGCGGTAACTGTGTGCGGGGGGATTTTTGTGCTAGAAGGTGCGAAACAGCGCGTGGTAGATCAGGTTGGTCAGCGCTTCCTCCTGGCGATCGATCTCGGACCAGGACGTTGCATCAGGACCCGGCAGCTGATGCAGCGCTTGATCCAGCATCAGCACGATGATCCAGCAGGTCGCCTCAAGATCCAGCTCCGGCCATGTCAAGCCATCAGCCACGACCTTACGGCCGGCGACAAGCATCTGCTGGTAGATCAGGCGATTGATCTGATAGTTGTAGTTGGCGATCTCGGGATCGCGCGGCAGTAGCTCTGCCCATGCCTGGCGCAGGCTATAGAAAAGCTTATCGCGTTGGAGCGCGCGGTGCACCGTCTCGCGAATCGCCTGGCGTGGATTGGTCGAAAAGTCGATCTCGGTAATGCCCAGCTCCAGAATATCTTCGATGCTGGCGGCGTAGAGCGTGAGAAACACTTGACGCTTGTTGCGAAAATAGCTGTAAAAGGTGCCGATGCTCACGCTGGCGGCGTCGGCGATGTCGTCGGCGGTTGTCGCGTCGTAGCCACGCTCCTCGAAGAGCTGTGCGGCGGCGGCCAGGATCGCATCGCGCTTCTGCCGGCTGCGGGCTTGCTGTGGCACTCGTGGCAGATCGAGAGCGGCAAGGATGTCGGGAAACTCTATCTCGGTACGTTGCAGTTCCACGGGGCCTCCTTTATCGTCAGGCTTGCCGGCGGCGATCACCGCCAGCCTGAACTACTCAAGCCTTGGTTAGAGTTGGAGCGAATACGGCGATTATGGACACCACGATAAGTAGTGTACTCCAAATGATCCAGAAACGGAAGTTGCAGATCGCTACTTTTGATGAGTATAGCAAGCCCTCGTCTAGCCTGCGGGCAACCGCAGGAACAAGGGAACAAATGGGGGCGGTAATGACTTTGTTCTGTTGTTCGTTTCCAGGCCCTCACCCCCGGTGCTAACGCACCACCTCCTGCCCCGTGCTCAATCGGGCTTCCGCCTTCGCAGCCTTCGGCACAGGCGAGAGGGAAGAGTGGTACATTGTTCTTGGTTCTCTGTTCTTTGCTCTTTGTTCTTCGTTAGGTTCTTGGTTCTTGGTTCTTGGTTCTTTGGAGGCGTGAAATATGAGCAGCAATCTTGATAGTATCAAGGTGAGTAACAATCGGCAGGCTCAGCGCTATGAGGTCGTCGTGGGGGATGCGTTCGCGATGATCGAGTATGGGCTGATGGATCAGAGCATTGTGTTTACGCATACCGAGGTGCCGCAGGCGCTGGAAGGTCGCGGGATTGCGCAGAAGATGGCGCAGACAGCGCTGGAGGACGCTCGCGCTCAGCATCTACTCGTCGTGCCGCTCTGCCCGTTCGTCGCCACATATATGCGGCGGCATTCCGAGTACCAGGATTTGATCGATCCGGCGTTTCGCCACCTGATGCAAGACGAGCCCCACAAGCTCTAAGACCTGTGCGGCTCGAATAAAGGCTGATTTGGCTCAGGACGGCTACTCGCCAACGGTCAGCGGAATATAGGTCTGCTCGATGTTGTAAGACCAAAGATTCCACTGGCTGCCATTCCAGCGCAGGATCTCGCCGTTGAATCCAACGGCCCAGCCGTCCGTCGCCGAAACCATCGCGATGTCGCTAAGCGTCCCAACGCCGGCTGGAACCGGAAGCTCGCTCCACGCGGCGCCGTTCCAGCGCAGGACAATCCCGCTGGCACTTCGCCCGCCGACAGCCCAGGTGCCGCTGGTTGTGCTGGACCAGACGCCGTGCATGTAGGCGCCCGTTGGATTTTCCATCGCAACACGAACCCAGCTATTACCGTCCCAGTGACCGGTTGCGCCCTCGTAGATACAGTCGCCCTGATAGCAGAAGGTGATCGCGCCGCCCACGATCCAGCCGTCGGTTGGGGATGAAAACATCATGTCCTGGGAGTGAACACCTTTGTTATCATAGAAGGTCCACGTTGCGCCGTTGTAGCGGTACAGATTGCGTCCGCCCATCCATACATCGGTCGGCGAGAGCGCGGCGCTGGAGTACACCTCGAACACGTCAGTATCCTTGGCCCAGAGAACGCCGTTCCAGGTATACGGTCCGCCATAGCCTCCGATCCAGCCCAGCGTCGGCGACAGCATGTCAATCGTCAACAGGTCGGCCGTGTGCTGGGGCAGGCCGATCGGCTGCCAGCTACTGCCGTTCCAGCGCAGAACCACATCGCCTTGCCCCTCACCGGCGATCGCCCAGGCATCGGTGGCGTTCAAGATGCTCACGTCATGGACCGCCCCAATATGATTCGGCGTTGGGATTTGCCGCCAGTACGTGCCGTTCCAGTGCAGGATCGTCCGGTAGTTGCCGACAATCCAGCCATCGTTTGCCGAGCGCATTTCGATTCCAAACAGGCCGGGCAGCGCCTGAATCGCGTCAGCTTGCGCGGGCAGTGGCGCGGCTTGCACAGGAGCACGATGTGCGGGAAATAGGGCAACACAGCTCAACACAAACAGGAGCAAAAGGGTGAAGTTGCGAGGATGCTTCACGTGATGCATAGGATGGCCTTTCTGATCGATGTAGGTAGATTGTGAAGATCTGGTGTGCCCAGTGTACTATGCGCTACACGTGTTCGCCCTCCTGCTTTGGATGGAGCAACCAGGACGGGAATCGCTCCCGTCCTGATTTTGCGCTGCTGGCTGCTACTCGGCGGACCTCAGCGGCACATACGTTTGCAGGCTGGGGTAGGTCAGCCCGAAGCCGTAGGGGAAGAGCGGATCGTAGGTGGCGTCGCCGATGTTGATCGGAATCTGGGCTTCGGAGCGCGGCCAGGAGTGCGGCAGCTTGCCGGTCGGCCGGTAGTCGCCAAAGAGTACGTCGGCGACGCCCTGGCCCTCGGTGCCGGGAAGCCACGCCGCGATCAGCCCCTGCCAGCCTCCGATCTCGCTGCTGATGATCTGCGGACGGCCCGAGACCAGCACAACCACCATCGGCACGCCCGAGCGCTTGACGGTGTTCAGCGTGTTTTTGTCGTCCTGATCCAGCCCCAGATACGACGGCGCATCGCCCTGGCCCTCGGCGTAAGGCTTCTCGCCGATGACCACAACCGCCACGTCGTGGCCAGCAGCGCCGCGTCCGCCTTTGTTGTAGGTCACCGTGGTGCCGGGCGCGACCGTGTTACGAATGCCCTGCAAGATCGTCGTGCCGGGCGTGGTGTTGCCGCTGCCGCCCTGCCACGAGATCGTCCAGCCGCCGCTCTGGTTGCCGATGTCGTCGGCGTTCTTGCCCGCGACGAAGATTCTGGCGCTCTTGGAGAGCGGCAGAATGTTGTTGGTATTCTTGAGCAGTACCAGCGACTGGCGTACTGCATCGCGCGCGATCGCTCGGTGCGCGGCCGAGCCGATCGTCGCGGTGTAGCTGCGATCGGTGAGCGGGCGCTCGAACAGGCCCAGCTCGAACTTCTTGGTCAGAATCCGGCGTACGGCGTCGTCGATGCGCGACAGCGGCACGGTGCCCGCGTTGACCTCGCTGCGCAGCGTGCTGGTGAAGAGCTGGTAGTTGTGCGGCACCATCACCATATCGATGCCGGCGTTGATCGAGGTCCGCACGTCACTGGGATAATCGCCGGGCAGCTGATCGATGCCGGCCCAATCCGAGACCACAAAGCCGCCGAAGCCCAGCTCGCCCTTGAGCACGTCGGTGATCAGATACTTGTGGCCGTGCAGTTTTTGTCCGTTCCAGCTGCTGTACGAGATCATCACCGAGCCGACGCCCTTCTGGATCGCGTCGACATAGGGCGGGATATGCAGCCGCCGCAGCTCGGCTTCGCTGATCTGGGTGTTGCCCTGATCGTCGCCGCCGACGGTGCCGCCATCGCCGACCCAGTGCTTGGCCGTCGCCAGGATCGAGCCGGGCTGGTTGAGGCTGCTCCCTTGCAGGCCGGTGACGATCGTCGTCATGGCGCGCGCGATCTCGGGATCTTCGCCGTAGCTCTCGTAGGTGCGGCCCCAGCGCTCGTTGCGGGCGACACACAGACACGGCGCGAACGTCCAGTCGATGCCGGTGCCGGCGACTTCCTCGGCGGTGGCGCGGCCGACCTGCTGGATCAGCGCTGGATTACGCGTCGCGCCCAGGCCGATATTATGCGGAAAGATCGTCGCGCCGTTGACGTTGTTGTGCCCGTGTACTGCGTCGATGCCGTAGATCATCGGGATGCCCAGCCGCGTCGAAAGCGCAATGCGCTGGTAGCGATCGTACATGTCGGCCCAGGCGGTCGGCGTGTTGGGCGAGGGCGCGGAGCCGCCACCGCTCAGGATCGAGCCCAGATAATAGGTGGCGATGTCGGACTCGGCGGTGAGCGAGCCGCGATCCGGCTGCGTCATCTGGCCGATCTTCTCGTCGAGCGTCATGCGCGACAGCAGATCGGCCACGCGGTTGGGGATCGGCGCGGCGGGATCTTTGTAGATCGGCGTGGTTGTTTGCCCGGTGGCTTCTCGCAATCGCGGCACCATCGTCAGGCCGAGCACGACGAACAACAGGATCGCGACGTTGAGCAGGCGCTGACCGGAGATCGGGCGGCGTTGACGCGGCGGTTGGGCGATCATAGAGCCTCCTTCTCGACGACAATGTCATAGTAGATTTTTGACGATCATAGCGCAGCGTACTACCGTGCGTCAATCATAGGCGTGCTGGCATGAGCGTTGCTCCCTCCGCTAACCTATGCGTTATACTTGATCGCGGCGATGTCACGAGACTCTGAGGAAAAGATGCTGTTTGTTGAATTTGCCCATGTTTGCGAGCAGGTCGCCGCAACTACCAAAAAGCTCGAAAAAGCCGCGCTGCTCAAAGCGTTTTTTGCCCAGCTCAGCGACGACGATCTGATGCTGGCGGCGCGTTTCTTCGCGGGTACGCCCTTCCCGCTCTCAGATCAGCGTGTGCTCAACGTTGGCGGCGCGGTGATTCGGGATGCCGTGCTCCAGCTCACGGGTGCCGATGCTGCAACCTGGAGCCGGCTGGTGGTCGAGCACGGCGAGACTGGCCGTGCCGCACAGCTGCTGCTGCCGGGCCATGCCGCCACAGTGCCGACGCTGACGCTGGCCGATCTGATGGCGATCTATGAGCAGCTCCACGCGGCGCGCGGCCCGTCCAAGAAGCTGCCGATCATCGTGGCGACGCTGGAGCGACTGACGCCGCTCGAAGGCGTGTACTTTATCAAGCTGATGCTGGGCGGCGATCTGCGCATCGGCCTGCAAGAAGGGCTGGTCGAGGATGCGCTGGCGCGGGCGGTGGAGGTTCCAGTCGCGCAGGTCCAGCGCGCCAACATGCTGATCGGCGACATCGGCGAGACAGCGGTGCTGGCCCGGCATGGACGCCTGGACGAGGCCCAGATGCGGCTGTTTCATCCGCTCAAGTTTATGCTGGCCTCGCCGATCGCGGAGCCCGAGGAGATACGCAAAAATATCGCCGGGCCGTTCTTTGTCGAGGACAAGTACGACGGCGTGCGGGCGCAGGCGCACAAACAGGGCGATCGCGTCGCGCTCTACTCGCGAACGCTGGACGAGATCACGCATCGCTTCCCGGAGGTCGTCGCGGCGCTGAGCGAGCTACCGGGCGAGTGGATTCTCGACGGCGAGATTCTGGCGGCGCGCGACGGCAAGATTTTGTCCTTCAAGGCGCTTCAGGTGCGGCTGGGCCGCAAAGATGTCAGCGCCGAGCTGCTGGAGCAAACGCCGGTCGTCTTCATCGGCTACGATATTCTCTACCAGGACGGCGCGGTGCTGCTCGACGATCCGCTCTACATGCGGCGCGTGCGGCTGGAAGATCTGATCCTGCCCTATGGCGGCGAGCAGCCGCTGGACGGCATGATCGCGGCGACCGTGGTGCCGTCGCTGCAACTGCTGATCAAATACACCGATCGCATCGACTCGCTCTTCGACCAGGCGCGGGCGCGCAACAACGAGGGGCTGATGATCAAAGATCCCGACTCGCGCTACAAGCCTGGGCGGCGTGGCCGGGAGTGGCTGAAGGTCAAAAAGGCGCTGGCGACGCTCGACGTGGTCGTCACGGCGGCCGAGGTCGGCAACGGCGCGCGGCGGCGCTTCCTCAGCGACTACACCTTTGCCGTGCGGCGCTCAGCCGACGATCCCGAGCTGCTCAACGTCGGCAAGGCGTACAGCGGCCTGACCGACGCCGAGATCCAGGAGTTGACCGACTGGTTCACCGCGCACACGATCCGCGACTTTGGCCGCGTCAAGCTGGTCGAGCCCGAGATCGTGCTGGAGATCGCCTTCGATACGGTGCAGCCCTCGGCGCGGCACAAAAGCGGCTACGCGCTGCGCTTCCCGCGCATTGTGCGCTGGCGTCGCGACAAATCCGCCGCCGAGATCGACACGCTGGAGACTGTGCAGCAGATCGCCGAAAGCACGTGAGCGACGGCTGGATCATGCCAGTCGCCGCTCACTCAAGTTTCCTTACCAATGTTGGATCAGCAGCCGGTCAGGCCGCCCTGCGGTCGCAGCCGCCGCACCTCGGTGATTGCGTTGTGCTCG
>DASWTQ010000087.1:0-18364 GCA_036402055.1 Herpetosiphonaceae bacterium
TATTAATGCAACTATTCAGCGTTTATCACACGATCGGCAACTATGCATCCTGGAGAATAATCCGCGCATCCAGCACGATTGCGCCCTGGTCATAGACCATCAGCGGATTAATATCCATCTCTACGATCTCAGGAAAATCGCTCACCAGCTGCGACGCACGCAGCAGCGTGTCCAGGATACTGGCCAGATCCGCCGGCGCTTCGCCGCGCACGCCGCGCAGGATCGGAAATGAGCGGATCGCCTCGATCTGCTCCTGAGCCTCCTGCTTCGACAGCGGCGCAAGACGAAACACCACGTCCTTCAGCACCTCGACATAGATGCCGCCCATGCCAAAGCCGATCAGCGGCCCGAGCTGCGGATCGCGTGACACACCGACGAGACACTCGCGGCCTTTGGGAGCCTGCTGCTGCACCAGCACGCCGCGAATATCGGCGTTGGGCTGGTAGCGCCGCGCCCGGTACTCGATCAGCTCGTAGGCGTCGCGCACTTCGCCGGCGCTTTGCAGCCCCACACGCACACCGCCGATGTCGGACTTGTGCAGAATATCCGGCGACGAGATCTTGAGCACGATCGGATAGCCCAGCCGGTTAGCGATCTCGACCGCCGCCTCGGGCGACTGTGCCAGCTCCGAGGGCGGCAGACGCAGACCATAGGCCGCCATCACCTCGCGCGCCTCGATCTCGCCCAGCTCCAGGCGTCCCTGGCCGCGCACCTCGGCAAATGTCCGCCGCACGCGCTCATGATCGACCTCGAACGAGGCATACTCGCCCGGCGGCTGCTCGCGCCAGCGGCGGTAGCGATCCATCGCCCGCAGCGCCGAGACCGCGCGCTCAGGAAACGGATAGTTGGGAATGCGTCGATCGTTGAGGATTTTGAGCGCGGGACCGAGGCTATGCTCGCCCATAAACGACGCGATCACCGGTTTGCGCGGCTCGCTCTGCGCCTCCGAGAGATCCGCGATCAGCTGCGCAGTTTCGGCGACTTCGCTGCCGGCCTGCGGCGTGAACAGCACCAGCACCGCGTCCACGTTGGGATCGGCCAGCGCGGCTTTGATGCCGATATGGTAGCGGTCGGACTTGGCGTCGCCGATGATGTCGATCGGGTTGTACACGTTGGCGGTCGGCGGCAGCTGCGCCTGAAGCGATTGAATCGTGCTCGGCTCGAAGCGCGCCAGCTCCAGGCCGGCGTTCTCGATCGCATCGGTAGCCAGAATGCCGGGACCGCCCGCGTTGGTAACGATCGCCACGCGATCGCCGCCAATCAGCGGCTGGTAGGCGAAGATCAGCGCCTGATCGAACACGTCCTGCATCGTCGTGGCGCGCAGAATGCCGCTCTGCCGGAACGCCGCCTCGTAGGCGCTCTCAGAGCCGGCCAGCGAGCCGGTATGCGATGAGATCGCCCGTGAGCCAGCGGCAGTCGTACCGGATTTGATCGCGATCACCGGCGTCTGCTTGGTGACCTGCCGCGCGACCTCGATAAACTCAGGGCCGTGCTCGATGCCTTCCAGATAGGCCAGGATCACCCGCGAGTGCGGATCGTTGTTCCAGGCTTTGAGCAGCGTGACCTCGTCAACATCGGCCTTGTTGCCCAGCGACACGAAGCGCGAAAAGCCGATGCCCTGCTCGATCGACCAGTCAAGGATCGCCGTGCAGATCGCGCCCGACTGCGACATAAACGCGATGTTGCCGGCCAGCGGCATGAGCGCGGCAAACGAGGCGTTCATGTGCGCGACGTTGTCGATCACGCCCAGACAGTTGGGCCCGACCATGCGCATGCCATAGCGCTGTACGATCGCCAGCAGCTCGTCCTCGCGCTGCCGCCCCTCGGCGCCGACCTCGCGAAATCCGGCAGTGATCACGATCAGACCTTTGACGCCCTTCTGACCACATTCTTCGGCGATACTCAGCACAGCTTGCGGCGGCACGACCAGCACCGCGAGATCGGGAGCCTCCGGGATCGCCGAGATCGAAGAGTACACCTGATAGCCCAGCACCTCGTCGGCGGTGGGATGAATCGGGTAAAGCGCACCGGGAAAGTTGTTCTGGACGATGTTTTTGAGCACAGTATGGCCCAATTTGCGCTCATCCGGCGACGCACCGACCACGGCGATCGAGCGCGGCGCGAAGATCGCTTCCAGCATGCGTACAGGCCCTCCGAACAGACTAAGACAATTGTCTTGTTCTCCGCAAGCCATGTGCCTTGAGTGGCCGAATAGCAGCTCTAAATCTCCCCAGAATCCGACACATTAAGTGATACAAAGAACCGGCACGTTTTGACATTCGGAGCGCTTCTCATTAGACTTGAGCGTCTAAGCCTACGACTGCGCCGCAGATCGACCTTTGATCAGCGCGGCTGAGTGTTAAGAATTCGTGAGTGGCGATCGTGAAGATTTGTATCATCGGCCCGACTTATCCGTATCGTGGGGGAATCTCGCACTACACCACGCTGCTGTTCAAGCATCTTGAGGCGGCAGGACATCAGGTCAAGCTCTACTCATACACGCGGCAGTATCCCAAGTTTTTGTTTCCCGGCAAGACCGATAAAGATCCCAGCGCGACAACACTGCGCGTCCCCTGTGAATATATCGTCGATCCGATCCAGCCCTTTAGCTGGTGGCGTGTCTACCGGCGGATTCGTCGCGACGCGCCTGATCTGCTGATTTTGCAGTGGTGGGTACCCTACTGGACGCCGAGTCTGGCCGCGATCTCCTGGCTGATCAAGCGCCGCACGAAGATCAAGCTGGTCTATATCTGCCATAACGTCACGCCGCACGAGGAAAGCGGCACGCTGGATCACCGGCTGGCGTGGGTGGTGCTGCGGCGCGGCGATGGCTTCATCGTGCACTCGGAGCAGGATCGTCGCAAGCTGCTGGCGCTGCTGCCCAAGCCACGCGTCTGGCGCACCAACCTGCCAACCTACGAGGCGCTGCAACAGCTCACGGCGACTGAGACGCCGCCGTCGTCGGTGCGCAGCACGCTCAATCTCGACGGCAAGCAGGTGCTGCTCTTCTTCGGATTTGTGCGGCCTTACAAAGGACTGGAATATCTGATCCAGGCGCTGCCGCTGGTACGCGAAAAATTGCCGGATGCGCATCTGCTGGTCGTGGGCGAGTTCTGGACCGGCAAGCAGGCGTATCTGGCGTACGCCGAGCAGGCTGGAGTCGTCGAGCACATGACCATCGTCGACGAATATGTGCCCAACGAAGCTCTGCCCAGCTATTTCGCCGCCGCCGATGTGGTGGTGCTGCCCTACGTCACGGCGACGCAGAGCGCGGTTGTGCAACTGGCGTTCGGCTTTGGCAAGCCCGTGATCACAACTCGCGTCGGCGGCCTGCATGAGGTGGTTCAGGACGGATATAACGGGCTGGTCGTACCGCCGCAAAACGAGGAAGCGCTGGCGGCGGCGATCGTCCGCTACTTCAGCGAGTCGCTGGCCGAGCCGATGCATGAGCATGTTGCCCGAGAACGTGATACCGGGCGCTTTTCCTGGCAAGAAGTTGTTCAGGCGCTGGAAGAGATCGAGCGCGAGACGTCACAGCGCTAGCGTCTCACGCCGACTCACAAGGATCAGGCTGTAGCCCAGACCTCAAGCTGAGGATACAGATCGCGGTTGAGCTGTGACATCGCCGCCAGCCGCGAAACACCATGCGCCAGACGCTGAGCGATCAGACCGCGACGGAACTGGAACGGCAGCGGATAGAGCCAGGCGTGGAAATATTGATTGGAAAGCGCCGGCGTGGTTACTTTGCCGACTGTCACATCCTTGAAGCCGCAATCACGGAGCAGCGTTCGCAGGTCGGCCGGATCGAGCCATTGCAGATGACCTAAGAAGTTCGTCGGCCGGCCAAGCAATTGCAGATAGCGGCGAGTCCAGGTCTTCCCCAGGCCCAGCGGCACAGCCACGCCGTAATGCGCCTCATACAGCGCCGTGTAGTTGGGAGCCTGAGCGAAGAACAGGCCGCCCGGTTTGAGCACGCGCCGGATCTCGCGCAGAGTTTGCGAAAGATCCGCCACATGCTCGATCGTCTGAAACGAGGCGATCATATCGACGCTGGCATCAGGTAAGGGTAGCCGCTCAGATGGAGCCTGGATCAGATTCAGCGGCAGATCGTTGTCGGCAAAGAGGCTCCGTGCCGTCCACAGCGAGGCCTCATAGCGATCACTCGACGATTCGATCCCGACGACATCCAGTCCCAACGCACAGCCCGTCAGCGTAAACAAGCCCATCCCGCTGCCGATCTCCAGAAATCGTGACTGGTGCGCTCGCTCCAGGCCCAGCCGCTCAATGATCTGCTGCCACTGGCGCAGACGGCTTTCCAGCAGCCAGTATGCGGCAACACTTGAGCTGGCGTCCTCCGTTCCTAGCTCGGCTGCGATCAGGTGCGCGTGGTGTATCGATGTGGCAAGCGTGGCGGATGACAGCCGAATCCGGCGACCCTCGATCTCGCCCAGTAAAAGATCATGCGTGAAGTTTGGCATAGTGGCGCAGTATACAACAAAAAAAGACAGGACTGTGTTTCCACAGCCCTGTCTTTTTTATGCTTGGTGTTGAAGACTACGGGTTGACGGCGATGCCGTTGAAGTCTTCACCGGCCGGGGCGCCCGAGCCGTTCTGGATACGGGAGACCGCCGTCAGCTGAGCGTTGCCGTCAGCCAGGACGATCGCACCACCACCGAACGCGGTGCCGAGGCAGTTCGCGCCGCCGCCGTACTCGCCGAAGCGACCGCAGCTGTCAAGCGCGCCAGCCGTAGCGGCGTCCGAGTTCTTCTTGGCGCCCGGAGCGATCGTGCCCAGGTTCTGGGTGCCGAGCACCGTACCGTTGCGGTCGATGTACTGCACGCGAACGTTGGTCGCATCGGTCGTGCCGATGTTCTGGATCGCGATGAAGGCGCGCTGGCGAGCACCAGAGTTGTAGTTGGTGTCGTTCGACCAGCGGATGTAGGGCAGAGCCAGCTTCGAAGCGCCAGTCGTCGCGCCAAGGAACGCCGAGGTCACGCCGCCGCCGTCGACCTTACCGACCGCAACCAGGGTGCCGGTGCCGCCCGTGCGCTCGATCACGGCCGAGCCAGTCGAGTTGACAGGCAGCTTGTCGCAGCCCAGGACCGAGCGCTTCGCGCCAGCAGCCAGGGTGAACGGGCCGTCGATGATGTCGGGCTGGCCAGTGCGCTTGTAGACGACGCGGAAGCTCACGCTGTCGGTCGAGCTAGCGTTCTGGACGGCGTAGGCATGGGTGTACTGAGCGGCGGTGAACTTGCAGAGCGCCGAAGCCATGTACACAGTCGCGCCGTTCTTCGAGGTTCCCTCAAAGCTCTTCGCGCCGTTGCCGTTGGTCTGCAGCTCGTTGACGGTGATAACCGTCTTGGCGGCAGTGCTTGAGCCGGTCAGCTTGGCCTCGACGACAGCCGAGCCGTCGAACACGCTGCCGAGCTGCGCGATCGCGCCGGCGTCGAAGTACTTGGCGGCGTTCGCCGGCAGGTTGTTATGCGTCGCGGTGTACAGCGGGGTGGTCGAGCCGACCGGGAAGAACTTCACGGTCACATCGACGGGCTGCGCCTCGACGTTCTGAACCGAGAAGTAGGTGCTGTAGTTGAAGCGGTTCTTGAGAACCGTCGCAACCAGCTGCTGGGCCGAGCCGTCAGCGCTGCTGAAGCCGTTCGACAGCGGGCGGGTAGCAATGCCGTTCGCGAACTGAACGATCGTCGCGACAACCGGCTGATCCGCCGAAAGCACCGCCGAGCCCTTGAAGCCCGCGCCGATGCCGGTAACCGAACCGACGGCCAGCGAGGTGCTCGCGCCCGGAGCCAGCGTGCCTGTTGGCGTGAACGAGACCGGAGCGCCGCTGCCACCTTCGTTGAAGAAATCGAAGCTGACCGTAGCAGGTGCGGTGCCTACGTTCTGGTAGGTGATCGAAACCTGGAAATTTGTGCCATAGGCAGCAGCCTGTGCCGAGCCCGTCGGAACGATCGAACCGAGGAGAGCAGCAGCCGCAATGGCTCCGAACAGTTTGCCCTTCATTGAACCAACCTCCAAAACAATGCCATGTGGTTTGTGTGCTGGATTATAAGGAGACTGATTGTTTTCTCGCAATAGCTCTTTAGGGTGTTTGCCATACCTCTTTAGGGTACACAGCCTCCAAGGCTTCGAAAAACCAGCTGGAGACGAGTAGTATGAGCAGCTTTAAACCTGATTAATCCTGCTAATACTTTCGGGTTAATAGAGCTAAATAGGGCATCACAAAGCCATAAATCAAAAATCATCTTGTAAGCGTAGCAGAAGCAAGTGTTAGAGGAGATCGAAGCCGGGATTAGCCAATACTTCCAGGAGAATCACCTTCATCATTGGGGTTAGCTAGCAACAAAATCAGCTAATTACCCTTAAGTGTATAGGAAATCCGGTTGTAAACCCCGAAGCTCGGCACTATACTTACACACGCCAACACATCGTGCTTGCTGCTACATGGAGCCGGTGTTGGTTCAATTCTAAATCACACGAGGTATCTTCACATGGTCGTTCGCACATCAATCGTCGTCGTATCGATCTTGCTCTTGCTGCTCACCGGCTGCAACCAGGCAGCGCCAAACGTTGTTGAGAACACTGGTCCAACGCCGACAGTTCCCGCTCCCAGCGGCGACAACGCTACCCTGTCAGGCCAGGTTGTCAGCAATAGCAATCAAGCGCCGATCAAAGAGACAGTTGTCCAGCTCGCGCAGATTTACCGCGACAACAACACACAGGAAGCCGTGTACGCGCTTGATCTGGCCCGAGCGCCGGGCACGTTTACGGATCAAAACGGCTTCTTCGCTATTACGGATGTGCCACCGGGCGAGTACGCGATCATTGTCGGCGACTACTACGGCACGAACGATGTGGTCCGGGACGGCGACAATGCCCAGATCTTCAAGACCGAGGCCGGAAAAGCTCTCAACGTCGGCGCGATCAAGGTCAAGCCGGACGTATCGCCGGGCAAGTAGCGCGGCAGCCAGAGACAAAACACAGCCGCTCAAGCGATATGCTTGAGCGGCTGCTTGTTACAGGATCGACTGGTAGATCTGGTTGTAGCCGTCCGCTGTATGCTCCAGCGTGTAGCGGTAGATCGACAGGCCGGCGCGCTGGGCCATGCGCCGCGCCTCGCAACAATGGTCAAGCATCCACAGAATTCCTTCAGCCAGCGCTTCGGGCTGTCGCGGCGACACCAGCAGGCCGGTCTCGTTGTGACGCACCAGCTCGCGTGTGCCGGGTATATCCGTGGCGACAACCGGCACGCCCGCCGCCATAGCCTCAAGGATCACTGTGGGAAAGCCTTCCCAGATCGATGCCGAAACCATCAGATCGCTCTGGAGCAGGATCTCCTCGACATCGCTGCGCTGGCCCCAGAAGCGCACCGAACCGGAAATACCCAGCGACTCGGCCTGCGCTTTGAGCTGCTCGGCCAGGCTGCCCGTGCCGACGATCCACAGCTCGGCATCAGGCACGTGTCGCAGCACTTCCACACCGGCCTGAAGGAAGTAGCCGTAGCCCTTCTGCTCTTCCAGCCGGCCCACGATCGTTATGCGCGGTGGACGCGACGCCTGAGCGGGCAGAGCCTGTCTCGCGGCGCTCAACCGATCGACCTGAGAGCGGCCGATGCCGTTGTAGAGCTGGATCGCCTTGCGCCTGGCTAGCCGCGCCGCCGGCCGCGCGTCCATGACCTGCTGCGTCGCCTGCGAGATCGCAACCTCGGCGTCGAAGATCCAGGGCAGCGCAACGAAATTGACCAGATGTCCCATCCAGGGCCGCTTCTGCCACTGCTGATCGGCGTGCATCGTGCGCACAATGCGCGGATGCGACCGCGTGAAGAGCTTGCTCCATAGGCACAGCAAATCGCCGCGCTCGAAGTGGCTGTTGATCACCTGGGGCTGAACGCGATCGATCAACAGACTAAGCAGCCCTGACGCCCGCAGCAGATCGGGAACCAGGCGCGTCGGCTGCTCCACCAGAATCGCCGTGCCGATGCCCTCGGCCTCCAGCCGCTCACGCCAGCGGCGCTCCGACGCAGTGCCATAGCGCCACAGCCCACAGACAAACGGCGCGTAGCGCTCGCGATCGAGATGCCGCGCCAGCTGAATGCCGAACAGACCAGCGCCGCCGGAGTGCTCCTCGGTCGCGAAGCCGTCGATCAGCTGGAGCACCGGAATACGTCGATCCGTCATGATCGCTCCTCTACACTGCGGCGAATCAGCAGCGGCAGATGATCGAGCGTGCCCTGAAACGCTGGAATACGCTCCGATAGCTGCCGGCGAATTGTCTCGCGCTCCGACCACAGCGCGTCGAAGCCGGCACACAGCGTCTCGGCGTCGATCGTCGCGATGTCGAGCGCGTGCCGCTCCAGGCCGAGCATCTCCATAATGCCCACCGATTTATACAAATAGCCGATCGCCAGCGCGGGAACGTTACGGCTGAGCGCGAAGATCGCCGAGTGCATGCGAGTTGCCACCAGCAGATCCAGATGCTCGTAGGCGGCTTTGAGCTGCTCAGGCGAGAGCGCCGCGTCGACGAAATACACACCGTCGATGCCTTGCGATCGCGCCTCGGCCAGCAACCGCCGCGCAATAATCCGATCATCATGCGCCGCCGTCGGACCGGTACACTGCGCGAAAAGCACTACCCGCGCACCGTAACGCTCGCCGACGTGCCGCATCAGCGCCAGCACTGCATTTTCGTAGCTGCGCTGGTTGTGGAATTGCGGATTCTGGCCCTGCCAATCCATCAGCGTCAGACCGATCAGCGGCTGTCGATCGCCGGTAAGCGCGGCAACCTGAGGCACCAGCGGCGATTCTGTCGAGTCGTCGCCAAACGCCAGGTCGGGTAGCACCAGCACACGGCGGCGCAGTCCAATTTCGGCCAGCAGCCGCAGCGATCGATACTCGCGCGCGACAACCAGCGCACTGCGCGACAGCAGCCAGCGCAGCATCTCCTGCTGCACCGCGCCCGGCAGCGGCCCGAAGGATTGCGGCAGAAAGATCAGCGGCTTGCCCATCAGCACGGCCAGCGCGATGCCGAGCCACAGCCAGGCGAATGCGATATTTGCCGAGTGACGAGCGTACAAATGGCCGCCGCCGATCACCGCGACTACATCGGCCGCATAGTAGGCGCGCAGCAGATCGCGGCGCTCCGGCAGACGCGGCAGCAGTTGCAGGCCGGTCAGGCGATAAAGCAGGCTAGTCAGGATCAGCAGCGCGGCGTAGAGCGGCACCAGCGACTTACGCCAGCGCCACTCGCCGCGTGCATCGACGCGCATCATCCAGCGCGTAAACGAGCCGACGAACACCGCATCGGCCGGCAGCAGATCCGACAGCTCGTCGTTCATGGTGATCGTCAGATCGGCACCGGGAAACGCCCGGCGCATACACGCGATCGACTCGCGCAGAATCGCAAGGTCGCCCGCGTTCTGGGCCGAGTGCGCGTTGAGAATCAGAATCTTCATGCCGAGCGATGCAGCGAGACCCACGCGCCGCCGCTGTAGGCGATGAGCAGAATAATCTCGGTGGCCAGGTTGACCCAGGCGGCGCCGGCCAGGCCAAAGAGCGGGATAAAGATCACGTTGGCGACGACGTTAACCACCGAGCCGACGGCCAGCAGCTTGGTGCGCAGCACCTGATCGTCGCGGGCGACCATCACCATCGCCGAGCAGAAGTTGAGGCTTTTGAAGAGCGGGATCAGGCACATGATTTGCAGCAGCGGCACGGCATCGCGATACTGCGAGCGCAGCACCAGATCGATGATCAGGCTGGAGCCCCACCAGAACGCGGCGGCCCAGAAGAGACCATACAGCAGACTGCCGATCACCGCCAGACCAACCGTCCAGCGAAACCCGCGCGACGACGGCTGCTGGCCTGAGATCACCGGCAGCAGCACCTGCCAGGCAACCGCCGGAACCAGAAAGGTGGTGTTGATGATCAGCAGCGCCGGGCTGTAGATGCCCGCGCCGACCGCGCCGATCATAAACGCGACCATCGTCAGATCGGCTTTGAGCGCGACGCTGGAAAGCAGATCGGCGGCGAAATAGGCGCGTGCCTGGCCGATCATGCCCCACAAACGGCGCGGCGTCCAGCTCAGCCGCTGAAAGCTGAGGCGCAGCAACCACAGCAGCAGGCCAACTCCCAGCGCGTCCGCCAGCAGCCGATAGCCGGTCGCCGTCAGCAGCGGCGCAGACATATTCCACAAAACCAGCGTCAGCACGATCGTCAGGCCGGGCACGACGACCTGAAGCAGCGCGGCGGCACGGCTGCGATTCTGCGCCCTGAGCGCGGTATGCGCCGTCGTCAGCAGCAGCTCAAAGGTCAGGCCGAGCGCCGCAAAAATAATCGGCAGCTCAAGGCTGGTCTTGCCGCTCATCATCAGCACCGCGATCGCGACGACCATCAGCGCGCCGGTTGCTAGAAAGCGCAGCACAAAGACCTGGCTGATCACCGACTCCAGATCTTCGCGACTGCCGCCCTGACGCAAGAGCCAGGTATCAAGGCCCAGGCTGGTGATCATCACGACCGGCCCGAGCAGCGTGTACAGCGTGGTGTACATGCCGAAATCGGAAAGATTCATCAGGCGGGCCAGCGCAACCTGGGTCAGGCTGCCCAGCAGCCGGGCCAGCAGCACGCCCACAATCGCGACGATCACATTGATCGCCAGGCCCATCGAGGCGTGACTACGCCAGTTTTTACGGAATATCGCAACGGGCGAGGAGGCTGATTGCATGGATTCGCTTGTACCTTATCGTTTCAAAGCTTCATTGTTGATTAATGCGGGCGCTCATAAACCTTCATCCAGCGCCGGGCAATCTCGCGCCAATCGTAGCGCTGTGCCGCCGCCTCAGCCGCGCGCGCCGCCGATCGCAGCCCTGCCGGATCGTCCAGCAGTGACCGAATCGTCGTGGCTAGCGCGGACGCATCGCCGGGTGTGGTAACTACGCCGGCACCATCCGCCAGCAGCGCCCGCCGATCGCCGACATCGCCGGTAACAATCGGCACGCCGACGGCCATACTTTCAAAGATCTTCAGCGGCGAGCGCGCGCGTGCTACATCGTCGTCATGCACGGGATCGACGCTCAGATCCGCCAGCGCCAGAAAGCCATGCACGCTCTCGTGCGGCAGCTGGCCGGTGAAGTATACCCGATCCGCGAGGCCCATGTCGCGGGCGCGCCGCCTGAGTTCGGGCAAATCTTCGCCACCGCCGATGAACAGCAGCGCGAGATCGGGATAGTCGAGAGCAAGCTGTTCAAACGCATCCTGCAGCAGATCCACCGGATGATTGTGCAGCGCCAGCGTTCCGGCATAGGCGATCACGCGCCGATTGGTGAGGTCCAACGACTCGCGCAGAGCAGCCACAACCGGCGGTCTCAGCTGCCGCAGCCGATCGAGATCCGCGCCGTTGGGCACGTAAGCCTGATGATTGACTCCGCCGCGCCGCAAGCGATCCGCCATAAACTGCGAGTCCACAGTCACGCCCGCAGCCAGGCGCGGCAGCAGCCACTGCCAGAAGGCAAAGACTTTGCGCTGCCACTCGGCGCTCAAGCGATTGCTGTTTACCTCGTCATCGTCGCAGTCCACGTAGAAGCGCCGGCCGCGTAGAGTCAGCGCCAGCACAGCCGCGAGACCATTCACCGGCTGGGGTTTGCCCAGATGATACAGATCGGCGGGAGAGCAGAGGATGCCCCAGATCATGCCCAGCGTCGAGCCGATCAGCACGCGCAGCAGCTGAAACGCGTTGAAGCGCACCGGAACCGTGCCGCTTTTGCGCGCGTGCATCTGCCCGACATACCAGATCTCGACGCCATCCTGCACATAGCGTCGGCGTGTACAGCTGGGAAGATCCGGATGCAGCGCCAGGATGCGCACCGAAAAGCCGAGCCGCACCAGCTCACGAGCGATATGAAAGTAGCGCACGCCGCCCGGCCGCTCGATGCCCATCGTGATCAGAAACACGATCCGCATTACAGCCTTCCGGGAGCGTCCCAGCCGCGCACATTGCCGCGTGCCGGAGAGCAGGAGAGGTTGATCAGAGCTTTATTTCGCACAATCTTACATTGTCATTATCAATATTTGCGGGCGTGATACAGCAGGCCCCTACAAGGTCAATCACTGGCGCGGCAAGAAGATCGTCGAGAGCGCCTGATACGCCTGCATAGCCTGCGAATAGCTGTTTGTGCCGGTTTTGCCGCCCAGCACCACGATCGAAACATCTTGCTGGACCACACCCGGCTGGCTGCCGACCGGTTGGGCCGGGCCGCCAAACGGCTGCCAGCTATCGGTGCGCGCATTATACTTGACCGGCGCGACATTCTCGGGATCGCCGCCCAGCACATGGATGATCGAGAGTGCGACCGCCAGGCCAAACTTGCTGCGCGGCTGCGGCAGCGGCGCGCGTCGTTCCCAGGGCTGCGCGCCTTCCTGAGCCGGCGTGTAGACCTCGTTGTTCGCGAGTGGCCCGCTCTGACTCTCGCCGCCGAGCACATAGATGCTGCCCTCGACCACGCCCGCGTCGGCGAAGGCGCGCGCAGTCGGCATGGGCGTGCGCTCGCGCCAGCTATCACGCTCAGGATCGTACTCGAAAACCTCGCTGCGATAGGTCGCGCCGTCCCAGCCGCCAAACAGATACAGCTTGCCTTCAAGCGCCGCCAGCGCATAGCCACTGCGCGGCTGCGGCAGCTCGCGCAGCGTTTCCCAGGACTCCGTGTTCGGATCGTAGCGCTCGACGATCGCCGTAACATCGCTGGGATTGTCGGAGCGCCGCCCGCCGGGAACATACAGCTTGCCACCCAGCACCACCGCGCGCACATCGGTCACCGGCGTTGGCTTCTGGCTAAGATTGGTCCAGATTCCCTGGCTGGCATCGTAGCGCTCGACATTGCTCAATATGCCGTCGGTGTTTTCGCCGCCGATCACATACAGCTTGTCGGCGCTGCTGGCGATCGCGAATCCGGCGCGGGCGGTCTGCGCGGCGGGAAGCTCTTTCCAGCGCGCCTGATCGGCGCTGGTCTCGGGTGTTTCGCTTGTGCCAAGCCAGCCCGACCACCAGGCGCCGGCCAGGATCAGGCCCAGCAGCGCCACGCCGGCCAGGGCCGGGATCAGCCAGCCGACTCGTCGCGCAGGAGCGGGCGCTGTCACCACCAGATCTTGCGGCGGCGATTGAAGCACAGGCTCCGGCGCTGCCATCGTCGGCTCGACCACCGGCAGTGGCGCAGGCTCTTCGACCGCCGGCTCGGGCTCCACGACGGCGACAGGCTCGGCGGGTAGAACATCGGAAGTTGCAGCCAGCAGCGCAGGCTCGGCGCGATCGATCGTCACGATCCCGGCGCGAACGGCATACATTGTCGCCTCGGTGCGCGACGCCACGCCGATCTTGCTAAACACGTTGCGCAGATGAACCTTGACGGTGTTCACGCTAATGCCGAGCTGATTGGCGATCTGTTGGTTGGACAGCCCGGTCGCAACAAGCCGCAAAATCTCGCGCTCGCGCTCGCTGAGCTGGTTGGTCTCGTTGATCATCATATTGCTACGGTTATCGTTACTCACCGCTGCATCCTTCGGGAGCCTCGATGATGACATACCTTCCTGGTAGCGTCAAGAATCGCGGCGAACGGCAAAAATGGTGACGCCACTCTCGTCATAGATCGGCGTGAAGATCGGATCGCCGAAGAGCATATCCGCCTTGATCGGTCCCGACTCGTTGCCGACATACACATGCGTAATACGCTCGTCGCGGATCAACTCCTTGAGCGCTTCGATCGCGTCCGGCGTGATCTCGGTAATCCGCTTGTTGAGCGACTCGACCTCGCGCCGGTACTCGGGCGTACCATAAATATACACCGCCGGCGGCGTCGTGACCCAGCGCCCGGCCATCGGCATCAGCCACCAGCCGCCGTCGGTTCCACGGTACGAGCCGTTGAGCCAGAGCGTGGTATTGACCAGAAAGCGCGATTCCTGCGGCGTGTTCGTCTCCGCCCAGCGCAGCGCCTGCACATCGGCCGGCCGTGCCAGCACCGTGACATCGTTCACCACGCTGCGCAGCTGCCACGTGCCAAACAGCGCGATCACTATAAATATGGCAGCCAGCGACCAGCGTAGCGCCGGCTTGATCGTGGCAGGTCCGAAGTAGATCAGCCAGTGTGCCAGCTGATTGGCACTAAACGCCGCCAGCAGCGCAACCGGCATAAACAGCGTGATGATCACCGAGTCGTTGTTGATGAACCAGCTCGCAGGCAGGCCAAAGACCGATGGATTGGCCAGCAAAAACAGCACGCCGATCCAGGCCGCGACCGCCACGATGCGCCAGCGCCGGAGCGCCACTGCCAGCAGCGTACCAGCCGCCGCGAACACATATAGCGCTGGATTATTGCCATAGCGCAGCAGCTGCCAGCTTGCGCTGTTATAGCTGTCGCTGCCGGCGAGACCCGCCGGAGTCGTGGCGTATGGGATCAGCACCCGCTGGAGCATCTCCCAGGCCCATGGCGCGATGATCAATGTCGCCAGCGCGCCGACTGCCAGAAAGCGCAGCGCCACACTGCCGATGGCGCGCGGCCGCTGAGCGATCAGCAGCAGCAGATAGGGCAGCATAAACGCGGCGTAGAAAACCAGCACCCGATAGTGCACCAGCATCAGGCCGCTGAGCAGCAGCGCCGCCGGCACGATCAGCCGCCACGACCAGCGCCTATGCTCGGCCAGCGCGATCGAGATGATCATCAAGCCCGGCAGCAGCAGCAGTCCTGTCAGCTGCGTGTAGCGGCCCCAGGTCACATAGTAGGCCGGCAGAATCGAGAGCAGGCCCGCCACCACCGCCGCGATCAGGCCGCCGCGCGGCGAGCGCAGCACGAACGCTCCCAGCGCATACATCACCACAGCGATCAGCGCGTTGAGAATCTGGCCGCTCCACAGCATCGCCTCAAGCAGCGGCAGCCGCGCCACCGCACGCCACGTCGCGACGATCGTGTGGTAGCCCCAGTGATAGCGCAGACTCGGGATCGGGAGATACGGCTCAAGCGAGGTTGGAATCCGCCCGGTCTCGCCTGTGATGCGCACCAGCAGCGTGTGATGCAGCGAGTCTACCCACAGCGGCGCGGCAACGCCCCGGATCTCCAGCACGCGCGTCAGCCCGATCAGCCCAACCACGAGCAGCCAGCTGATCAGCAGCCAGGAAGGCGCTACCGCACGCGCAGGAGCGCGCAGCCGACGCCAGAGCGCCAGCACCGCAAGGCCAAGCAGTTGCAGCGTGAGGATCGGAGGTGTCAGCCGCAGCCCCAGCGTGCTGCTCCACAAGAACAGCACAGGAATCAGGCTGAGACTCAGGCCAAGCCAGAGCGCGGGAGCGACGAAGCGCGGCAGACGAAGATCGGCATCGGCAAGCGACCACAGCAGGTAGCCGGGAGCAAAGAGCAGCAGCCCGCCCACAACCAGCAGCCGACCAATTGGCCCTGTGGCGAAAAGCGCCAGCCCCAGCACAACTGCCATGAAGGGCATACGGGCCGATGAAAACACAGATGATAACTCCGTTAGAGAACAAAGACGCCCAGAGGGCACCCGGAACAAAGAACAAACGGGTAAGAACAGGGCTCATCTGTTCTTTGTTCGTTGTTCAGTTGTTCTTCCATTCTTGAAGCGCTAAGTATACCAATCCGGCGCCGGTTTTGCTACGCGATGTCGTGCAAAACAAGAGGGCTGGCACCAGGCCAGCCCCGCTCATCGAGATCGTAGGAGCGCTAGGGCAAGTAGCGCATAGGATTGACCGCTGCGCCGTTGCGCTTGACCGTGAAGTGCAGATGCACGCCGGTCGAGTAGCCGCCGCCCTTGCGATCAAAGGTGCTGCCCATCAGGCCGATGCGATCGCCGGCGTTGACATACTGGCCGTTGCGGACGTTCGGCTGCGAGGCCATGTGCCCGTACTCGGTCACAAAGCCGTCGCCGTGGTTGATCTTGACGCAGTAGCCGTAGCCGCTGCACCAGCCCGCCGCGATCACTGTGCCTGAGCGCGCCGCGCGAATGACCGTGTTTTTGCGGTTGGCAATGTCGATGCCGTTGTGGAACGTGCCGACCTTGAAGTTGCGGTAGCCGAAGCCCGAGGTCAGATCGCCGACCGTGGGCCAGACCCAGCGATTGGCCGGCTGCGGCTTGGGCGTGGGCTTCGGTGTTGGCTCGGGCGTGGGCTTTGGCGCCTCAGGAGCCGGTGTCGGCTCGGGCGTCGGCAGCGGCGGAATCTCGATCACGGTCGGCACCTGATCCGCGATGCCGTCGCCTACCCCCAGCAGATCGGCGGCGATCCAGCCTTCGGTGCCGTTGGCAGTGCGGACCTGGAACCAGTTCTCGTGACGGCCAACCAGCGCCACCTGCGTATCCGCGCCCAGCTTGGCGATCCGCTCGTACTCCGTGCTCGGGCCGTTACGAATGCGCGTGTCGTTGTCGAGCACCGATCCGACCGGCATAGCGGTAGCCTGGGAAGCCTCGGCCTCAGTCGGACCATTGCCGATCGCCGTTCCGCCGGGAATATAGATCTCTTCGCCCACGGTCAGCGCGCGACCATTGCCCAGATTATTCGCGGGAAAGAAGCGGATCGATGTGACCGGAACGTTGTACACCTCGGCGATACTTTCGACGCTCTCGCCCTCGACAACCTTGTGCGGCAGGCCCGACACGCGGGGAATGCGCAGCTGCTGGCCGATCGGCAGTAGCTTGACGTCGATGTCGTTGGCGGCGATCAGCGTGCCGACCGAAACGTTATAGCGCTGAGCGATCTCGCCCAGCTTCTCGCCGGGAGCGATTTTATGATTGGCAACAAATGCTGAGCCGACCGCTACCTGTCGTGGCAGCAGCGACGGCGTAATAGCATCGTTGGCGTGCTCTGCGCTGTGGCCGAGCGTCGTCGCGTCCGCGATCACCTGGGGCGCCGCCACACCAACATGCTGATCGTCATGCGCAACGCCTTCAACATGATCGGTCGCGATCGTCGCGCCCTGAGTCCAGTCCATGCCGAGTGTGACATCCGGCAGACCGCCCGTGGCGATCACGGCCAGCACCAGACCCATCACCACGCCATGGCCGATAAAGCGGCGCGGCAGGCGCTTAAGTGTCTGGCGTAGCTGGCGACGCGGCTGCTGTGACAGCGGCGCGAGCGGCGCGGCAGGCTGCGGTGTTCCGCGCTTGACCTGATCAAGCACCGACCACGCATTCTGAGTTGCGGAGCGTTGGCGGCGAAAAAAGTAGAGGGGGAGCCGTGGACGCTTATGAGCAAGAAACGCTGGATCGTCTAAGACCGGCACATGGTCTAGTTGCGATACCCGGTCGTGGGGCTGCGCGCTCAAAGTACGATCCTCCTTGGGTAAAACCTGCTCGTAGTGACCGGAGAACCCGTGCGTTAATCTACGAACCAAACGGGCGAACATGGCACGTTTGTGGCGCTACAATACCCGAAACTCATTGCTTTGTCAACTAATTATCAGGTTCTTGTCTGATCTGACCAAAGTCGTCGCCGGAAGTAAAACCAGAGTTCTAGTTTTGGTCGATCTTTGACAGCGCTTGCGCCAGATTTTTGATAAATACCGCCGCCAGCTCTCCCTCGGCATCGGCATGATCGGGGTTGAATTCGGTGATCACCAGCCCTGCAAAGTGTGGGCTTGCCACAAAAATCTGGAGCGCATCGATCGCTTCTGTCAGCGTCAGGCCCTGCTGCGGCTGGAGCACATCCGCGATCGGAAAGTCGACAAAATCGATCACATCGACATCGAAGTGGATCACAAACCGCGCGGCCATCGCTTCCAGACGGCGGCGCGCCTCGATCGCGGCGGCCCGTGCGTTGCCGCGCACTGCCTCGACTGGAAAGCCCTGAATCCCGTGACGCGTAAGAATCGCCGCCTCTTGCTCGCGTGGCTCGCCGGGGATGTAGCCAAACGGCAGGATCTGTGTGCCCGACAGCAGCGGGTAGCGCGGCCCGATCCGGCTCAGAGAATCGATCGCGCCTTCCTCGGCCACCATATGCGCCAGCCCCATCGAGTCGAGCGCGCCAATGCGATACGTTGCGGGAGTCGTTATATCGACGCCGCCGTCCATGTACAGCAGCGCCAGATCCTCGCTGTGGCGTACAAAGCCGGAGATTACGCCCAGCGCGATGCTGCAATCTCCGCCCACGACCAGCGGCGTGTGATTCTGCCCCAGCGCCGCTGCCACACGCTCGGCCAGCTGCTGCGCCACCTCGACGACGGCAGCTACGCTGGTGGTGGAGCGCGGCCCACGCACGACGGCACAGCGCGACTCAGGCAAGTCGCCATAGTCGATCACGCTCAATCCGGCGGCCTCAAGCCCGTCGATCAAGCCGGCAGCGCGCAGGTACTGAGGTGCTTTTTCCT
>DASWTQ010000088.1:0-1578 GCA_036402055.1 Herpetosiphonaceae bacterium
GTGTCGCCCGACGATTATGATCGCGGGCATGCCTTTGCCGAGCAGTTGGTCCATCGTGCGCTGGAGTTGGGCGGCACGGCGTCCGGCGAACACGGGATCGGGCTGGTCAAGCGCGAGTATATGGCCGCCGAGCACGGCCCAGCCGTGGATTGGATGCGCCGCCTCAAAGCGCTCTTCGATCCGCAGGGCCTGCTGAATCCCGGCAAGATCATTTCGCGCGGGCGGGCGGTGAAGTGAGATTATCGACGGTGGCGCGACCGCCGGAAGGAGTATCAGGAATGTCGGAAGGAGTTGGAGGAGGCCCGCACTCGGACCCGGCCGAGGAGCCGCTGGAACCGATCTCGCCCGCCGATCTCCAGGCTCTCACCAGGACGCCCGAGATAGATGGGCCCTATACGCTCGGCCCCGATTCGACGGCGCAGGAGGGCGTGCCGCGCGGGCAGGTGAGCCAGCATCACTGGACGAGCACGGCGATCTATCCCGGCGTCGAGCGCGACTACTGGGTCTATGTGCCGCAGCAGTACGACGGATCGCGACCGGCCTGCCTGATGGTCTTCCAGGACGCGCAGCATTATCTCGGCCCCGATGCCAATGTCCCGATCGCCTTCGACAATCTGATCCACCAGGGCGATATGCCGCTCACGATCGGGCTGTTCGTCAGTCCCGGCGATCGCGGGCCAGGCACGCCGCGCTGGGGTGGCGCCGACAACCGCAGCCTGGAGTACGACTCGCTCGGCGACCGCTACGCGCGCTTCCTGCTGGAAGAGCTGCTGCCGCCGCTGGAGCAGCAGTACAACCTTGTCGCCGATCCCGAGGGTCGGGCGATCTGCGGGATCAGCTCCGGCGGTATCTGCGCTTTCACGGTGGCCTGGGAGCGGCCCGACGCTTTCCGCAAGGTGGTTAGCCACTGCGGCAGCTTCACCAACCTTCGCGGCGGCAACCAGTATCCCTCGCTGATCCGCAGAAGCGCGCCCAGGCCGCTACGGGTCTTCTTGCAAACAGGCACCCAGGATCTGGATGTCGTCTTTGGAAACTGGGTTATCGCCAACCAGGATATGGCCGCCGCCCTGGCCTACCGTGGCTATGACTATCAGTTCGTCTTGGGCGAAGGCGGTCACTCGCTCACACACGGCGGCGCGATCTTCCCCGATACAATGCGCTGGCTGTGGCGCGATTATCCTCATGAATGATCAGCTTTTAACCGGCAGCACAATCGCCGACGGGTGCTGCGCATCGTGGTAGACAGCGTGGTCGGCGGCGACGAGCGTGGTAGCGGTGGCTAATGGCTCGCCGCTGCCCGTGTTGCGAACGTAGCGCGGATGCGATCCGCCGGCGATCTGCACGCGAATGCGGTGGCCTTTGCGGAAGCAGTGCGCGGTTGCCCACAGCTCAACGCCGATCTTCCAAACGCCGTCGTCGCCCACGGCCGGCTCGTCGGGGCTCAGCCGCACCAGGCCATCGCTGATGTTGATCGATCTGCCTTTGGGATCGACGTCGCTCAGGCGCACGAAAAAATCGGTGTGCGGCAGGCTCGACGTGACGAACAGCTCAGCGCGCACTGCGCCGATCACCTCGACA
>DASWTQ010000089.1:0-1862 GCA_036402055.1 Herpetosiphonaceae bacterium
ACAATTCGGTGCGCAGGACCAGCGTGTTGACGAAGAAGCCGATCAAGGGCTCCAGTGCGGCCTGGGTGCTGTTGGCGATCGGCGTGCCGACGGTGAGATCCCACTGGCCGCTGAAGCGGGCGAGCAGGGTGCTCCAGGCGGTGAGCAGCGTCATGAAGAGCGTGGCATCGGCGCGGCGGCTGAGCGCGTGGAGGTCGGCCGTGAGCGCGGCGGGCAGCTGGAAGCGATAGACGGCGCCCCGGAAGGACTGCACCGGCGGGCGGGGGTGATCGGTGGGCAACGCGAGCGTCTCGGGCGCGCCCGCCAGCTGCTCGCGCCAGAAGGCCAGCTCCCGCTCGCGCACATCGCCCTGCAACCACTGGCGCTGCCAGAGCGCGTAGTCGGCGTATTGCACCGGCAGTTCCGGCAGCACGACCGCTGGATCGGCGTAGAGCGCGGCGAGTTCGCGGAGCAGGACGCCCATGGACCAGCCATCGGTGATGATGTGGTGCAACGTCAGCAGCAGCAGGTGCTCGTCGGCGGCCACACGCAGCACACGGGCGCGCAGCAGCGGCGGCGCAGCCAGATCGAAGGGTTGCTGAATGTCACGCTCGGTCAGCTGGTTGATCGCGCGCGTGCGGTTAGCTGGGCTGAGCGCGCTGAGATCGTTCAGCGGCAGCGGCAGCGCCACTTGCGGCACGATCGCCTGGACCGGCTGGGCGTCTTGGAGGACAAAGGCGGTGCGCAGGGCTTCGTGGCGCTGGATGATCGTGTTCAAACTGCGCTGTAAGGTATCCACGTCCAGCGCGCCGCTCAGCCGCACACAGATCGGCGTGTGATAGACCGTGCTCTGTGGATCGAGCTGGTGCAGAAACCACAGGCGCTGCTGCGCAAACGACAGCGGCAGCGCGTCGGTGGTGGCCGGGCGTCGGCTCAGCGCGGGCAGCCGTGACGACTCGGGCTGTCGTTGCGCGATCTGCTCAGCCAGGCCGGCCACGGTCGGCGTTTCGAAGAGCGCGCGCAGCGGCAGCTCGATCTGGCACGTCTCCCGGATGCGCGTGATGACCTGGGTCGCCAGCAGCGAGTGCCCACCCAGCGCGAAGAAGTTATCGTGGACGCCGACCTGCGCGACGCCAAGCACCTCGGCCCAGATGTCGGCGATCTGTGTTTCCTGCGGCGTGCGCGGCGCGACCACGGGCGTATCGGTCTGGCTGTAGTCGGGCAGCGGAAGGGCACGCCGATCGAGCTTGCCATTCGGCGTCAAGGGCAGCGTATCAAGCACCACAAACGCGGCAGGAACCAGATACTCAGGCAGCTGTCGGAGCAGGAAAGCGCGAACCTCCGCCACCACGATCGGCTGTTCAGGCTGCGCGACCAGGTAGGCCACGAGGCGGCGATCGCCGGGTAGGTCTTCGCGCAGCAGCACGAGCGCCTGACGAACGGCTGGATGCTGGCTCAGCACGGCCTCGATCTCGCCGATTTCGACGCGGAAGCCCCGCAGCTTGATCTGCTGGTCGATCCGGCCAAGGAAGACGATCGTACCGTCAGGCAGTGCGCGGACAAGGTCGCCGGTGCGGTAGAGGCGAGCACCAGGCTGGGTGCCAGGCTCCAAGGAATTCTCGCCGCTGAATGGATTGGGCACGAACTTTTCAGCCGTGAGCGAGGGACGCCGAAAATAACCGCGCGCCAGGCCATCGCCGCCGATGTACAGCTCGCCGGGAGCGCCGATCGGCACCGGCTGCATCTGCGCGTCGAGCACGTAGAGCGTGGTGTTGGCGATCGGCCGGCCGATGGGTACAGTAGTGGTGTCCTCCGGCAGCGTCTCGACCTCGTACCAGGAGGCGAAGGTTGTGCTTTCGGTCGGGCCGTAGCCGTTGATCAAG
>DASWTQ010000090.1:0-19953 GCA_036402055.1 Herpetosiphonaceae bacterium
CTCGGGCGCCTTCTTGCCGGGGATGGCCATGTAGTAGCCGTTGCGGGAGTGCGGATTGGCGGGATTGTAGGCGTGAATGGCGAGATCCCACTTCTCCTCGGGGGTCATCGTGCGATGAAACTCATCGGTGAAGTCCTGCAAAGCGCGCAGGTCGATGCCGTGATTGGCGGCGTAGAAAAAGCCCGAGCCACGGCAGGCAGCGTCGATCTCCTGCGCGACGCGCAGCTTGGCGGCCTGGTCGTCGCCGAACAGCGGCGACACATCGATAAAGGGCACGTTGGCTAGTCGAGTCATGTGCGTCTCCTATAGATTTATCAGATACCCAGCCAGGGTCGATGCTCTGGCGGTGGTGAATAGTTGACGTGTTGGCTCGGCAGAGCCGGAAGAAGATCTCGTGGCCCTGCCGAGCGTGAGCCAGGCTCACGCTTTAGCCCGATCCTAATACCAGAAGGACGTCCAGGTCACAACCGGCGGTGATTTGTATGAGGTCTTGCCAGTCTTCAGCAGTTGGCGGAAGGTTAATCATATTAAGCATACGTGATACTCACCAGGTGGCAAAATGGTAGATCGGATTGCAGTTCCGCTCGCCTGCTCTATTCAGGAGGCAGTGTGAAGTGCTGCTGGGTTGTGAAAAACAAGCTGCGGCTCTGGGGAAAAGCGTATCCAGAGATCGGCGATGAAAAATGTAGTGTACACAATTTCCGCTCCACACTATTATACTCTGCTTTTACCAGGTACCAACAGACTAACCAATGGTGCTAGAAACTGTTATGTGCTTTCAGAATGAGCTTGGGATGCCTGAGGCAGGATGAGTCGTGATGGTAGTAGAACATCCACCAGTCGTGCGGCACACACGGATGCCAGTAGGGGCTTCTGAACGATCGCTTGACGCTGTGAGTGGATCAAAGTCTCTCGAAAGTAATGTGGATTAGCTTAATTATTCCCTTGTACAGATATAAAACCTTTCCTGGGGAATACAAAGACTATCATAAGTAGGGAATGAGTATAGACGAATATCATTTTGCTGTCAAGCGAGAGCCCAACATCCTTCATCCAGAGCTAAGTAGCTTGCAGTGCATCTCACTAATATATAAATCACTCAGATATTGAAACTTACGATATGCTTTTATTATATTCACTGCACCATGATGTTCGTTACTCATGTGAATCGGTAAACTTGACATCCGCGCTACTCCAGGTTGAGGTATAATCTCAACCGATGAGGAACGTTGAGCAACCGATGTAGAACGACAAAAATAGTGAGAATATGCAAGCGCTTTCCGCCACAGATAGTGAGAATGCTTGAACCTAAAAACGCCACTATCGGTGGAGGGTAGTTGAGATATAGTATCAGTTGTTTCTGCCAAATCATGGTTTTCTTCCAGGTTGCTTCTCCTGGCTGCAAAACGCTTTACAGTTACGTATTCCACACATCCAATGCATCCACAGGCAGAATCCCAGGAACAGCGATCGGCCTGGCAACGCTACATATCACCACGGCTGATTCTGGGATCATCCTATCGACGAGCATCGCAGGGTGCGTAGGTTTATGCGCCAGGGTGGCTCGTTCCCAATGTTTAAGTCTCCCCCGTTGCTTGTGCCTCGGCGCGCTGTTCCCGGTTGCTGGGGACGGCTGGCAGTTCGATCCGGATGGCACAGACTTTATACTCCGGGATGTTTGCCAGAGGATCGAGCACAGTGTCCTGCGTCAAGCGGTTCGCCGGTGCTTCCCGCCAGTGGAAGCTGAGAAAGACGGTGCCGGGCTGCACGCGCTCGCTGATCCGTCCCTGGACACGCACCTGTCCGCGCCGGCTGCACAGAATCACGATCCCACCATCGCGCAGCCCAACCTTGGCCGCATCGGCCGCGTTGATCTCGGCATAGCCGCGCGGCTCGCGCCAATCCAGCGGCGCACTCCGGCGCGTCATCGTGCCTGTGTGATATTGATGGAGCAGCCGTCCCGTGGTCAGCAGCAGCGGATACTCGTCGTCCGGCAGCTCGGCTGGATCATGCGCGGCCACCGCGTGGAACTTGCCGAACCCACGCGTGAAGCGCTCGACGTGCAAGATCGGCGTTCCCGGATGATCGTCATGGGGACACGGCCAGTGCAGCCCTTGGTCACCCAGCCGGTGATGGTGCATGCCACCGTAGCTCGGCGTGACGCGCGCGATCTCGTCCATGATCGCGGCGGTGGAGGCGTACGACCAATCGTTGGCATGTTTTGTATCCAGCCGCTGGCCGAGCGCACAGAGGATCTGCCAGTCGGGCCGGGCACTGCCGGGCGGCGGCAGGACCGGCGCGATCAGCTGGACCCGCCGCTCGGTATTGGTGAACGTGCCATCCTTCTCCAAAGACGCGGCTGCCGGCAGGACGATCTGCGCAAGCTGCGCGGTTTCGCTCAGGAAAATATCTTGCACGACCAGAAATTCAAGCGCGCGCAGGCCCTGCTCGACATGCGTAAGGTTGGGATCGGAGAGCAGGGGATTCTCGCCCATGATGTACATCGCCCGCAGCTTTCCCGCCGCTGCCGCGTGCATCATCTCGACCACCGTCAGACCGGGCGTTGTCGGGAGATCGTCTAGCCCCCAAACCTGCGCGACGTTCTTGCGTTTGGTCGCATCCGTCACGGGCTGATAGCCCGGCAGCACGTTCGGCAGTGCGCCCATGTCGCAAGCCCCCTGCACATTGGACTGCCCGCGCAATGGATTGATGCCGGTCGCAGGCTTGCCGATCTGCCCGGCCAGCAGCGCGAGATTTGCCAGCATCAGCACGAGATCCGTGCCGTTGCTGCGCTGCGTGATGCCCATCGCGTAGAGAAGGGTCGAGTGTCCACGTTGATCGCCAAACTGTGATGGACCGCGAACACGCTCGCCCAGCGCGTACATCCGCGCGGCCTGTTCGATGAGCTCGGCGGGAACGCCCGAATGGAGCGCTGCCACCTCCGGCGTGTAGGTCTCGACGCTCTTGGCGAACTCGTCAAAACCTTCCGTCCTCTGCTCAATAAATGCCTGATCCGCCCAGCCTTCGCGCAGGATCACGTGCGCCAGCGCCAGAAAGACGTGGCTGTCGGTGCCCACCGTTGGCTGGAGATGCAGCGTGGCGTGATCGACCAGTGGCACCCGGCGCGGATCGATGACGATCAGACTCGCGCCACGCTTGACCGCTCGTACGACCTCGTAGCCGATCACGGGGTGCGACTCGGCGGTGTTCGATCCGGTGATCAGGACACAGTCGGCGTCGCGAATATCGCGAATGGGATTCGTCATGGCGCCGCTGCCGAACGCCAGGCCCAGCCCGGTCACGGAGCTGGCGTGGCACAGCCGGGCGCAGTGATCGACGTTGTTGGTGCCGATCGTCGCGCGCATGAGCTTCTGGAAGAGATAGTTTTCCTCGTTGGTGCAGCGCGCCGAGGCGAGGCCGGCGATGGCATCCGGCCCGTGCTGCTTGATCACACCTACCAGCTTGCCCGTCACGATGTCGAGCGCCTGTTCCCATGAGATTGGCACGAAATGCTTGCTGTCGCGGGTTTGCAGCGCACTTGTCGCCGGCAGCGTCCACGGCTCGTCGGTGATGCCCAGCTCGTATGCAAGATCGCGCCTGATCAGCGGCTGCGTGAGCCGATCCGGGCTGCTGACCCAGTCCCAGCCGAAGCGACCTTTGACGCACAGGAACTCGCCGTTGGCCGGTGCCTCGCGGTAGCCCTCGGCGACCACGATCGCGCCGTTACGAGTACGATACTCGATGCCGCAGCCGACGCCGCAGTAGCCGCAGATCGTGCGTGTGCGCTCCAGCTCCCACTCGCGGCCCTTGCCGATCCGTGAGACGGGCAGCAGCGCGGCAGTCGGGCAGACCTGAACGCAGCTGCCGCACTGAACACAGGCCGAGTCGATCAGCGGGCCGTCGAAGGGCGTGCCGATATGGCTGCTAAAGCCACGCCCGACGACATCGATCGCGTTCACACCGACGATCTCGTCACAGACACGCACGCACTTGGTGCACAGGATACACATCTCGTGATCGCGAACAAAGAACGGATTGTCGTCCTGGCGAAGCGTGCGACTCAGCTCAACGCCATAGCTGGTCTCGGAGACGCCGTATGCATAGGCATAGCGCTGGAGATCGCACGCGCCGTTCTTGTCGCAGGTCACGCAGCGCAGCGGGTGATCCGAGACGAACAGATCGATGATGTCGCGGCGCAGCGCGGTCAGCTGCTCGCTCTGGGTATGCACGCACATGCCGTCGGCGCACTGCATGCCGCAGCTCGCCTGGGGCGCAGCCTGCCCCTCGATCTCGACCAGGCACAGCCGGCAGCCACCAGACGGGTGCAGGTCGGGGTGGTAGCACAGACGCGGAATATCGATCCCGTGGGCCAGCGCCGCCTCCATGACGGTCGTGCCAGGCGCGACCGTGATCTGCATGCCGTCGATCGTGAGCGTTGGCATAGGAGTGCTCCTTACCGGCCAAGCATATCTGGCTGGCGCTGCAAGAGAATAGCGACGATCACGAGGACGTTGAACACGAGCGCAAAGAAGGCGGACGACACATTCAGGCTGCTCCACCACACCAGCAGCAGGATCGTTGACATAACCGCCGAGCTGAACGCGAGCATGGCCCAGCGCGCATCGTGGGCGACGAAGCCCCAGGTTGCCGCGACAAACCCGGCGAGCGGCACGATCCAGAGCAGGCCGATCATCCCCTCAAGCGGTTGCGGGGCGTGGAGCACATCGGCAAAGAGCCAGGCGCGGCCAGTGGTGGTTTTCCAGTAGCCCCAGGCGTTGGCGAGGAACAGCACATGTCCAACGCCGTGCAGTCCTAAGGCGAACGCAAATATGAGCCGCAACATACGATTCCTCCTTTCACGCCGCCGCATGCTCCGCAGCGGCTGCCGGTTGCATTGCGCACACGCCGGCTGGACAGCACCGATCCTCGATATGCGCGCGATACTCGTCCTCGAAATAGCGCAGCGTGGTCAGGATCGGGTTAGGCGCGGTCTGGCCCAGGCCACACAGCGACGCGCGCTGCACGGTGCCACACAAGCGCGTGAGCTGCGCAAGATCGGCCGCTGTAGCCTGGCCGTGGGTCATGCTGATGAGCAGATCGAGCAGCTTGCGCGTACCGACGCGGCAGGGCAGACACTTGCCGCAGGATTCGTTCTGCGTGAAGCTGAGAAAATAGCGCGCCAGATCGACCATGCAGGCGCTGTCGTCCATCACGACCATCCCGCCCGAGCCCATGATCGCGCCGGTTGCCTTGAGGTCTTCGTAGTCGATGCGGGTGTCGAGCAGCTCTGCGGGGACGCAGCCACCCGACGGGCCGCCGAGCTGGACGGCCTTGAAGCGGTGGCCGGGCTTGCAGCCGCCCGCGATCGCGAAGATCAGCTCGCGCAGCGACATGCCGATCGGCACCTCGACCAGCCCGGCCTGCCGGACTGCACCCGACAGCGCAAAGGCTTTCGTTCCGCCGCTGCGCTCGGTGCCGAGACCCGCGAACCAGCCCGGCCCATTCAGGAGGATGCTCGGCACGCTGGCGTAGCTTTCGACGTTGTTGATGTTGGTCGGACAGCCCCACAGGCCGCACTCCGAGGGATAGGGCGGACGCATCCGGGGCGTTCCGCGCAGCCCCTCGATCGAGTGCATCAGCGCGGTTTCTTCGCCGCAGACGAATGCGCCCGCGCCCTCCTTGATCACGAACTCGAAGTCCAGGCCGCTGCCCAGAATGTTTTTGCCGGTTATGCCAGCGGCCGCTGCCTGCCGAATCGCCGTGCGCAAGGTTTTGACGGCCAGCGGATACTCGGCGCGGACATAGATGTAGCCGGTGCTCGCGCCGATCGCCCAGGCCGCGATCAGTATGCCTTCCAGCAGGCGGTGCGGGTCGCCCTCGATCATCGTGCGATCCATGAACGCGCCGGGATCGCCCTCGTCGGCGTTGCAGATCAGGTATTTGGGATTGCCGCGCTGCTGGCGGGTCAGCGCCCATTTGCGGCTGGTGGGATAGCCCGCGCCACCGCGTCCACGCAGATGTGCATCGCCGATCATCTTGATCACCTGCTCCGGCGCGCGCGTGAGCGCCTGGCGCAGCGCCTGGTAGCCGTCGTGGGCCAGATAATCGTCGAGCGAGGCCGGATCGATCACGCCGCAGAGCTGGGTCGTGATCAATGTCTGCCGCCCCAGGAACGGGTAGTCGGCGCGGTCGGCGCGGCGGCTCACGATCCAATCGGCGCTGATGCCGCGACCGCCTGCACCAAGATGCTGATCCAGGATCGGCGTCACCCGCGCGGGCGTGACCGGGCCGTACAGCGTCGTCTGTCCGTCAAGCAGTACCTCGACCAGCGGCTCGCGGTGGCACGCGCCCACACAGCCGGTGCGCTGAACCGTCACGGGCAGCCGGCGGCGCTGCACATAGGTTTCGATCGCTCCAACCACCGACTCCGCTCCGGCAGCTAGCCCGCAGGTCGCGGTGCCAATGCGAATCGTCGCGCTCATGCGGGCACCTCCTCCGCTTCGCGCAGATGCTCGATCGCGTCGAGGGCGCTCTGCGGTGTCATGCGGCCCTGCACCTGATCGTTCAGCGCCACGACCGGCGCGAGACTGCACGCGCCCATGCAGGCGACGGTTTGCAGCGTGAACAGGCCGTCGGGTGTGGTCTCGTCCTCGCCGATACCGAGCCGCTGTTTGATCTGCGCCAGGATCTCGGCTGAGCGATTGACGTGACAGGCCGTGCCGGTGCAGATGCGCACGCAGTAGCGGCCGGGCGGCTGGAGCTGAAACAGGTTGTAGAAGGTGGCGACGCCATACACCTGCGCCAGCGGAAAATGTAGCTCGCGCGCCGTGTACTGGAGGTCGCGCCGGGGCAGGTAGCCGTAATGATCTTGAATCTCTTCCAGCACGGTGATCAGCGCGTCGGGCTGACCCCGGTAGCGATCGAGGATTGCGGCTAGCTCAGGTGGTGGCGGCGCGAGGAGTGGATCGGGCTGGTAGATATGCTTGCGTGGCGCTCGGGTTGTGGGCTGATGCGCCATTGCACCCTCCTCTGCTTAGTGCTGGATCGTGCCCGATGAGAGCACGGTCGGTGTGGTATCCGGCTCGTCGAAGAGCCCTTCGAGCTGCACCGGCGGTGGAACCATGGACGGCCGCAGATACAGGAACCAGTAGACCGCGCCCACCAGCACTGACCCACCGATGAGGTTGCCGATCGTCACGGGCAGCAGGTTGTCGATCACGAAGGCCGTCCAGGTCAGCTGCGGGTAGTCGGCGGCGCTCTGGCCGATCAGGCTCCAGAACGAGTCGGGCGCGAACTGTTTGATCAGCAGGCCGATCGGGATGAAGTACATGTTGGCGATGCTGTGCTCGAAGCCGGCGGCGACAAAGGCGCTGATCGGCGGCACGATCGCCAGAATGCGATCGGTGGTGGATCGGGCGCTGTACGAGAGCCAGACCGCCAGGCAGACCAGCCCGTTGCACAGGATGCCCAGCGCGATCGCCTGGACGAAGCCGAGGCTGACTTTGGCATTGGCGGTTTGGAGCGCCGCCAGCCCGATGGCGCCGTGTCCGAAGGTGTACTGCGCGCTGAGAAAGACCAGCCCGGCCGTAGCGATCGCGCCGACAAAGTTGCCAATGTAGACGATCAGCCAGTTTCGGAGCAGCTGGCGGAGGCTGACCTTCCAGCTGGCCCAGGCCATCACGATCAGCGTGTTGCCGGTAAACAGCTCGGCGCCACCCACGACGACGAGAATCAGCCCCAGCGAGAAGACCAGCCCGGCCAGCAGGCGCGTGACGCCGTAGGGCAGCGCGGTGCCCGCGCCCGCAACGACCGTCGTGGCGAAGATCGCGCCGAGGGCGATGAATGCGCCGGCCAGCACGGCCAGCCCAAAGGTGATCAGCATGGCGGCGTTGGCTTTCTTCTCGCCGATCTGCGCCGCCTTTTCGGCCATCGCCGGTGGCAGCAGCGCGTCGAACGCATACTCGTTGCCTGTAACCATCAGTTCACCTCATGTGATGGTCCGGCTGCAACGTGGGTGGGATGTAGTGCGATCAGCGAGGTTGCAGCGTGGTCGGCGGCAGCAACTCCTGCCGCATACGCTCATAGTCTGCCTGGGTGATCTCGCCCGCCGCATAGCGCCGCTGCAACAGCTCAAGCGGAGGTGCGCCGTCACCGCGTCGCGACGGTAGATCCGTCAGCGAGCGCACCAGCAGCAGGCCGCCGATGATCAGCGCCGCCAGGATCGCGATCAGACGCAGGCTGCCCAGCGCCATCATCATGCCCCAGCTCCCGCCGCTGATCTGCCCGGAGCCCATCATGCCGGAGCCCATCATGTTGCCCATCATGCCCGACGCCAGGACGTTGCCCACCAGCATGCCGATGACGATCGGCAGTAAGACGATCACGAGGATCAGCAGGGCCAGCATGAAGAAGAGTTGACGATTGGTGAGTTTCATAGGAGGAACCTCCTTTCAAGATGGAGATCCTTGCAACCTTAGTGTAGGCTGTTTGTTGGCCAATGACGTTACGGGACCGCAACCGGCCGTCATCGATTCGGTCGCAATCCCGCTTGGGGCTGCGATTAACCGACGGCCTTCATCTCCGTCGGATGCAGGGCTTTGCGTGTAAGCACGTAATCGTAGGCGCTGAGCGCGGCCTTCGCGCCTTCGCCGATCGCGATCAGGGTTTGCTCACCGAAGGCGGTCGTGACATCGCCGGCGGCAAATAGGCCCGGCACGGCGGTCGCGTTGCGCTCGTCGATGCCGACAAATTGGCCGGGATCGAGATCCAGCAGCTGGCGCACCGGGCCGCTGTTGGCATGCAATCCCAGATCGACAAAGGCGGCATCGACGGCCAGCCGCGTGGTGCTGCCCTGATCCGTGATGACCACTTCTTCGACGTTGAAGCCGCCGGCAATCTCGTCGACGTGCGCGCCGGCAAAGATGCGCACGTGTGGATGCTGCCGCAGGGCTTGCGCGAGCGGCGCTGAGAGCAGCGAGGCGTCAGGCACGATCAGGAAGACCTGCGCGGCGGTCTGCGCCACTTCGGTAGCGCCACGCAGCGCCCGCAAGGTGTTACCGATAATGACCACAATTTTACCTACAACCAGCTGGGCGTGTGTAGTGACCGAGTAGCCGAGTCCCTGGCCGAGAAACTCGCGGGCACCCGGAACCGGTAGCTCGATCGGTGTGGCTCCTGTGGCGACGATCACAGCCGTACTCTCGAAACTGCCGTGCTGCTCGGTCATCACATGGAAGACCTCATCCTGCCTGCTGACGGTGGTCGCGCGATCGTGCAGCACGTGGTCGGATTGCATGATGCGCCGCTCGAACGCCTGCACCGCTTCTTCGCCGGCCAGATATTCGTCGCCGAGCTGTCCTACGAGTCGTTGTCGGGCTCCGGCTTTGCCGCCGATCGTCTCGCAGATCACGAGCGTATCGAGCCGCTTGTCCTGGGCGTACATCGCGGCGGCAAGCGCTGCCGGGCCACCACCAAGAATTATCAGATCGTACATGACGTTCCTCCGTTGGCTACAGCACCTGCCAATCGTAGGTGTTGAGCGCTTTAAGATAGGTTGCGCGCTCAAAGGCTGCCGGCTCCGCGACTGCGCGCTGACTCATGCTGCCCTGCATCTGCCGGATCGATGTGTACTCGTACGCGTCCATCCAGCTTTGCAGATCGATCAGGATCTCGCCGATGCGCTGCACGCCATGCTGGAGCAGCTCTGACGCGAGCATGGTGATCCGTGCGCCGGCCATCATCGCTTTGATGACGTCGTCGGCGGTATGTACGCCGCCGGTGAGCGCGAGGTCGGCGTCGATGCGGCCATACAGAATGGCGATCCAGCGTAGTGGCAGCCGCAGATCGCGCGAGGTGCTGAGGCTGATGCTGGGCACCACCTCCAGCGCTTCGAGATCGAAGTCGGGCTGGTAGAAGCGATTGAAGAGCACGAGCCCGTTCGCGCCTGCCGCTACAAAGCGCCGCGTGATGTGGGGCAGACTGGTAAAGAACGGGCTTAGCTTGAGCGCCAGCGGGATCGTGATCCGGGCGCGGATATCGTGAACCAGCCCGACATACGCGTCTTCCAGCTCGCCGGCGCTGAGGTCGGCGTCGGTAGGGACGAAATACAGGTTGAGTTCGAGCGCATCCGCGCCGGCTTGTTCGATCTGTTGCGCGTACTCGATCCAGCCGCCGCTAGAAATGCCATTGAGGCTGGCGATCACCGGAATATCGACCGCCGCTTTGACCCGGCGCAGATGCTGAAGATACAGATCCGGGGTGAGATTGTAGTGCTGGAGATCCGGGAAGTAGCTCATGGCCTCGGCGGAGCGATCGCTGCTATGTGTCAGAAAGCGATCCAGCGTCAGGCTCTCATGGGTGATCTGCTCCTCGAAGAGCGAGTACAAGACGATCGCCGCCGCGCCTTCGTCCTGCATTCGGCGGATCGTATCGAGCCGCTTGGAGAGCGGCGAGGCCGAGACCACCAGCGGGTTGCGCAGCGGGAGGCCCAGGTAGGTGGTGCTGAGATCCGGCATCTGCTTGTCCTTTCCTTCCGCTCGTGTGGCGCTTCCGTTCGCCAGCCCTACTATACGTTAGCGACCTGATCGCAAATCGGAGGGTTCCTTCACCTGGGGAAAACGTGTCACCACGGGAGCAGGGATGCTCTGGCCGTCGCGGCTGGTCATTGTGCGTGCGCCTTGCCAGTGAGTCCGTCGCAGCAGCCACCAAAGCTTGATCACGCCCTGCGCGTAGTCGGGCACCGTGCCTACCAGCATCAGCACACCGATATCCGGCAGCGCTCGGAAGAGCATCACGGCCTGCTGGACCAGATTGAAGCGATCGCCGAAGAACAGCGCCAGCCGCCAGATGATGACGGCCAGGATCGCGCTCGGGATCAGGAAGTTGAGACCAATGTCCACCGCGCGGCGGCGTACGGTCATCCTCTGGACCCGCTCGCGCCAGGTGCGCAGCCGCCACAACTGCCAGCTTTGGAACGCGGCGACGGCCAACGTGAAGACGAGCAGCAACTGCCCTATCTGCGGCACTGCGTAGCCGGCTGTAACATCCGGCTGGCCCTGTCCGAGCACGAGCTGCTCCACGCCGCCGAAGAGTTGCTCGGCGGAGATGTAATGATCGACCAGGTAGCCCTCGTTGATCATCAAAACGATGCCCAGCTTGCGCGATGGGTAGAAATCCATGAAGGTTTTAAAGGTTTCGGTCGCGCCGCCGTGATGGATGCGTGGCACACCGTTGATCGAATCAACGAACCAGCCCATGCCGTAGCGGAAGCCGGCTTGTAGGCGCGGCGTGTGCAGCGCGCGAATCCCATCCGGCGACAGAATGCGCGTCGATCCGTACGCGCCGCCGTTGTTCATGGCGATCACGAAATGGGCCAGATTGTCGGCGGAGGCGATCAGGAAGCCCTCGCCGAGCCCATAGGCCGGGTGCGGCTGCCGCATCGGGATCGCCCGCCCGAAGAAGCGGCTATAGCCCTGAGCTAATCCATCGGTCTGCGCGGCGGCTTGGCTCGTGTAGCTGTGCGTCATGGCCAGCGGCCCAAAGATGTGTTCGTCCACATATGCCCCGAACTCCTGGCCCGACACCGTCTCCACGATCAGCGCGAGAACATCGTAGTTGTGGTTGAAATACTGCGATTGCGTGCCGATCGGCGCGGTCAGTCGGGCATCCTTGAGTGCCTGAACTGCCTGAACAAGCGTGGCGTTCTCGGGCAGCACTGTGCTAAAGCCTGCATCGGAGAGGCCGCTGGCGTGGTGCAGGAAATGTCGCACGGTCAGCCGCTCGGAGGCTTCGCTGTCGGCGACGGCGAACCACGGAAGGTAGCGCCGAACCGGCGCGTCCAGGTTGAGCTTGCTCTGCTCGACCTGCTGCATGATCGCCAGCGCGGTGAAGGATTTCGACGACGAGCCGATGTACATTGGCGTGCTGGGTGTGAGCGGTCGATCGCCGCCAGCAGTGCCGTAGCCGCGCGCGTACACGATACGATCGCCCTGGGTAATCGCCAGTGCAACGCCAGGTAGCTGGTGTTTCCGTATCTGCGCATTGACATAATTATCAATTACTGCCCAGTCCGGCGTGGGCATTGCAGGCTGTGCCCCGATGGGATGCAGCATACCGCTGATGGTTGCCAGCAGCGCGACGGCCATCAGCCGGATCAGCAGGACGATACGAGATGTGATCATCACAAGCTCCCTGTCATGAGTCAGATCAGTTCTCCGGCGCCGGCTTTGGCGGCTCAAACAGGACCGCCAGCTGCTCGTACAACGTTCGCCGGCGCTGAACATCGGCTTTGGCATCCGCCATCACCGCTTCGGCGCGCTCGGGATCGCTGGCCTGGAGCATCTGGTAGCGTGTCTCGTTGTAGGCGTACTGCTCCAGCGGTACGCTCGGCGCAGGGGAGTCGACGCGCAGCGGGTTGGTGCCGGCCGCGATCAGCCGGGGATTGTAGCGGAACAGCGGCCAGTGACCCGACTGCACCGCCAGCTTTTGCTGGCTCAGGCCGTGGCGCAGATCGTAGCCGTGGGCGATGCAGTGGCTGTAGGCGATGATCAGCGACGGGCCGTCGTAGGCGTCGGCCTCCAGGAACGCCTGCAGCGTCTGCTGATCGTTGGCGCCCATGGCCACGCGCGCTACGTAGACAGTGCCGTACATCATCGCCAGCAGGCCCAGATCTTTTTTGGGCGTCCCTTTTCCGCGCGCGGCAAACTTCGCCACCGCTCCACGCGGCGTGGATTTCGAGGCCTGGCCGCCCGTGTTGGAGTACACCTCGGTGTCGAGCACCAGCACGTTGACGTTCCGTCCCGACGCCAGTACATGATCCAGGCCGCCGTAGCCGATGTCGTAGGCCCAGCCGTCGCCGCCGACCAGCCACACGCTTTTGCGCACCAGCGCATCCGCCACGCTCAGCAGCTCCCGGCCACGGCTTGAGTCGCTCTGCGCTAAGCGCGTTTTGAGCAGCAGCACGCGCTCACGTTGCGCTGCGATGCCCGCCTCGGTGCTTTGATCGGCGTTCAACAGGGCGTCAACCAGTTCGCCGCCGACCAGCTCGGCCAGCGCGGGCAGCAGCTCGCCGGCATACTCGGCCTGCTTGTCCAGCGTGACGCGCATCCCCAATCCGAACTCGGCGTTATCCTCGAAGAGCGAGTTGGCCCAGGCCGGGCCGCGACCCTGCGCGTTCGCGGTCCAGGGCGTGGTCGGCAGGTTGCCGCCGTAGATCGAGGAGCAGCCCGTGGCATTGGCGATCAGCGCGCGCTCGCCGAAGAGCTGCGAGAGAAGCTTGAGATACGGCGTTTCGCCGCAGCCCGCGCACGCGCCCGAAAACTCGAAGAGCGGCATGAGCAGCTGCGCGTTCTTGATCGTGTGCGGATTGAGCTGTGTGCGATCGATCTCAGGCAGGGTGACAAAGAAATTCCAGTTGTCCTGCTCCTGAGCGCGGATCGGCGCTTGGGGCTGCATGTTGATCGCCTTGCGTCCGACCTGCCGCTTATCCTTGACCGGGCAGGCTTCGATGCACAGTCCGCAGCTGGTGCAGTCGTCGGGCGAGACCTGAAGCGTGAAGCGCTGGCCGGGAAACTCTTTGAAGCGCGCGTCGGCACTCTGGAACGTCGCGGGTGCATCGCTCAGCGCCGCCGGCTCGACGACGTTCATGCGGATCACGGCGTGGGGGCACACAAACGCGCACTTGCCGCACTGGATGCACAGATCCGCATCCCAGACAGGAATCTCGGTCGCCAGGTTGCGCTTTTCCCATTTCGCGGTGCCCGAGGGATACGTGCCGTCGCTGGGCAGCAGACTCACGGGCAGCTCGTCGCCGCGCTGAGCGATCATCGGCCCCAACACGTCGCGCACAAAGTCGGGCGCGGCACACGGCACCGGCGGGCGACGGCTGATTTGGCCCATGATCGCCAGCGGCACTGACACCTCATGGAGATGCGCCAGCGCCTGATCGACGGCCTCCAGGTTTTGCTGCACCACCGCCGCGCCGCGCTTGCTATAGGTTTTTTCGATGCTGGCCTTGATCCTGGCGATCGCCTGCTCACGGGGCATGCCGCTGCCAATGGCGAAGAAGCAGGTTTGCATGATGCGGTTGATACGACCGCCCAGGCGCTGCTGGCGCGCCACGCCCGCGGCGTCGATCACAAACAAACGCAGATCGCGCTCGACGATTGCCTGCTGCACCTCGCGCGGCAGATGCTCCCACACCTCGCGCGGCCCGTACGGACTGTTGAGCAGGAACGTTCCGCCTGGCAGCAGCTCTTTGAGCACGTCGAAGCGCTCCAGGAAATGCCACTGGTGACAGGCCACGAAGCTGGCGGCTTGTACGAGATACGGCGCGTGGATCGGCATGGGGCCGAAGCGCAGATGCGAGATCGTGACTGAGCCCGACTTTTTAGAATCGTAGACGAAGTAGCCCTGCGCGTAGGTGCCGGGCTCCGCGCCAATGATCTTGATCGAGTCCTTGTTCGCGCCGACCGTGCCGTCCGAGCCCAGGCCCCAGAAGACACAGCGTGTCGTCACAGGATCTTCAATCTGGAAGGTCGAATCGTAGGTCAGGCTGGTATGCGTTACATCGTCGTCGATACCGATCGTGAAGTGGTTGCGTGGTCGTTCGCGGCTCAGCTCGTCGAAGACGGCTTTGACCATCGCCGGCGTGAACTCTTTGGAGGCCAGACCGTAGCGTCCGCCGACGATCTGCGGCACCGAGCGAGCCTGCGCGCTGGCCTCATTGATCGCGGCCACAACATCCAGATACAGCGGCTCGCCGGTGCTGCCCGGCTCCTTGGTGCGATCCAGCACCGCGATCGCCCTCACCGTCGGCGGCAGCGCTTGCATGAAGTGTTCGACCGAAAACGGACGGTATAGATGGACGTTGACCACGCCGACCTGCTCACCGCGCGCGTTGAGATAGGCTGCGGTTTCTGCCGCCGTCTCCGCGCCCGATCCCATGATCACAATCACGCGCTCGGCGTCAGACGCTCCGCTGTAGTCGAACAGTCGGTAGCGACGGCCGGTCAGGGCGGCAAAGCGATCCATCGTCTGCTGCACGATTGCCGGGCAGGCACGATACAACGGGTTGACCGTCTCACGCGCCTGAAAGTAGGTGTCGGGGTTGTGGGCCGTGCCGCGAATGCTCGGGTGCTCCGGCGACATTGCACGCGCGCGATGGTCGCGTACCAGCCGATCGTCGATCAGCGCGCGCAGCTCGTCGTCGCCGAGCTGGACCAGCGTGTTGATCTCGTGCGAGGTGCGAAAGCCGTCGAAAAAATGCACAAACGGTACGCGCGCTTGGAGCGTGGCGGCGTGCGCGATCGCGGCGAGATCCTGGGCGGCCTGGACGTTGTGCGCGGCCAGCAAGGCCCAGCCGGTGCTGCGCGCCGCCATCACGTCGGAGTGGTCGCCGAAGATCGAAAGGGCCTGCGTGGCGACAGCGCGCGCCGCGACATGAAACACGGCCGGCGTCAGTTCGCCCGCGATTTTGAACATGTTGGGCAGCATCAGCAGCAGGCCCTGCGAGGCCGTGAACGTCGTCGCCAGCGCGCCGGTTTGCAGCGCGCCGTGGATCGCGCCGGCGGCTCCCGCCTCCGACTGCATCTCGATCACCTGCGGGACGGTGCCCCAGAGGTTGGGCGTGCGCGTGGCTGACCAGGCGTCGGCCTGTTCGCCCATCGGGGTTGCGGGCGTGATCGGATAAATCGCAATCATATCGCTGAGCTTGTAGGCAACCGTCGCCGCCGCTTCGTTGCCGTCGATCGTCACCTGTACCGGACTCATGTTTGCCTCCTGCACACATGTCAGCATGGCTGCCGTGCCAGGGCGATCGGTGATGGCTGAGGAGGATCGCGTGGTGAAGCGCCGAGCAGCACAGCTTGGATTGCCATGAGCGTAGCAGCCGGGATCGGGCGTGCGTGTTCGAGAACGACGACGCAGCGTAGCGGTTTGGCAACGGATCGGGATATGTGGACGACGCAGAACTGCGCTTGCGGTTGGGGATTGACCAAGCACAAAGCGGTCAAGCTGTGCAAAGATCATTATGATTCACCTGGCGCAGCACAATCCGTCGGTTATCCGCTGCTTGGGCAGGCCCTCGCATCTGCGGGCGTGCCTCGATACACCAAGGCCGCCCGTAGCCAAACGCCTTCAGGGCTGTCGAGTAAACGGGTCAGATAGGGCTTCAACGTGGCAGAGTCGATATTCATCACGTGCTCCTTGTGCTGCATCCACTCGACGCCGGTTCAGGGATGGGCGGTTGCCCAGTCCAGATAGCAGACCAGCGCCTCGAACAGGTCGCTCTCGGTGATCACGCCGACGACGGTGTTGGCCGCATCGACCACCGGCAGCCCGCCGATCTTATTGTCCAGCATCAGCAGGGCGGCCTCACGGAGGGTGGTCGTGGGTGTGACGGCGATGGGCCGCTCGGTCATGACCTCACCCACAGGTATCCGTTGGAGCGAGCTAGCGATCTGGCGCAGGTCAAGACCGGTGGCGTGGAGCACGTCCGCGCCGCGAATATCGCCGTCGGTAATGATGCCGCAGAGTTGAGTGGTTGCGGTGACCACCGGCAGCCGCCGGATGGAGTGCTCATGCATCAGCGCCAGGGCTTCGCTCACGGGAGCCTCGGCGGTGATCGTGATCGCAGGTGCATGCATCCAATAGCGAATGGTTTGCGCCGCGCGTTGGTCGTCTTGTTCAAATTGTGATGTGGCGGTTTGCATAGCTGCCTCCCGCAGAGCGGGTGGTCATCACTTCCTCAACGCTGACGAAGCACGGTTGCGTATGCTCTGCTCCCATGATTGTAGGTCTCGGCTGATGCTTACAGAAAGAATGAATCGATTCGGCTGGTGGTGAAGTGACCACTGGAGCGCGGGATGAGGTAGGTCACCACGAACTCTGTCTGGCATCAAAACCGTTCACACGCACGTGAAGACTTCTTCGCCGCCCATGGTCGTTCCTTTTCGCCCGCCACTGTCCTCCGGCTGTAAGGTGATCCATAAGCTTCGGATGCGCCGTTCTGCGCTCGTTTTTTCCACCGCCCGCAGAGAGCACTGCCAGTACACGTACTGACAGCGCCCGCAGGTTAGGCGCGTAGCTCAAAGGAGGACAGCATGAAGACTACGAGAGCTTTTATCACGCGGCACCCCGTGCTGAGCTACTATGCCCTGACCTTCGTCATCTCCTGGGGCGGTATCCTCATCGTGATCGCGCCGAGCCCCTTCCCGCCGACCAATGAGCATGTCACACGGCTCCTACCATTGGTGCTCGGGGCATTGTTCGCCGGTCCCAGCATCGCAAGTCTGGTGTTGACCGGCCTCGTCGCAGGCAGGGCCGGCTATCGCGACCTTTTCGCGAGGATGATGAGATGGCGGGTGGATGTGCGTTGGTACACGGTTGCGCTGTGCTTCGCTCCATTCCTGGTGTCAGGGCTCCTGCTTGCGCTCTCGCTCGCCTCCCCCGCCTTCCTTCCCCGCATCCTGACCACGAACGGGAAGACGGCCCTGCTGCTGTTTGGAATCGGATGGGGACTTGTGGGTGGTGGTCTCTTAGAGGAGCTTGGCTGGACCGGATTCGCCATCCCCAGGCTGTTGGAACGCCACAGTGTCCTTGCGACCGGGCTGATCGTGGGCTTTTTGTGGGGCGTGTGGCACTACCTGATCGCCTTCTGGGTGATCAGCGGCACGAACGCCGGCTCGCTCTCCCCAGCGATCTTCCTGCCTGCGCTGATCTTCTATGCCGGATCATTATCGGCCTATCGCGTCCTCATGGTCTGGGTGTACGATCGGAACGGCGGGAGCCTGCTGGTGGCGATGCTCATGCACGCGAGCCTATCTGCCAGCTCGCTGATCTTCGAGCCGCTGGACTTCGCCGTGGTACCCGCCGTGACGTACAACCTCCTGTTGGCTGCCGCGCTGTGGGCGGTTGTTGGCGCCGTCGCTGTCGCGAACCACGGGCACCTCTCGCGACCATCCCTGCGGACGCGGGCCGCGTGAATGGGGCAATCCCGATCACGGTACAAGGAGGGTAGAATGAAAACCAGTAAGACATTCATCACCCAGCACCCGCTGCTCAGCTACTACTTCCTCACCTTCGTTATTTCCTGGGGCGGCTTGCTGGTCATCGGTGGTCCTGGTGAGACCGATTCAGGAACCGTCTGGCAGTCCGATCCGCGCCTGCCGCTCATGATCTTGGCGATGCTCGGTGGTCCTAGCGTGGCTGGTCTCCTGTTGACCAGCCTCGTCTCCGGGAAGACCGGCGTTCGCGATCTGGGCTCGCGGCTGCTGCGCTGGCACGTAGACGGGCGCTGGTATGCGATCGCGTTTCTGACTGCCCCGCTCGTGTACACAGCCGTCCACGCCACGCTGGCGCTCACTGATCCGGTCTATCTTCCCACCATCCTCGTCACCAGCGACAAAACGGCGATGCTCCTGTCCAGTATCGCCGCCGGGCTGGGGGTAGGCCTCTTCGAGGAGATCGGCTGGACGGGATTCGCTATTCCCCAGCTGCGGCGGCGGTACGGCGTCTTCACCACGGGACTGATCGCCGGGGTGGTGTGGGGCGCGTGGCACCTCCTGACCAACGATCTGTGGATCGGCGACAGCTACGCGGGAGGACTCTCCCTCGCCCTGTTCTGGACAGCGACCGGCGTGAGTCTACTCGTCGGGCAGCTGCTGGCCTATCGGGTGCTCATGGTCTGGGTGTACGATCGCACCGGGAGCTTGCTGGTAGCGCTGCTGATGCACGCGAGCCTGGTTGTCTGTACCTTCATCTTCGGTGCACGGGCGACCGGCGCGGCCTATCTGACCTATGTGTTCGTGTTAGCCGCCTCGTGGTGGATCGTCGTCGGGGTCGTCGCTATGGTCAATCACGGGCAGTTCTCGCGGCAACCGCTCCCCAGGGGCGCAGTGTGAACGGAGAGCCATCGTGCTACGAGCATGAGGCTCTGTGCTGTGCTACCAGCTGAAGCGGCGCAGCACAGGGTCTCCATCCTATAACAAGACCGCAGTCCGCTGCCACCGAAAAGGAAGCAGCGGACTGCGGTCAGCGCATGAGGCGCTTCCAATATAGGGGAAGGCTCCTCATCCAGCCATGTCCTCCGCAACGACGATCACCGCCGCGCCCCGCACGTTCCCGTTTCTGAGGTCGGCCAGCGCTGCGTCGGCGTCGGACAGTGGAAAGGGTTGGACCTCCGTATGTATGGGAATCTGGGGGGCCAATGTCAGAAACTCCTCGCCGTTGCGCCGTGTCAGATTCGCGACCGAGCGGATCATCCGCTCACCCCACAACAGATCGTAAGGAAATCCTGGAATATCGCTCATATGAATACCGCCGCAGACCACGGTGCCGCCTTTGGCAATCGCATGAAGCGCAGTGGGGACTAGCGCGCCGACGGGCGCAAAGATGATCGCCGCATCCAGCGGCTTCGGCGGCAACTGGTCGGAACTGCCCACCCACACAGCTTCCATATCGCGTGCAAACTGTTGCGCCGCTGTGTCGCCGGGACGGGTGAAGGCGTAGACCTCTCGCCCTTCAAAACGAGCTACCTGTGCAACAATATGCGCTGCTGCCCCAAAGCCATACAGGCCCAGCCGCCGCGCATCGCCCGCCATCCGCAAGGAGCGGTAGCCGATCAGCCCGGCACACAGCAGCGGCGCTGCCTGAAGATCGGGATAGTCCGCCGGGATGGCGAAGCAGAAGCACTGATCCGCCGCCACATACTCGGCATAGCCGCCGTCGAGATGATAGCCGGTGAAGCGAGCCTGGTCGCACAGATTCTCGCGTCCCGTTTGGCAGGAGTGACACTGGCCGCAGGTCCAGCCTAGCCAGGGCACACCCACCCGATCGCCAATGCCGAAGCGCTGGACGTGTTCGCCGCGCTGCACCACCATGCCGACAATCTCGTGGCCGGGGACCAGCGGCAGCTTGGGATCGGTCAGCTCACCGTCGACCACATGCAGATCCGTC
>DASWTQ010000091.1:0-3316 GCA_036402055.1 Herpetosiphonaceae bacterium
CGGATCATTATCGTCGACGCGGGCAGCAAGATCTACGATGGCCCGCTGGCGGCGCTCACGGAGGCGCTGGGCCGCTATCGACATGTGCATCTTCAGGTCGCAAGCCAGCGCGTGCCGCAGTTGCCGCCGGGCGCGGAGATCAGCAGCCATAGCGGGCGGGATCTCGTGATTCGCTTCGATCGGGGACAGCTCAGCGCGAGCCGGCTGCTGGAGGCGTTGCTGCCGCAGATCGAGATCGAGGATTTTTCCATCGAAGAGCCCTCGCTCGAACGTATCGTACGGCAGATCTACACCAGCGGCCTGGAGCCGGTCAGCGAGCTGGTATGACGCGATTCATACGTAACGTTCGCAGCGGCCTGGCGTTTATTCCGCTCGTGTGGCGCGTCCAGCTGGCCTATAGCTACAGCGTCTGGATCAATCTGCTCATCGAGACGCTGGGCTTAGTCCTGGTCTATTACTTCTGGCGCGCCGTCTACGTGGGCCACACCACGATTCAGGGCTACCCCGAGGCGACGGCTGTCAGCCTGATGGTCTGGGCCAGAATCTTTGCCGTCTTGCTCACGAACAGCAACGGGCTCGAATACGTCGGGCTTTCCTACTTCGGCCGGCTGGTGCGTGACGGCGAGCTGGCAACCGAGCTGCTGCGACCCGTGGATCTTCAGTGGGTATCCTTCACCAAATCGCTGGGCCGCCTGGCGTTCGAGCTTGTGCTGCGCATACCGCTGATTTTGATCGCCACCATGGTCTTTGACGTCGCGCTGCCCGCGCATCCGCTGAGCTGGCTCCAGTTCTTGAGCAGCGCATTCCTGGGCTACGCGATCATCTATTTGTTCGACTGGACGCTGAGCTGTCTGGCATTTGTGACGACGGCCACCTGGGGCCTGAACGTGATTCGCTGGGGCATCGCGGCTTTTCTCGGCGGCACGCTGATTCCGGTCAGCTGGCTGCCACCGGCGCTCGCCGCCGTGGCCCTGCACTCGCCGTTCGGCCAGGCGCTGGCCGTGCCGCTGAGCTTGCTGCTGGACGGCGTAGCCAATCCGCCGTGGAGCTGGATCGTGCTGGAGCAGCTGGGCTGGATCGCCGTCTATACGATCGTGTCGCGCTATGTGTACGGGCAGGCCCAAAAAGTTGTGACGATCGCGGGAGGTTGATGTGCGACGCTATATCGCCTTGTACGGCTATTTTCTCAAGCTGCGCATCAAAACATTGTTGAGCTACCGGCTGGACTTTGTGATCGGTGCCGTGGCGAGCGCGGTGATGCAGACGAGCACGTTTCTCGCGCTGTTCTTTATTCTGCGCCAGACCGGCACGATGGAGGGCTGGACGCTGCCGGAGCTACAGCTGCTCTACGGCAGTCTGATCCTTTCGCTGGCCTTGAACCAGATGTTCGCGGATAACCTGTGGTCGATGACGCATCTGGTGCGCAGCGGCAAGTTCGATACATTCATGACCCGGCCCGTCCATCCGTTGTTTCATCTGCTGGCCGAGCGCTTCAATCATGTCGGGATCGGCGATTTTGTGTGCGGAAGTATACTCGTGGCGCTGGCGGCTCCGAGTCTGCCGTCGGTTTTCGCCGGCTGGCAGATAGTTTACTGGATGGTGAGCGTGCTGGCAGGCGGCGGCATCTTTTTTAGCCTGAATCTCCTGTGCAGCGTCTCGGCCTTCTGGCTGCTCGACTCGGTCACGATCACGCGGGTTGTGTTCGACAATCATCAGTTTGCCAAGTATCCGCTGACGATCTTTCCGTATCTGCTGTATGGTGTGCTCACGTTTCTGCTGCCCTACGGCCTGGCCGCGTTCCATCCGATCGCGTGGCTGCTGGGCAAGCCCGGCGCGCTGCCGGCGCTCCTGCCGCTTGTTTGTGCGCTGGCCTTGACGGTCGCGAGCGTCGTGCTCTGGTGCCGTACGCTGCCGCGCTATACGAGTGCGGGCAGCTAGGGGCGCGGCAGCTCAGGGTCCAAACATCGCGCTGGGCTCGCAGCTCTCGGCTCGTTTTCGCCGGTGGCGGTCTGCTTGCCGGCAGTGGTTGCGGGGAATCTGTGGTATAACCTTCGATGACCTCGGTTGCAGCTGCATATGCGCGGGCGATAGCCTACGCCGTGCATCAGAAGGAGTTCTGTATGAACGACCCGAACGCGATCCGTGAGCACGTTGACGTGCTTCTCAGCCAGATGTCGGTCGAGGAGAAGGCGGGCCAGCTGACTCAGTTCTTCTACTTCGGCTTCCTGCGCGACGTGCCGCCAGGCGCCGTCGAGGCGCTGCCGGTGTCCAACCAGCCCCAACATGTCGAGGATGCGCTGGCGCGTGGCGCGGCCGGATCGCTGCTCTTTGTGCGAGAGCCCGCCGAGATCAACCGCTTGCAGAAGCTCGCGCTGGCAGGCAACCGGCATGGCATCCCTGTGATCTTCGGGTTTGACGTGATCCACGGTTTCCGCACGATCCTGCCGGTGCCGATCGCCATGGCGGCCTCGTGGGACCCGGAGACCGTCGAGCGCGGGCAGGCGGTTGCCGCGCGGGAGGCGCGCGCCGTCGGCATCCACTGGACCTTCGCGCCGATGGTCGACATCAGCCGCGACCCACGCTGGGGGCGGATCATCGAGGGCGCCGGCGAAGATCCTTATCTCGGCGCGGCGATTGCCGCCGCGCAGGTACGTGGCTTCCAGGGCGCAGGGCTCGGCACGCCGGATCGCGTGATCGCCGGACCGAAGCATTTCGCCGGCTACGGTGCCGCGCTCGGTGGCCGCGACTACGACGAGGTCAATCTTTCCGACTACGAGCTGTGGAACGTCTACCTCCCGCCCTTCAAGGCGGCGCTGGACGCCGGTGCCGGCAACGTGATGACGGCCTACATGCCGCTCAACGGAGTACCGGCGACCGGCAATCGCTGGCTGCTCGACGAGGTGCTGCGGCAGACCTGGGGCTTTAGCGGCTGGGTCGTCTCCGACGCCAACGCCGTGCGCAGCCTCCAGACCCATGGCTTCGCGCAGGATCTGGCCGAGGCGGGCGTCTTTGGGCTGAACGCCGGCTGCGACATGGAGATGGCGATCGCCGATCCGGCCTATGCCCAGCTGCCGACGGCGGTCGCGGACGGGCGGGTTGCCGAGACAACGCTCGACGCCAGCGTTCGCCGGGTGCTGGAAGCCAAGCTGCGCCTGGGGCTTTTCGACGAGCCGTTCGTCGCCGAGGAGCGTGCGCGGCCGGTGCTGACCGATCCCGCGCACCGCGAGGTTGCTCGCCAGGCCGCCGAGCGCACGGCCGTGCTGCTGCGCAACGAGAGCAACCTTCTGCCGCTCGATCTCGAATCGCTGGGCACGCT
>DASWTQ010000092.1:0-8445 GCA_036402055.1 Herpetosiphonaceae bacterium
TGAAGCGCGCGACAAGCAGCGTCGGTTTGCCGTGCAGCTTCTCGGCCTCGTTGCTTCGCAGCGCGCGCACGCCCAGCAGCAGCGCCGGCAGCGCCCCGACCCAGGCAGCAGTCGCCAGCAAATGCACAAAGTCGAAGATGATCGCCACGCCGGTCTCGACCGCGCTGAGCACGCTGGCATCACGCGTTTGCGGAGCGGCACTGTGGCTCAGCAGGCTGATCGTCAAGAGCGCGCCGCCGCCAAACACCAGCGCAGATACACGTCGATAAGGAATAGCCAGGCTCAGCACCGCCAGCAGCGCGAGCGCCAGCAGCACACGTAGCCCAAGCAGCAGGCCAACCCTTGAGCCCGTGAGCAGTCCGATCATGCCCAGGCCGGTCTTGCTGCCCGCCAGAATCAGCGTGCCCAGCGCCGCCAGCAGCGCCACGATCGCCGCGCTCAGCAGCAGCCTCCGAAGCACTGCCGCCAGCTCTTGCGCGACAACGGACTCAGGTCCGACAACCGGTTGCCAGACCACAGCTCCAAAGATCAGGCTGCCGACGATCAGCGAGAGCGAGAGCACTGTCAGCCAGCGCAGCGCCACATCCAGCGCCGACGGCAGCGCCAGCGGATCGGGTGGAGCTGGCGGCAGCAGCACTGGCGCATTAGCCGACTCAGGATCGCCGATCGCAAACGGAACCACGCCCTCCAGCGTATGGCCATCCGCCGACGACAGCGTGCGCCATTGCAGCACATACTGGCCCTCCGGCAGCGCCGGCAGATCCAGCAGTATCACATACTCGTCGTTGGGATCGACGCGGCTGAGATCCGTGCTGACTGGACCACCGTCGACGCTGAGCAGCACGGCCCGGCTATACGAAGCTTCGAGCGGCTCGCTGAAGCGCAGTCGCGCCGTCGACGGAGCCTCGGCGATCACTTGATTTGCCGCCGGCGTGGATTCGATCAGGTTCGCGTGGGCCTCAGTGCTGCGAGGAAAGAACGCGAGAGCGCAGAGAAAAATACCAAACAAAGCAAAGCTTAACCGTCGCATCAAATATCACCAGCAGATCTTCATTTCAAACGCTACATTGTTCAGCGTGACTCGGATCAAACGATGGGCGCGGCAATGCCAGGCACTGCCGCGCTCACTAACGCGATGCTTAGTTCGATGACCGCGCAACCGAAGGCTCGCCGACCTTGGCTCGGCTGCTCCGACCACGCAGCGCCGCGATGGCTACGCCCAGGCTGACCAGGCCGAACAGCAAACCACCGCCGCCGAGCAGCGTCGCCGTCTGGGCCGAGCTTTGCGCTGCGGCGAGCTGCGTGCTTAGCTCGCCGGCGGCGGGAACCGAGGCCGGAAATTGCAGCGCGGCCGGAGCCTGCACCTCGTTGAAACCGCCCGGCTTTGATGTGAACTGCTCGTCGACCTGCGCGCCCTCGATGTCGCCGAAGAAGTGGAAGGTGTAAGCGCCCGCCGCCGTGGGGTAGAAGTGCGCCTTGTAATGACCCGGATCGTTAAACACCCGCGTCAGCGTCATATCGCGCTTCGACGCGCCGTAGATCAGCTCGGCCTTGAGCGTGTTCTCTAAACCTTCGACCGGCTGCTTGGTTTCGGTGTTTGTGATGCGCACCGACATGGCGTTAAGCTCGCCCTCGAAGGCCGGCTCGTTCAAAAAGCCGACGACAAACGTGTACTTGCCGATCTCGCGATGTTCGTGCGCGGAAGCACTGGAAACGCTAAAGAGACCGCCGACGAGCAACATAGCCAGCAGGAAGACGCGGAAAAAGCGGGAATTGTTCATAACAGGATGCTCCATAATGCATAGCTTAATCGACGAGCCGACATCCGGCTCGGATAAAACGTGATCATTCTCAGCAGCAGGTGCCGAGATGAGCTAAGCTAACGCTGGAGCAGATCGAGGAGGGGCCAGTGGCGGCGGCAAGGCCATTCGTCGTACCTGGGGGTTGCGATCGACATGCGCTAAGCTGACGGCAAGCATCGGGATTACGAAGCTCGCCACCAGTACTACGCCGATCGTCAGGGCGCTGGGCACGACATCAGAGGATTGGCTTATTACCTGATCGCAGAGCGCATGATCGCCGTGCTCGTTGATGAGCAGCAGCGCGTGGCTACTGATCAGGGCGCTAACCGTGGAGGCCGGCTGATAGCCGGCATGCTGATGCCCGGCATGGCTTGCACCAGCAGCATGATGATGTCCCGCATCCGCAACCTCGCAGTGAACAAAGCATGCCAGCGGCCCGCTCACGATCAGAGTCATGAGCAGGAGACCAAGGCTGGCTGACCGGAGTGGCTGCGCAGACCAGCGCCGAGCTATGTTGCGGAGTTGAGCTGTGAGCTTGCGAAACACTTACCAATCCATGCTGTGGCCAAAGGTTAAGAAGTATTGTAGCTGACAAATCCAGAAGATCAACCCATCAATTGCTGAGTAGAATGTACAGCGTAGCATGGATGGCGGGCATTCACCGGCACGCCGGCCACTACACTATTCTCCTAGAACTAGATGATACCCAGGACTGAAGTACTAAAAAACCGACCTCGAATCCGGCAGTGCCAGATCCAAGATCGGTTGCAGTATTAGGGATACGAGCTAGAAGGCGCGCTTCAAGATCCCGATCGCGCCCTGCTTCCACGGCACGCGATGCGAGATGCCGGACTGCGACTGGAACTGCGCGCGATTGTCGATATACCACTTAAAGTTACGCAGCAGCGCGTCTTTATTCGAGTACTTCGGCCGGAAGCCCAGCTTGCGCTCAGCCTTCTCGATCGACACGAACGAATCTTTGGAGGCCGTCTCATACACCCACTTGTAGAGCGGCGATACCCGCAGCGCTTCCAGCAGGCGCAGGCCCCAGATCGCCGGAGTGGCCGGAAAGCCGATGATGCGCTTGCCAAAGCCCGCGTAATCCAGCACCGCCTGATAATCCTGCTTCATGGTGCCAAACTCAGCCGCGCCGATGTTGAACGTATCGTTGACGACATCCGCGTCCAGCGTCAGCGACAGGTAGATCGCCTCGCACAGATCTTCGACATCCAGCAGCTGATAGCGGTTGTTGCCGCTGCCGATCATCGGGAAGTTGCGCTTGTCGAGCGCCCAATCGTAGAGCAGCGCAAACACGCCCAGCCGCTCCGGCCCGATAAAAGATTTTGGCCGCAGGATCGGCACGACCAGACCACGAGCGCGGTATTCCAGGCAGACCATCTCGGCCTGAATCTTGGCCTGGCCGTAGGGTCCGACGCCTTCCAGACGATCGTTTTCGAAGAGCGGATGGTGGTCAGGAATGCCATACACGGCCGTCGACGAAATATGCACCGCGCGCTTTACGTTGTGGTGCAGCGCCACCTCCAGCACCGTGCGCGTACCGACCACATCGGTCGTATAAATGTCTTCCTTCGTGTAGAGCGGCAGCGCGGCTGCGGTATGCACCACAAAATCCACGCCTTCCATCGCGCGATCGACGGTCTCCATGTTGCGAATATCGCCCTTGATCGCCGTGATCTTGTCCCGCATATCCGGGTAGGTGAAATCCTCAAGATCCAGCGAGACAATCGCATAGCCTCGCGCATGGAGGTAGCGAATCAGATTAATACCAAGGAAGCCCGAGCCTCCGGTAACAAGCACTTTTTGTTGAGCCATTAATATTCTCCTCCAAATTATGGTAACTCTGTGGTAATATGCACATCGACACAAACGGCACACGCGCACGATCGCGTCAAGTTGCACATTTTATCACAAGTTATCTTTTGGAAGGGTGGTCCTGAGTAGGATATAGGACCACAAACGTGCTTGACGAGCGAATAGTCCATGTGCTATAGTCGCTATAAGTAAATGAGAATTAACCCGTGAACAGCACCACACGCATCTTCAATCTATATTACTACTTTAGCGGAGCACATATAGTTGCTACACGCTGAGTAGCTGGTGTTCACAAACTTGTGAAACTACGGAGCGTGAGGCAGCAAAGCCCACGCTCCTTTCTTAATCCTCTCGCTATCAATGACGCTGGCTGAGAACCTCTGCTATCAACGACGCTGGCTGAGAATCACCACAATCCGCTCTACTCCTACCACGAGTCTTTCTGATGGAGGACAGGATGATCATGTTTTGTCGTGGAATTCGCGGTGCGACGACCAGCGAAGCCAACACCCCCGACGCGATCTTGCGGGCGACACGGGAGCTACTCCTGCTGTTGATCGAGGCCAACGATCTCGACAGCGCAGACATCGGCAGCGTTATCTTCTCAACCACTCACGATCTGAACGCCGAATTTCCCGCGCTTGCCGCCCGTGAGCTGGGCTGGCACGATGTTGCCCTCATCTGCACCCACGAGATGGCGGTTGCCAAGGCACTACCCATGTGCATCCGCGTCCTGATTCACTGGAATACGCCAAAATCTCAGGCTGAGATCAAGCATGTGTATATCAAAGGCGCGCGCTCACTGCGGCCGGAACGAGGTGTTGAGCTTGCATCGGCGATCGCCTAGCACACGCTAGACGGCGTTGAATATCAAGCCGCAGCAACGCATTTACTTGATCAGGACATACGAACTCCAGACTCCGCCACACGCCGATCAGGCAGCACTCTCAGCAAGACGACGGTTTTTGGGGCTGTTATGACAGCAGATACAGCTTCACGATCCGATAAGCAGAACTTAAATTAAGAATCTATTAAGGAGCAAATCGATGATCATCGCGATGAAAGCAGCAGCGTCAGCAGTTCAGGTAGCGGAAGTATTAGCACGGCTCGAAGAGATCGGGCTGTCGGGACAGGTCTCGCAGGGCGAAGAGCGCACCGTGATCGGCGTGCTGGGCTCGCCCATTCCCAGCGGCCTGACCAGCGCCATGGAAGCGCTGCCCGGCGTCGAAAAGGCACTGCGGGTGACCAAAGGCTACAAGCTGGCGAGCCGCGAATTCCAGCCGGTGCCGACCATCGTTAAGGTCCGTGATGTCGAGATCGGCGGCAACGAGATCGTTGTCATGGCCGGCCCGTGCTCGGTCGAGAGCGAGGAGCAGCTGCTCCGCACGGCGTACGGCGTGCGCGAGGCAGGCGCGAAGCTGCTGCGCGGCGGCGCGTACAAGCCCCGCACCTCGCCCTACGCCTTCCGTGGTCTGGGCGAGCGTGGCCTGGAGCTGCTGGCCGAGGCCCGCGAAAAGACTGGCCTGGGCATCGTCACCGAGGTCATGACACCAAGCGACGTCGCGCTGGTCGGCCAGTACACCGACGTTTTCCAGATCGGCGCGCGCAACATGCAGAACTACCTCCTGCTCGAAGAGGTTGGCCGCACCAATATTCCGGTGCTGCTCAAGCGCGGCCTGTCGGCGACGATCGAGGAGTGGCTGCTGGCGGCCGAGTATGTGATGGCCTCGGGCAACAAGCAGGTCATGCTGTGTGAGCGCGGTATTCGCACCTTCGAGACGGCGACTCGTAACACCTTCGATCTGAACGCGGTCGCGTACGCCAAGCGCATGACGCATCTTCCGGTCATCGCCGATCCGAGCCACGGCACGGGCAAATGGCGTCTGGTCACGCCGCTGGCGCTGGCCTCTGCGGCCGCTGGCGCCGACGGCCTGATCATCGAGGTCCATCCCGATCCGGATCGCGCGGTCTCCGATGGCTCGCAGTCGCTGACGATCGAGAACTTTACAGACATGATGGAGCGTCTCAACGCGGTCGCGAATGCAGTTGGTCGCACCACCGCCTATGAGCAGGTTGAGATGCGCTAACGATCGCTGGGTTATGCGGCGAGATAATAGCTTGATGAATGTTTCGATTATTGGTCTGGGCTTGATCGGCGGTTCCCTGGGCCTGGCGCTCCGGGAATCGTCGATTGATGTTGTCGTCACAGGCTGGGATCGTGACCCGGCTGTGATCACGGCGGCTCTGGAGCGCGGCGCGATCGATCGTCCGGCCTTTACGCTGCACGAAGCTGTGCGCGAGGCCGATCTGGTCGTCGTGGCCACGCCGGTGATGGTTGTCCAGGCGATCTTCGCGCAGATCGCGGCGGATCTGAAGTGCGGCGCGATCGTCAGCGATGTGAGCAGCACCAAGGCGCAGGTCGCGGCCTGGGCCAGAGAATCGCTGCCGCCGCATGTGTCGTTTATCGGCGGACATCCGATGGCTGGCTCGGAACGGCACGGCGTTGTCAACGCCCGTGCCGATCTTTTTCGCAGCGCGGTCTACTGCCTGACACCTGATGATCACACTGCGCCCAAGGCGCTGGCACGGCTCGAAGCTCTGGTGGCGAGTATCGGCGCGCGCCCGCTCTGTCTTTCAGCCGCCGATCACGACGCCTATGTCGCAGCTGTGAGCCATCTACCGTTTTTGCTCAGCACCGCGCTGGCACAGATCACGACTCAAGATCCGCGCTGGGCCGAGATGAGCGCGCTGGCGGCCACCGGCTATCGCGATCTGACGCGGCTGGCATCGGGCGATCCCGTGATGCATCGCGACATCTGCCTGACTAACGCCGACGCGATCCAGCTCTGGCTGCGCCACATGGCCGGCTTTCTCAACACCCTGGCCGATCGACTGGACGATGCGCAAGATCTGCACGCGCTTTTCGACTCGGCGAAACAGGGCCGCGATGCATGGGTTGATGAGCGACAGCGGTCGGCAGAGCAGGAGCGCAGCCTGGGCGAGATTCGCACTCCCGATCCGGCGCTCAACGTATAAAAAACAGGGAGGCGCTATGCCTCCCTGACTGGCCTCCACTTCTCAGCCATCTATGCGACCACGATCGCGTCGTCGCCTGCGGATAGCGGCTCGGCCTCGCCGTGCCATAGCCGCTGCATCTCGTCGCTCGTGAGCAGCAGATCGTCAAGCCGGCCCTCGGCCTCGACACGGCCATCCTTGAGCACGATGATATGATCGGCGCGGCGAAGCGCAGCCCGGCGATGCGAGACCACCAGACAGGTCGCCGACTGCCGCTCAAACAGCCGCTCCCACAACAGCCGCTCGGTCTCGACATCCAGCGCGCTCGACAGATCGTCGAAGACCAGCAGCTCGGCGTCGCGAACGAACATGCGCGCTGCGGCGGTGCGCTGGATCTGCCCGCCCGAAAGCTTCACGCCGCGCGTCCCCACGACGGTATCCAGCCCGTGCTCCAGAGCGGGAACATCGCGCTCCATGACTGCCAGCCGCAGCGCCGTATCCAGATCTTCCTCGGGCAAGCCCATCAAGATGTTATCGCGCAGCGTATCGCTGAACAAACGCGGCACCTGCGGCGTGTAGGCGCTGCGCGGCGGGACAAAGAACGAGGCCGGATCGTCGATCTCCGCGCCATTCCAGCGAATGGTGCCGGAATCTTTTGGCAGCAGGCCGAGCAAAACCCGCAGCAGCGTGGTCTTGCCCGCGCCGATGCGCCCGGTGATCACGGTGAACGAGCCGCGCTCCAGGCTCAGATCGATCGCCTCGATCCCGCGATTCGAGCCAGGATGGCGGTAGCTCAGGCCGCTGGTCGTCAGCCGCTCCAGGCGATGCGCGCCGGTCTTGGGCGTGTAGGGCACCTCCGGCAGCGGGCCGTGCGTATAGGTCGGCGTGAACTCCACCAGCGCGGTGGACGATGTGCCTTCGAGCAGCGCATCCAGGCGATCGAGCGAAACCGCAACCTGATTATGCCGCGCCAGCATGCGCCCGACCCAGCGTGGAAAGCCCGCGATCCAGCCGATGTAGCCCGCGAAGAGCGTGAAATCGCCGATCGTGAAGTTGCCGCTCTGCATCGCCTGCGCCGAAAGCAGCAGGATCAGGCCGATACCAAGATTGGCCGTGTTCAGGTTGAACGAGTCCAGGATCTCGGTGAAGAGCCGATCTTTGAGCGCGGCCTTCTGCCGCGATGCGCTCAGCCGCTCGAAATGATCGATCGCGTGATCTTCGGCCGACGCGACTTTGAGCGCCTGCACGCCGCCGAACATCTCACCGATAAACGCGGTGATGCGGCCGGTCGTCTGGCGGTTGGCGTTGCGATAGCGCTTGATGCGCGTGCTCATCATATGCGTCACCGCGACAATGCCGACCAGCGGCAGGAAGACGAAGATCGTGATCAGCGGATTGATGCGCAGCATGATCACCAGCGCGATCACCGCGAACACGCCCTGGCCTGTGAGGTCGAGATAGTTGTCGAAGTACATCATGAACTCTTCGACATCATCCCGAAAGCGGCTCACAATCTCGCCCGACGAGTCCGGCAGCGTGCGCGTGCCAGGGCCCTGAACGATCCAGCGCATCAGGTTGCCGCGCATCAGCGCCTGCGCCGTAAACCAGAAGATCATCCAGAAAAACATCGCCAGGTAGAAAACCAGGATGCGCAGGCCCTCGCTGGCGACCAGCAGCGCCAGCAGCGTCCACACGCCGAATGTTGCGGGAGCATCGCCGGTGAGCGTGTTGAAGATCTCGCGGGTGATCAAACCTCCCGCCAGCGGCATCAGGTAGAACCCGACCCACAGCGCGA
>DASWTQ010000093.1:0-14093 GCA_036402055.1 Herpetosiphonaceae bacterium
GTCATGGCGCGAACGGGCTTCAGCTTGGGCCGTTTAGCGGCAAGGTGATCGCCGGGCTGGCGCTGGGCGAGACGGTAGCACCAATCCCGGCGACCCTTGCCGTGAGCCGCTTTGTGGAATAGCGGTCAGATCGCCCTTCAGTCCGCGATCCAGCCGTAGTAGCGGTAGCCCCAGTCGGTGAAGTCGGCGCGGCGCTCGGTGCCTAGCCGCGTTAGAGCGAACTCGCTGTGCGGCGCAACGATGCTCGGATCGGGCTGCCTGACGCGCACGCGCTGCGTCTCCAGCGCCAGAGCCAGCTCCTGGGTCTCGGCAGCCGACAGCGGCTCGCCGCCGCGTAACCTGGCCTGAAGCTCGGGCGCGAGATCAAGCTCGGTCTCGCGATGGCTGTGCAAGCGCTCATAGGCTGCCAGAACGACCGCGACTCGCCGTCCGCCTTCGGCGTCGGTTTCCAGCTCCGCCGCCAGGTTGATCGCCATTTTGCGGTACGTCGGCGCTACGATTCCGCTCCAGACCGCTGCGCTCGCGCCGCTGCCATAGGCAAAGAAACCGATCCGGCGGTGGCTGAGATCCGTCTCTGTGGTCGCTGCCCAATCCAGGAGGCTGGCCAGCGCGCCGTACAAGGCTCCCGAGTAGATGTTGCCGACGTTGCGCCCGAAGCTCAGCGACGGCTCGACTTTTTGGGCAAAGGTTTGGCGGAAAAGCTCGGTTTTGGCAAGCTTGCGCTCCCAGGCCGCGCGATCGTGTGGCTCGCCGGCATCCGGCAGCGCGGCCAGCAGCTCGGGATCTGCCGCCTCACGCCAGGTCGATCCCAGAATGCGCGCTGCGGCATATTCGGCCATGCGCGGGAAAGGCACGTGAAAGAGCATGTAGTCGAGCAGATGATCGGGCCGCGCGCCGGGCTGCTCGTGCGAGCGCTCCTGATAGCGCTCAAGCCAGCCCTTCCAGGCCGCCTCGATGCAGGACAGGTACACGCCGATCGAGTATTTGCCGTCGACGACCGCTGTTGTGCTCCAGTTGGGACGGAAGAAATCGCGCTCATCCTGCGAGATCGTGCTCATCAGCCCCGGCTCCAGGATCAGCAGGCGCGGCTGCTCGCAAACAAGCATGGCCACCGCTCCGGCGCCCTGGGTGTACTCGCCCGCCGAGCGCAGCGCGTAGCGGCTAATATCTGTGCTGATCACCAGCGCGTAGGGCTTGCGGTTTTCGCCAGCGCGAATACGACTCACCGCCGCCTCAAGCGCGTAGGTCGCGCCGATACAGGCGAACTGGATCTGCGGCGTGCTCACCTCGGGCAGCGCGACACCATAGAAGCGCTCAAGCATGCCCAGCACATACGCCGCGATCGACTTCGACTGGTCCACGGTGGTTTCGGTGCCGACGGCCAGATAATCGATCTCGCGCGGATCGATCCCGGCGGCCGCGATCGCTTTAATCGCCGCCATCGCCGCCATCGTCGCGCTGTCCTCGTGGGCATCCGGGACCGCCATCCGCCGCACGCCGACGCCCGTCGTGACTTTGCCGATCAGCGCGTCGACGGAGGCTTCGCCAAGCTCGCTCGCGCGGACGTTGGCCCATTCGCCGGTCAGATCAACGAACAAGCGTGGTACATGCACAGCGATCGCATCGATGCCTACCTGAGTAGCCATAACTGTTCCTTTCTTTCGTGTAGATGTCGGTTGACGATCCACACGAGCCACGCTGCTCATGCGTATCAGAACGACCTAGAAATGCTTGACTCGCAGTGTATGGGATCGCGCTCCTGAAGGCTGGCAGATCGCTGTCAAATCCTCTCAAAAACCTGCCCAAAGGCTTTCACCGGCTGCGCCATACGCTCCCTCAGGCCAGGATCGCATCTGGCATACCGCTTGCTGAGCGACGGTTTGAGATCGCAGGTAGGCCACCATCGACGGATGCCATCAGAAAGGATCGCAGATGATGAAGAACGGGATGCAGCACGATCAGCGTCCTGCCGGGACCGACACGATCGCCGCGCGCCGGCTGGTTCCGCTGGCGCAAACGCAGGTGTCGATCGACGATAACTTCTGGGCGCCACGTCAGCGCGTCAATCGCGAGCAGACGATCCCGTACATCCTTGATCAGTGCCGCAAGACCGGCCGCGTGGATGCGCTGCGCGGTGTCTGGGACCCGGAGCTGGTTCAGCGTGGTGTCGCGGGCAGCAATATTCCGGTGCTGTTCTGGGACTCCGATATCGCCAAGTGGATCGAGGCGGCCAGCTACAGCCTGGCCACGCATCCCGATCCGCAGCTCGACGCGCTGGTCGACGAGGTGATCGCGCATGTGGCGCAGGCGCAGCAGCCCGACGGCTATCTAAACAGCTGGTTCACCACGGTCCATCCCGAGCAGCGCTGGACCAATCTGCGCGACTGGCACGAGCTGTACAACGCCGGGCATCTGATCGAGGCGGGCGTGGCGCACTTCCAGGCGACCGGCAAGCGCACGCTGCTGGATGTGGTTCGCCGCTACGCCGACTACATCGACTCGGTGTTCGGCACCGCGCCCGGCAAGCAGCGCGGCTACTGCGGCCATCCCGAGATCGAGCTGGCGCTGGTGCGGCTCTACCACGCCACCGACGAGCGGCGCTACCTCGATCTGGCGCGCTACTTTGTCGACGAGCGCGGCAGCGAGCCGCACTACTTCGATCAGGAGGCGCGCGCACGTGGCGACGATCCGGCGCTTTTCTGGGCGCGCACCCACGAGTACAACCAGTCGCACTGCCCGGTCCGGCTTCAGGATGAGGTCGTCGGCCACGCGGTGCGCGCGACCTACCTGTACAGCGCGATGGCGGATCTGGCGGCTGAAGATGGCGACACATCGCTGCTGGAAGCCTGCCGGCGTTTGTTTCGCCACCTGACGACGAAGCGCATGTATGTGATGGGCGGCATCGGCAGCTCGATGAACAACGAGGGCTTCACCAGCGACTACGATCTGCCCAACGAGAGCGCCTACGCCGAAACCTGCGCCGGGATTGCGCTGGTCTTCTGGGCGCAGCGTATGCTCAACATCGACCTCGACCGGCGCTACGCCGACATCATGGAGCTGGCGCTGTACAACGCCGTGCTGAGCGGCGTGTCAGCCGATGGAACGCACTTTTTCTACGATAATCCGCTCTCCAGCGACGGCGACAAGCAGCGCTCGGAGTGGTTCACCTGCCCGTGCTGTCCGCCGAACCTGGCACGGGTGATCGCCTCGCTGAGCGGCTACATCTACGCTCAGCGCGACGACGAGGTTGTGGTGCATCTGTATGTGCAGGGAACGGCGCGGCTACGCCTGGCCGGGCAGGAGGTCACGCTGCGCCAGGAGACGAACTATCCCTGGGATGAGCAGGTGTCGATCTGCGTGGGCCTCGGCGATCCTGCAAGCTTCGGGTTGCGGCTGCGGCTGCCGGGCTGGTGTCGCGCGCCACGCCTGTCGGTCAACGGCGAAGCGATCGATCTGGCGGGCGCGGTCGAAGACGGCTATGCGCTGATCCGGCGGCAGTGGCGCGACGGCGATGTGGTTAGCCTCCAGCTGCCGATGCCGGTCGATCGCGTCTACGCTCATCCCGAGGTGCGCGCCGATGTCGGCAGCGCAGCCCTGCGCCGTGGCCCGCTGGTGTACTGCCTGGAGCAGACGGATCTGTCGGCGCCGCTGCACCAGCTGTTGCTGCCGGCCGACGCAGAGCTGACGGCTCGCTTCGACGACGGCCTGCTGGGCGGCGTGGTCGTGCTGGAAGGCCAGGCAGCGGCGCTCTCCGCCTCCGGCTGGGATGATGCGCTCTACCGCACAGCTCCGCCGACGACGCAGCCAGCCCCGATCCGCGCGATTCCCTACTACGCCTGGAGTAATCGCGGGGCGGGAGCGATGGCCGTGTGGATTCGTGAAATGCAAGGCTGACGCTCGGAGCAGCAGCGGGAGGCAGCAGGGAAACGATTTTCCCTGCTGTTTTGCTTGTGCTCGCGAGCTGCGTGGAATCCCGGATCTTGACGGTAGCTAGGCTCTCCCGGTATGATGTAGCTATCAATCACCAACGTTTGATGTTCTCCGCTTCACGATCAGTCCAAGATCAGCCAGCATCCCAGCAGCGACGCGCTCCGTCAGGCTGGCGACTCGCTTGATGTTCGCTGCATGAGCAGCGTCCTTGTCAGATCTGTATTTGCTTCATCGCCGCCGACCGACTGCCAGGTGAGCGTACATTGGTGTGCGCTCTGCTACCCGCGCAGGACGCTTGCATCCTGCTGCCCCGTCGCATCTCGTTCAGGAGATCTCCTATGGCGACCCATGCCTCACAGCCCACCGCGCCCACTGCGGTTTTTGATCCAAGCGCGTTCAATCTGTTCACGCCCGACCAGCTCAACAATCCGTTTCCGATGTATGCGCAGGCCCGGCGCGATCAGCCGGTTTTCTACAGCCCGATGTTCGACATGTGGTTTGTCACGCGCTACGACGACATCAACACGCTGTTGAAGCAGCCGCACCTGTTCTCGTCGGCTGAGTCGCTGGAATCGACCGATCGCCTGCCTGCGCCGGTGGTCGAGGTGCTCAAGCAGGGCTACCTCAAATTCCAGTCGCTGGTGCAGACCGATCCGCCGGATCATAGCCGCGTGCGCGCGGTGTTCGGCAAAGTGCTGACGCCGCAGCGAGTCGCCGGGCTTGAGTCATCGATTCGCGCGCTGACGAATGAGCTGATCGACGCGTTTGTCGCCGATGGCGAGGCCGATCTGATTCCGCAGTTTGCTTTTCCGCTGCCGGCACTGGTGATCTGCGAGCTGCTGGGCGTTCCACGCTCCGATCTGGAACGTGTGCAGCGCGGCAATAACGGCCGGCAAGCGCTGCTGGCTGCCAACGCTCCGGTCGATGTGCTGGTCGCGGCGGCTCAGGACTACCTGGAATACCAGCGCTACTTCATCGAGGAGCTGGAGCGGCGTGTCCACGAGCCCAAGGATGATCTGCTGACGCTGCTGGTTCCGGCTGAGATCGGCGGCAGCGCGCCGCTCACCATGCAGGAAGCGGTCTGCAACGCGGTCGATCTGTTTGCGGCCGGACACGAGACCACGACGGCGCTGATCGGCAACGGCATCTCGCTGCTGCTGAATCATCCTGAGCAGATGCAGGAGCTGCGCGACCATCCCGAGCTGCTGCCGAACGCGGTCGAGGAGATTCTGCGCATCGAATCGCCGGTGCGCGGCCTGTTCCGCGTGACCACCAGCGAGACGCAGCTTGGCGGTACGCTGCTGCCCAAGGGAGCGCGAATGCTGGTGATGTATGCCTCGGGCAATCGCGACGAGCGGCAGTTCGCCGACCCTGACACCTTCGATATTCGGCGCAAGGATGCCAACAAGCATGTGGCGTTCGGCAAAGGCATGCATTTCTGCATCGGCTCGGTGCTGGCGAAGCTCGAAGGTCGGATTGCTTTCGAGCTGCTGCTCAAGCGCCTGCCGGGCCTGCGTCGTGACACCAGCAAGCCGGCGGTGCGGCGGCCTTTCTTGATCCTGCACTGCTTCGATCATTTCCCGATCGCCTGGGATCGCGAGCCGGTCGCCTGAGCCGCGCAGCCTGATCGTTCAGCAGCCTGAATCACACGATGCGCCGGTTACTCCGGCGCATCGTGGTGTGCAGCGCGCTCTCGAAACCGGCCGTCAAACGTGCATCAAGCCTCAAGTCTGAGCCGGCTGTGGTTTGGGCGAGTGGATGCGCGCGGGTGTCAGCAGGCCAAACAGCGCCACGGCCAGCCCGAGCACGCCCATCAGCACCAGCACCGCCGGCGTGCCGATCCGCGCGCCCAGTGCTGTGGAGACCGCAGCGCCCAGCGGTCGCGGCACACGGATCAGAATCCAGAACGCCGACGAGACGCGGCCCAGCAGATGATCCGGCGTGATCTCTTGCCGCAGCGACATCGAATTGATCAGCTTGACTGTGTTGGCAAAGGCCATCCCGGCCGCTAGCCCGGCGATCAGCGGCACAGTCGGCGCCATGCCGATCAGCGCGATCGCCGTACACTCGATGCACATGCCGCCGATGAAGCACGCGCCGAAGCCCAACCGACGCCGCAGCAGCGGTGCCAGCACGCCGCCCAGCACGCCGCCCAGCGCCGCCACCGCGAACACAATGCCTACCGCGCTATCGCTCTGGCCGAGGTCATGTTTGAGATAGTAGATAAACAGGTCGTAGCCGCCGGATGCGATCAGGGTAAACAGGAAGAACATCACCGTGACCGAGCGCAACACCGGCTCGTTCAGCACAAAGCGTATGCCCGCGATCAGCTCCTCAAACGAAAAGTCGGCTTGACGCGACGTCTGCGCTGCGCCGGATGAGCTTACGCGGATCAGGGCGATCGAGATCGCGGAGGCAATAAACGAGATCGCATCCACGCCAACCGCAGCCGCCGGCCCATAGCGATTCGAGAAAAAGCCGGCTAAAACCGGACCGATCGCCGTGCCCAGCGCAAAGGTGATTTGCAGGCGGCTGTTGGCATCCGTGATCTGATCGCGATCGACGAGATTAGGAATAACCGTGCTGTAGGCCACCTGGAACAGCATGCCCAGCGCGGTGCCGACAATCGTGACCATGTAGAGCAGCCATAGCTGCGGCCCCAGCAGCCACCAGCCGAGCGGAATCGCGCCAAACACCAGCATGCGACCAATATCGCACCAGATCAGCAGACGGCGGCGGTCCACGCGGTCGGCGATCACACCCGCGAACAGGCCCATAATCAGCATACTCACGCCCGATACGCTGGTGATCAGTCCCATCTGGAACACCGAGTCGGTCAGCTCGAAGACCAGCAGCGGGATCGCAATCAGCGCAAACGCGTCGCCGAGCACGGAGAGCGCCTGTCCAAACCATAAGATGTTGAACTGCCGGTTGCGCCAGAGCCGGGCGCCGGGTGAGATCGTGCCTGGTTGTGTGCTGTTAGCCATGTGCTGTTCCTCGGTGTCTGGTGCAGATGATGCTGCGTCCGTGTTTTATGTATCAGTTGTGTGTGCCGCGTGCAGCGTTTGGGCTTCCGCAAGGCTCAGGCGCAGCTGCTCGGCCAGCGCGGCGACGTGGGGCTGGCGCACGATGGGGTAATGAGCGCCGGGGATCACGCGCAGGCTGACACCCTCGGCGGCGCGTGCGTCCCAGCCCAGCATTTCGCCCGCGTCGTCGAGCGGCCGGTCGCCGGCGCGGAAGAGCGTCACCCGCCCGGCATACGGCTGCGGCTGATAGTCCTGCATCGCGTGGAGGCTGGCCGTAAAGACGTCGAGATAGGTGCGCAGTTCGCGCTCGCCGATGTCGGCCGGCAGCGCGCCGCTGGCGCGCGCCTGCTCCAGCACATAGGTGAGCTGCTGCTCGGGCGGCAGCGTCGCCAGCGCGTCGACGGCACCGGCGAGATCCGCGCCAACGGTCCGGCCGAGATCGATGGCGAACCAGCGCAGGAGCGTGGTTTGATCAACCGCTGGGGCGGCTTCGCCTCTTGGCGCCCAGGTGTCGATCAGGGCCAGCAGCGCGACCTCCTCGCCCTGCGCGGTAAGCTGGCGCGCCATCTCGTAGGCGACGAGGCCGCCAAACGACCAGCCGCCGAGACGGTACGGGCCGTGGGGCTGTACGGCGCGCAGCGCTGCCAGATACGCAGCGGCCATCGTCTCGACCTGCGTGTGCGGCGGGTGCTCGTCTTCCAGTCCGATCGCCTGAAACGCATACACCGGCTGATCCGGTCCCAGCAGCCGGGCCAGCTCCAGGTAGCTGAGCACGCTGCCGGCCGCCGCATGCACGCAGAAGAAGGGCAGCTGGTCGCCGCCGGGCTGGAGCTGGATCAGCGGCGTGTCGAGCGGTGAGGCATCCAACTGACGCAACGTGCGGGCGAGGTGCTCGACGGTAGGCTCCTGGAAGAGCGTGGCGAGCGGGATTTTCTGCCCGATCTGCGTCTGGATCTGGGCCATCAGGCGCACGACCAGCAGCGAGTGCCCGCCGAGGGCGAAGAAGCTGTCGCGAATGCCGACCGGCTGCACGCCCAGCAGCGCCTCCCAGATGCGCGCCAGCCGCAATTCGAGCGTATCGCGCGGCGCGACAAACATGTCGCTGGTGCCGCCGGCGCTGCCGTCCGGCGCAGGTAGCGCCCGCCGATCGATTTTGCCGCTGGGAGTCAGCGGCCAGCGCTCAAGCAGCACAAACGCGCTCGGCACCATGTAGTCGGGCAATCGTCGCGCAAGGAACGTGCGCAACGTAGAACCAAGAACCAAGAACCGAGAACCGTCTGCGTCATCCCCTTGTTTCTTCGTTCTAGGTTCTTGGTTCTCTTCCGGTATCACGTACGCCACCAGCTGCGCCACGCCCTGTGCGTTTGGTCGCACGACGACGACGGCCTCGCGCACGGCGGCGTGCTGGACGAGAATATTCTCGATCTCGCCTGGCTCCACGCGGTAGCCACGGATCTTGACCTGTGTGTCGGCCCGGCCAAGAAATTCAAGCACGCCGTCAGGCCGGTAGCGGGCGAGATCGCCGGTTTTGTATGCTCGCGTAGGGCCAGCGACGCTGTCGGCAAGCTCCAGGCTGAGAAATCGCTCTGCCGTAAGCTCCGGCCGGTGCAGGTAGCCGCGCGCCAGGCAATCGCCGGCGAAATACAGCTCGCCGATCACTCCGATCGGCACAGGCTGCGCGGCACGATCGAGCAGATAGATGCGTGTGTTGGCGAGCGGCTTGCCAATTGGTGGGAGCGCGGGCCAGCGCGACGGATCGCCGCTGAGCGTGTGGGATGTGACCGCGTGGGTCTCGCTTGGCCCGTAGTGGTTATGCAGCCGGCACTGCGGGCTGGCCCGGAACCATGCGGCGATCGCCGGCGTGATCTGGAGCTGCTCGCCGGCGGTGATCACGTCGCGCAGATGGGCGGGCACGCGTCCCTCGGCCATGAGCACCTCGGCCAGCTGTTGCAGCGCCACAAACGGCAGGAACAAGCGCTCGATGCGCTGATCGTCCAGGAATGCCGCCAGCGCCTCGGGATCACGTCGCAGCGATTCGGACGGCAGCACCAGCGTGCCGCCACCGGCCCAGGTGGTAAAGATCTCCTGGAACGATACATCGAAGCTGGGCGAGGCAAACTGGAGCGTGCGCGCGGCGCCGGGAATCACCGTCTGCTGCCAGGTGATCAGGTTGACCAGTGGCCGGTGCGGCATTGCCACGCCTTTGGGCAGGCCGGTCGAGCCTGAGGTGTAGATCACATACGCCAGCTGATCCAGATCGAAGGCGACCTCGGGAGCGTGCGCCGGCTGCCGGTCGATCAGCGGCCAATCGTCGACAAGATCGATCACGGTTCCCGAGAAGCGCTCTGCCAGCACGGCGCGCGGATCGGCTGCCTGTGACGGCGCAGTCAATACCACCGGAGCCTGCGCGTTGCTCAGCATCAGCTCTAGCCGCTCGGCCGGGTAGTGCGGGTCAAGCGGAACATACGCGCCGTCGGCCTTGAGAATGCCCAGAATGCCGATCACCAGATGGAGCGAGCGCTCCATACACAGCCCGACCGGCACATCCCGTCCCACGCCCAGCGCGCGCAGATGGTGCGCCAGCTGATTGGCGCGGCGCTGTAGCTCGCGATAGGTCAGATGATCCGTGCCGAAGATCACTGCCACGGCGTCGGGTGTGCGCGCGGCCTGCTGCTCGATCAGCTGATGGACGGCCAATGTGGGATAGGGCGCCGCCGTGGCGTTCCAATCGACGAGCTGTTGCCGGCGCTCGGCGTCGCTCAGGAGCGGCAGACTACTGATCGGCTGAGCAGGGTTGGCGACAATACCGGAGAGCAGCCTGTGGAAATGCTCCAGCAGCCGCGCCATAGTGGTTTGATCGAAGAGATCGGTGTTGTATTCGAGATCGCAGGCCAGGCCGTTGGGATGCTCCACAACCGACAAGAGCAGATCGAACTTGGCAGTGCCGCTGTGAGCATCTACCAGCTGTAGCGTCAGATCGGGCAGCTCCACGGTTCTGTCCGGCGTGTTCTGGAGCACAAACATGACCTGGAAGAGCGGTGTGCGGCTCAGGTCGCGCTCCGGCTGAATGGCCTCGACCAGCATCTCAAAAGGCAGATCTTGATGCGCGTAGGCTTCCAGCGCTGTCTGCCGCGCGCGTGCCAGCAGCTCGGTGAACGGCGGATCGCCCGACAGATCGGTGCGCAGGACGAGCGTGTTGGCAAAGAAGCCGATCAGCCCTTCCAGCTCCGGGCGCGTGCGGTTGGCGATCGGCGAGCCCACCAGGATGTCATCCTGGCCGCTGTAGCGGAAGAGCAGCGTTTGCCAGGCCGCCAGCAGCGTCATGAACAGCGTGGCACCTTCGCGCTGGCTCAGCGCCTGGAGCGCCTGTGTCAGCTCAGACGATAGATTGAGCGGCAGCGCAGCGCCACGGAAGCTTTGGGCCGACGGTCGCGGCCGATCGGTGGGTAGATCGAGGGCCGATGGTGCGCCGCTGAGCTGATTCTTCCAGTAGTCCAGCTGCTGCTGGAGCACATCGCCCTGAAGCCACTCGCGCTGCCACACGGCAAAATCGGGATACTGGATCGACAGCTCCGGCAGCAGCACAGGCCGTCGCTCGACGACAGCCAGGTAGATCGCCGCCAGCTCGCGGATGAGCACGCCCATCGACCAGCCGTCGGTGATGATGTGGTGCAGCGTGAAGAGCAGCAGGTACTCGTCCTGATCGAGCAGGACCAGGGTTGCGCGCAGCAACGGGCCGCGCTCCAAATCAAAGGGCTGCCGGGCCTCCTCGATCACCAGCGCCAGCGCCGCCGCCTCGCGCTCGTCCGGTGGCAGCGGGCGCAGATCGACGGTCGCCAGATCGAGCGGCGCGGCGGGCGCGATCACCTGGATTGGCTGGCCATGCACGGCGGCAAACGTCGTGCGCAGCGACTCGTGACGCGCGATGAGCAGATCAAGACTTTGTCGCAGCGCGTCGTGGTCGAGCGCGCCCTGCAGCCGTACGCTGGCGGGAAGGTTGTAGAGCGGGCTACCCGGCTCCAGCTGATCGAGGAACCACAGGCGCTGCTGGGCAAACGAGAGCGGCAGCGGGCCGGAGTGATCCACCGGCTGGATTGCGGTCTGCGTTTCAGACTGCCGCGTCGTGAGCTGCGCGGCCAATCCGGCGACGGTTGGCGCCTCAAAGAGCGCGCGCAGCGGCAGCTCGACGCTGAGCACCTGGCGCAGGCGGCTCACGACCTGCGTCGCCAGCAGCGAGTGCCCACCGATCTCGAAGAAATTGTCGTGGATGCCGACGCGCTCTACCCCCAGCACACTAGCCCACACGCCGGCGATCAGCTCTTCGTCTGGCGTACGGGGAGCCACGAACGATCGTCGCGGGTCTGTCAGATCATCCGGTGCGGGCAGCGCCTTGCGATCGATTTTGCCGTTGGGCGTGAGCGGCAGTGCCGGGAGCACGACGAACGTGCTCGGGACCATGTACTCGGGCAAGCGTTGCGCCAGGAACTCGCGCAACGCAGAACCAAGAACCAAGAACCAAGAACTATCCTCCTCACCCCCTTGGTTCTGGGTTCTCGGTTCTTGGTTCTCGACGACGTACGCCACCAGCCGCTCCTCGCGCAGCACCACCACGGCGGTACGCACGTCAGGATGCGTCGCCAGCACGGCTTCGATCTCGCCTAGCTCGACGCGGAAGCCGCGCAGCTTGACCTGGAAATCTACGCGGCCCAGGAAGACGATTGCGCCGTCGGCTCGGTAGCGCGCCAGGTCGCCGGTCTTGTACAGCCGCGACCCAGGAATTGTGCCGAACGGATCGGGGACGAACTGAGCGGCGGTCAGCGCCGGCCGCTGGTGATAGCCGCGCGCGAGTCCCAGGCCGCCCAGATACAGCTCGCCCGCGACGCCGATCGGCACCAGCTGCATCTGCGCGTCCAGAATGTACGCCTGCGTGTTCGCGATCGGCCGGCCGATCGGAATTGTCGTCTCGGCTTCGTCGCGCGCACACGTCCAGACCGTCGCGTCGACGCAGGCTTCGGTTGGGCCGTACTGATGGTGGAGCGTGGCCCAGCCGAGGCGCGCCAGGCAGCGCTGCTTGAGATCGAGGCTCAGCTGCTCGCCACCCGAGAAAACATGCCGCACCGCTCGACATTCCGCAATGCGCGGCTCGTCGAGCAGCAGCCGCAGCAGCGCCGGACCGGCATGAAACATCGTCACCTGCTCCTCGGCGATCAGCCCGACCAGCGCCTGGCTGCTCTGCGCCTCTTCGTCTGAGGCCAGCACCAGCGCGGCGCCGGCGATCAAGGGTGCGAAACACTCCCACACCGAGATGTCGAAGCTAAACGACGCCTTGTGCAGGAAGCGGTCGGCTGCGCCAAGCGGATAGGCTTGTTGGCGCCAGTGCAGATGATTGCAGATCGCCTGGTGCGTGACCATCACGGCCTTGGGCCGGCCGGTCGAGCCCGAGGTGTAGATCATGTAGGCCAGATTCGTAGGCTGCACACCAGCTGCCGGCGACGTGCTCGGCTGGCTTGCGATCTGGGCCTCGTCGCGATCCAGGCAGACGATCGTGTTGCCAAACGTGGGCAGTGATGCCACCAGGGACTCGCGAGTCAGCAGCACGCCGGCTCGGGCATCGTCGAGCATAAAGGCTAGCCGCTCGGCCGGATACGCCGGATCAAGCGGGACATAGCAGCCGCCGGCTTTGAGCACCGCCAGCAGCGCCACCACCAGATCCGCCGAGCGCTGGAGGCAGACGCCGACGCGCGTGTCTGGTCCCACGCCGAGCTTTTGCAGATGATGCGCCAGCTGATTCGCCTGTCGATCCAGCTCTCCATACGCCAGGCGCTCAGCGCCAAAGATCAGCGCTACCGCCTCGGGTGTGCGCAGCGCTTGCGCCGTGACAAGATCATGCAGGCAGAGGTCATGCGGATACGGCTGCTCGGTGGTGTTCCACGCGCTCAGCATGGCCTGCTGCTCGGTCGCGTCGAGCAGCGGCAGACGATCGATGCGCTGTTGGGGATCGGCGACGATCGCGGCCAATAGTGTCTGGAAGCGTCCCGCCATGCGCTCGATCGTCGCGGCATCAAACAGATCCGTCCGGTACTCCAGCGCGCCGACGAGTCCGGCGGGCGTTTCAATCATCGTCAGCGTCAGATCGAAGAGGGCGCTCTGTTTCTCGATCTCAAGCGGCTCTAGCTGGAGATCAGGAGTCTCGATAGCGGCGCGCGGCGTGTTCTGGAGCACAAACATGACCTGAAAGAGCGGCGTGCGGCTCAGGTCGCGCTCCGGCTGCACGGCCTCCACGATCTGCTCGAAGGGCAGATCTTGATGCGCGTAGGCGCCCAGCGCGACCTGACGCACACGGGTCACCAGATCGGCGAACGTCGGAGCCCCGCTCAGATCGGTGCGCAGCACCAGCGTGTTGACGAAAAAGCCGATCAGCTCTTCTAGCTCTGGCCGCACCCGCCCCGCGATCGGGGAGCCAACGCTGATGTCGGTCTGGCCGCTGTAGCGATGCAGCAAGGTTTGCCAGGCGGCTAGCAGCGTCATAAACAGCGTCGCTCCCAGCCGCTGGCTCAGGCTCTGAAGCCCGGCGCTCAGATCGGCTGAAAGACGAAGTGCCAGGTGTGTGCCGGGCGATTCCGAGATCGACGGTCGGGGCCGGTCGGTCGGCAGATCGAGCGGGATGCTGCCCTGTAATTGCTGTCGCCAGTAATCGAGCTGCTGATGGAGCACCTCGCCCTGAAGCCACTCGCGCTGCCACACGGCGTAGTCGGCGTACTGGATCGGCAGCTCCGGTAGTCGTGTGTTTTCTGGATGCGGGCCCTGGTTGGAGAGCGCCTGGTAGGTTGCGGCGACTTCGCGAATGAGCACGCCCAGCGACCAGCCGTCGGTGATGATGTGATGCAGTGTGAAGAGCAACAGGTACTCGTCCTGATCGAGCAGGACCAGGGTTGCGCGCAGCACCGGGCCGCGCTCCAAATCAAAGGGCTGCCGGGCCTCTCTCATCGCCAGCTCCAGCGCCGCCGCCTCGCGCTCGTCCAGCGGCAGGGAGCGTAGATCGATGGTTGCTAGGTCAATCGGCGCGGCGGGCGCGATCACCTGGATTGGCTGACCATGCACGGCGGCAAACGTGGTGCGCAGCGACTCGTGACGCGC
>DASWTQ010000094.1:0-52154 GCA_036402055.1 Herpetosiphonaceae bacterium
AGCCAGCAGTGGCACGATCTCAGGGCTGCGCCGGGGATAGCGCAGATCGGGCTGCGCCGTTTGGTCTAGCACGCTCCCTCCGGCGACTCGCGAGTAGCGATCAGTAAGCGCCGCACGACATCGAAATCGATCCTGGCTGGCCGCGTATACTTAATGCAGCCCTTGCCGACATCCAGCCCCGCCAGCGCATCGCGGTGCGCCTTGACCACATCCTCCTTCAAAATGTAGAGCGAGATGTAGCGCTTCTGGCTGGCGAATCCGACCTCGATCGTCCCGTTGCGCGTGTAGCCCGGCATGCCGTATGCCATACATTCCTCATAGCCGGCAAGCGTCTCCAGACAAAGCTGGCGCAGCGCTGCAAGGCTCGGCTGCCGCTCCGCCGGAGCCTCCTGGATATAGCTCGTCACATCTGGCGCGGTACTTTGCATGAGATTCTCCATCACGGCGCTGCGACCCGTCCCGAGGCCGCCGGGCAGCAGATTAACCAGAATTGGATAAAAACGATTATACTATTAGGCCAGACGATCGGCGAACACCAGATCCGCTCGCCTCGCTCCATGCGACAGCCACAAGCCCGAGATCAGGAGATGAGCTAAGCGCAGGCCACAGCGATCGCCGGCACCAATTTTATGGCGTAGGAATACCGAAGGTCTTTAGAGGGTGAATCGTCGACCAAACTGACATATTAAATCTTGACACATTTAGATATATACTGGATTGGTCAGCGGTTTCCCCCTTTTTGCAGCAACACACTCAGGAAATTGATAGGGATCAGGAATGACATCACGAAAACAGCATGATCATGGACAGCCGCGAGTCCTGTTGATCGAAGATAATCCGCAACAAATTATCCTTGAAAAACATCTGCTCGAAAGCGTAGGCTTTGAGGTTTCCGTTGCGACATCGGCTGTGGAAGGCGCGGACTATGCCATGACACTGCTCGACAGCGATCAGCCGTATCACCCGACGATCATTGTTCTCGATCTGGTCCTGCCCGATCTGGTGCTGCAAAGTATGGAGGGCTCGGTGCTGGCGGCCGCGCTGCTGGGTCGTATGCTCGACGGCCAGATTCACCCGGCGACGATCGTGGCGCTGACCGGCGAGCTGACCAAGGAGCGCAAAGAGGCGGCGCTGTTTGCCGGCTGTAGTATGGTCATGACCAAGCCGCTGCTGCCGGAGCAGGCGGAGGAGCTGCTTCAGATCGCGCTCCAGCCGCCGGTGCTGCCAAACATTAAGGTTTCTTCGTATAAAGCTCAGGGTTTTCGGGTTTTTCGCAATTTCGCCGAGAAGACGCTCAACGATCTACGCAGCCGCCAGCCGCTCACGCTCTGGACGCCGGAAGACGCGCATCTGGTCCTGAGCAGCTTAACACCGTTTCCACCGCCGCCCGCGATCGATCAAGGCCGCGCCGGGGCGCTGGTGTACGCGCTGGGCGGTCAGGCTGCCGCCCGCGAAGAGCTGTATCGCTGCGCTGAGCAGCTGGAAAAGCTCTACGGTCTGCACAGCGAGATCTTGCTTAAGTTCCTTGACGGCTGGGAGCGGCGCGCGATCGTCAAGTACTACGTCGATCACGGCTACTACGAGGACTCGCGGATCTATACCTGCATCAAGGAGCTGCCGCTGCGCATCAGCGACCGGCTCAAATCACGTGCGGCTCAGCGCGGCGAGAACGGGGCGGAGGAGGATGAGTGAGGGCAGGGCTGGCGCTGCTGCGTCAGCTGCGTAGCCAGCTCAACCAGAATCTCGCCGCGCTGCGGCGACACAGCCGCACACTTCGACGGCGACAGCTATCACTTCCACCGGCGATCGCCGTGAGTTCGCGCCTGACCAAAGTCTACCGCCGCATGCCAGACCGGCGCGGCATTGTGCCATGGGCTGTTGAGCATAGCCCAGCATCTGGGATTCAGCCCGGTATTGCCATCTTCCCGCTCCACTTCAGCACCTGACTACCAGCTACTTCACGCTTCAAACCACAGCTCGCCTCGATCCACTCTCAAGCAAGCTTCCCAAATTCTCATGATTCGTTAAAACCGTCTTGACGAATGCCCTTCGCTCGTGATATAAAATATATAATATTTCATATACAAACATCTCAGTAAGCGTCGAAGTCCTCTCCAGCGAAGGAGGTCGCAATGCGGAACCCTGCGTCGTTCCGAATAGCTCGTCTTGTTGTACTGGCACTCGTCATCGCCGCATTCCCCACGCTTCACTCATCCAAAGCCCTGGCAACAGCTCAATCATCTGAGCTTACGTCCCACGCTACCCAGCCGACACTGCGCCGGATGGAAAAACTCGATCGCGGATTGATCGCCGTGCCGACGACGAGCGGTGTGCTGGTCAGCTGGCGTTTGCTGGGCACCGAGCCGCTCAACATCGGCTTTAACCTGTACCGCAATGACCAGCAGATCAATACGGCACCGATCACAGCGGGCACCAACTACCTCGACGCAGCCGGTACAAGCAGCTCGGTCTATAGCGTCCGCGCAATCCTCAACGGCAGTGAGCAGCCCGCCTCCGCAGATGCCCAGGTGTGGGCCAATCCCTACCTCGACGTTCCGCTACAACGGCCTGCCGGCGGCACGACGCCGGACGGTATCGCGTACACGTACAGCGCCAACGATGCCAGTGTCGGCGATCTGGATGGCGACGGACAGTACGAGATTGTGCTCAAGTGGGACCCATCGAACGCGCAGGATAATGCCTTTCATGGCTACACCGGCCCTGTAATCTTCGATGCCTACACGCTGGCAGGCGCGCAGCTCTGGCGCATCAACATGGGCCACAACATCCGCGCCGGCGCGCACTACACGCAATTCCTGGTCGCGGATTTTGACGGCGACGGCAGATCTGAGCTGGTCGCCAAGACTGGCGATGGCACAGTGGACGGCGTGGGCAACGTGATCGGCGATCCCAACGCCGACTGGCGTGTAACCGGCGGCCAGGTGCCGACCCGCGATCGCACCGGCGCCGTCATGCTGCCCGATGGAACGCTGGTCGCGCCGCTTCAGGGCCGCATCCTGAGCGGGCCGGAGTATCTGACGGTGTTCGACGGGCTTACCGGCGCGGCGCTCGCGACGACGGATTACATTCCGGCGCGGCATCCTGAGACCAACAACCCAACACCTGAGCAGATGACCGAGACCTGGGGCGACGGCTACGCCAATCGCTCGGATCGCTTCCTGGCGGCAGTCGCCTACCTGGACGGCGAGCACCCCAGCATTGTGATGGCGCGCGGCTACTACGAGCGAACCGTGCTGGCGGCCTGGGATTGGCGCGGCGGACAGCTCACGCATCGCTGGACCTTCGACTCGGATGTCGCCGGTAATGAGGATTTCGCGGGCCAGGGCAATCACAACCTCGGCGTCACCGATGTCGACGGCGACGGTCGTGACGAGATCGTCTATGGCTCGATGACGGTCGACGACGATGGTAGCGGTCTGTGGAGCGCGCGACTCTTCCACGGCGACGCGCTGCACGTCTCGGATCTCGATCCGACCCGACCCGGGCTGGAAGTGTTCGGGCCGCACGAGTGCCCGGCCTGTAACGGCGGCATCGGCACGGCGATGCTCGACGCGCGCACCGGTGCGGTCCTGTGGAGCACGCCCGCCAACCGCGACATCGGGCGCGGCGTGGCGCTCGACATCGATCCGCGTCATGCGGGAAATGAAGCCTGGGCGGCCGGCTCCAACAACCTGTACAACGCGCGCGGTCAGCTGATCGGCACGACACATCCGCCACAGATCAACTTCGGCATCTGGTGGGACGGCGATCTGCTGCGCGAGCTGCTCGATCAGACCCAGATCTCGAAGTGGGACTGGCAGACAAATCGGGCTAACGCGATCCTGGCGGCGCAGGGCGTTAGCTCGAACAACGGCACCAAGGCCACGCCGGCGCTCTCGGCCGACATCCTGGGCGATTGGCGCGAAGAGGTGATCTGGCGCACGACCGACAGCAGCGCGCTGCGGATCTATGCAACGCCTTTCCCGACTGAGCATCGCTTTGTCACGCTGATGCACGACCCGACCTACCGGCTGGCGGTCGCGTGGCAGAACGTGGCCTACAACCAGCCGCCGCATCCTGGATACTTCCTGGGCCACGGCATGGCGCAGCCACCACAGCCATTGATTCGCACGGGAGCGCTGATTGCGGCCAGCTTAAACCTTGATCCAGATACCTGGAATCTCAAGCACAACGGCCCGCGCCATGCAACTGCGTACATCGAGCTGCCCCAGAGCAGCGCCGGCGACATTGTCGTCTCAACCGTCCGGCTCTTCGTGGGTGGCACGCCTATCAGCGCCGAGATACAGCCTGCGAGCGTCGGCGACCACGATGGGAATGGCATTCCCGATCTGATGGTCAAGTTCGACGGCCAGGCGCTGAGCGCCGCGCTGGCGGGACACAGCGGAAATACCGGAGTTAGAATCATCGGCTACCTGGTGAGCGGCGATGCCTTCGCCGGAGATGATCTGGTGAACGTCAAGAGCTAAAATCAGGCCCAAAAGAAGATGGATCACCTGGCAATGCCGGATGATCCATCTTTTCTTTAACCAGTTGCCGGGAGCTTCGGCGGCGAACAGCGACTCCCACCGTCTTTACTGCCACAGGTGCGCGTACTTGAGACCTGTGCCGGTGTTGAAGAGCACCACCGTCTCGTCAGGTTTGATCCAGCCGTCGTTGAGCAGCCGCACCTGAGCCGCGAGACAGGCAGCGCCCTCAGGAGCGGGGAAAATACCAGTTAGTGATCCCATGACTCCCGCATAGTCCAGCATTTCTGCATCGTCCACGGCGAGAGCAATACCGTTGCTTTCACGTATGGCGCGCAGGATCAGGAAATCGCCGACTGCAACCGGAACGCGCAGACCATCCGCGACGGTTTTCGCGCCCTGCCACAATTCGGCGTGTTCCGTATTGTCTTGAAAGGCGCGGACAATAGGAGCACAGCCCGTGCTCTGGACACTGACCATGCGCGGTCGCTTCGAGTCAATCAGGCCCATCTGCTCCATCTCATCAAAAGCTTTCCCCATGCCGATCAGGCCGGTGCCGCCACCGGTTGGGTAGATGATCACGTCGGGCAGCTTCCACCCCAATTGCTCGGCCAGCTCGTAGCCCATCGTCTTTTTGCCTTCGAGCCTATTCGGTTCGCGCAAGGTAGAGCAATCGAACCATCCAAACTCGGCCGCGCCCTCGCGAACGCGCGCGCCGCAGTCGTTGATCAGGCCGTTGACCAGCGTGACCTCCGCGCCGAGCACCTTGCACTCGACCTGAAAAGTCTTCGGCACGTCGACGGGCATGAACACATGCGCCGGCAGGCCCACCACCGCAGCGTAGGCGCACATCGCACCGGCGGCATTGCCCGCGCTGGGAATCGCCAGTTCGCGCGCGCCTAGCTCGTACGCACGGCTGACGGCCAGACACAGGCCACGCGCCTTGAAGCTGCCGGTCGGGTTCAACGACTCGTCCTTGATATAGGTGTTGGCACAGCCGATCCGCTCGCCCAGCCGCCGCGCGTGTTGCAGTGGCGTCCAGCCCTCGCCCAGGCTGAGCATCGCCGCGTCATCCTGGACCGGCAGCACCTCCTCGTAGCGCCAGAGCGTCGCCGGACGTGACGCGAACGACTCTTTAGTCAGCGTTTGCGCCGCCCGCTGGAGATCGTAGCGGGCAAGCAGCGGCCGGGCGCAGGCAGGACACAGATTCATCAATTGATGCGGCGAGTAGGTCGTGCCGCACATGCCGCACTCAAGATGCGTTAACGTCGATCGAGTCACAGATCATCCTTCCTAAAACATTCCCTGAGTAGATTACGCGGGCAGCGTCAGGCTGTCCAGATCGCGCGGATAGAAGGTCAGCATGTCGATGCCGTCCTCGGTCACAGCGACAGTATCCGAGTGGCGGAAGCCGCCCAGCGACGGCGCGTAGAAGCCCGGCTCGATCGTGAAGACCATGCCCGGCTTGATCTCGGTCTGATCGCCGATGTCGAGGAACGGCCCCTCGTGGTAGCGCAGCCCGATCGCGTGGCCAGTGTGATGCTTCCAATAGCGCATCAGATCGTGGTCTTCGTAGTACTTTCGCACCGCGCGATCCACATCGGCACATTTCGCGCCCGGCCGCAGCGCGTCAAAAGCGATCTCCTGCGCTCGCTTCATATGCTCGAACATCTCCCGCTGCTCGTCAGAAGGCTGGCCCAGGATCATCGTGCGCTCAAGCTCGGAGTGATAGCCCCACATCGGCGCGGTCGCACCCGTCACCAGCACATCGCCGCGCTGAAACACAATATTATTGGCCAGAGCGTGCGGGATCGCGGCGTTGCGTCCGATCTGCCCGCGATAGCCGGCGAACGCGCCGTCGGCGAAGCTACTCTGTGAGCGGTAGAGCGCGCCGAGCGTATCGAGCAGTGTAAGCGTGGCCTCGTGGCTGGCGCGCAGGCTGACCTCGGTTTCGGTCTCGCCGACTTTGGTGTAGCGCTGAAGCAGCCGGTGTGCCAGATTGGCCCATTTGCTGCTTTCACGCAGCAGCGCGATCTCAGCCGGGCTTTTGATCATCATCGTGTCTTCGATGAACGCCGCGATCGGCGTCACGCTGCCGCCGGTTAGCTCGCTCAGCGACGGCCCGCGATAGCCAAAGATCCACGGGTAGCCGTCGGTATCGGCGCCGATCTTGCCGCTGACGCCCATGTCGGCCAGCGTGGTCTTGAGCGTCTCCAGCGGGTGCGACTCGTAGGGATACTCGACGTACGAGGCGATCCGCTCAAAGTGCGTCATCGACTGGGCGTGCTCCAGTTCCAGGCGCGGCACCAGCATCGCGGGCTCGCCGTCGGCGCTGAGCATAAACGCGATCGGCCGCTCGGTGGGAATGAACGCAAAGCCGGTGAAATACAAAATGTAGTGACTGTCGAACAGCACCGCGCCGCTCAGTCCCTGCGCCTGGATGTAGGCTTGCAGCTTGGCCGCGCGCGCTTGAAACTCCTCGCGCGAAATATCAATCGAGGGCTGCACAAACGACCTCCTCCTATGCATCGTCAGCCGCCTAGACTAACACGGGTGTCAAGAACCGAACGAACAAAGGAACAAAGGAACAAGCGAACAAAAAGAAGCCCGATCCTTTGTTCCTTCGCCCAGAGGGCACCCGCCTTGTTCCTTTGTTTGCTCGAAGAGTGAGGGCCTATTCCTCCTACCTTCCTTCGCTCCCATTGATTCACCGCCGATAAGATTGCAGTCGCTGTGCGGATCTTCCTATTCGCTTCTGCGACCGGCGCGCTACACTACGAGACGCTGTGCCAGAATTACCTGCGCGATGAAGCGTGCGCCTGGCAGAACACAGCATGGTGACTCCTTTCCGTCACGGCTCACATCACAGATCAAGGAGACGCAGATGTCGAGTGGAACCAAAGGCAACCTGGGCAATAACATCACCGCGATTATCGTGGCGCTGCTGGGCACGATCGGCGCGATCGGTGGGGCGTATATCACCACCTACGGTGTCAACAGCGCAGATCGAACCGAGGCCGCCGCCGCTCCCAGCGCGATCGTCAGCAACAGCGCGGCGCAAGTCCTGCCCGGCCAGCAAACAAACGGGACGGAAGCCAGCCCGGCACCACAGGCGACGATCCCGATTGTCGTCATGCCGGATGCCGCGCCCGCGTTCCTGCCCAACAGCAAGCAGATCAGCTACAACAAGCCCTGGCCGAACGATCGCCGGGCCAACCAGCTGATGCTGGAAACAGTCGAGGTTGCCGACAACGTCGTGCGCGTGCATCTACGCTTCGACAACGCGACCGGCGGCGCGGTTAAGTTCTACACCTCGCTCGGCGGTCAGGGCATCCGCAGCTACATCACCGACAAGAAAGAGCCGCAGTATGCGGCAACGGGCACCGGCGGTGAGCTATTCGCCGATCCCAGCGCCGTAGAGATCGCGGCGGGAGCCAGCAAGCGCGGCTGGATCGAGTACACCACCGGCGGCGCAAAGCTCGGCTCGCTCAATCTGTATCTGGATAGCTACACGGAGAACTATCCGGCCGGTCAGTCGGGAACGCTCAGCTACACGCCGATCAAGCTCAAAGTCGATAAATAGGCAGCTCAACCCTTCCTTGGTTTAATCAAGTAACCTGCAATTTTTGGCGTCCCGGCAATCAGCGCGGGACGTCTTGCTTATCCCGGCGCAGGATTGGAGGCTGCATCGTGGAGCTACACTTTGATACACTCTTTTGTTCAGCCCCGGTTCTCCCTTGTTCCTTTGTTCTGTTGTTCCTTGGTTTGCCTTTAACGTGGTAGCATACGCCACACGTGAGGAGCAGCGCCGGCCATGAGCACGATCGAGCGATGGAAGCAGCGCGCGCGCAGCTTGAAAACAGAGCTGTACGCGATCTACCTGGCCTACCGCGACCCGCGCGTGCCGTGGTATGCCCGCGTCGTAGCGGCCTGCGTAGTCGGCTATGCCTTCAGCCCGATCGACCTGATCCCCGATCCGATCCCGATCCTCGGCTACCTGGACGATCTGATCCTGCTGCCGCTCGGCATCGCGCTGGCGCTACGGCTGATCCCGCCGCAAGTCATGGCCGAGTGTCGTGAGCAGGCGCGTGAGGCCATGCGCGAAGGCCGGCCAAGCAACTGGATCGCTGCGGGCGTGATCGTCGCGATCTGGCTGCTGCTGGCTGCCGCCGCGATAGTGCTGGTGCGGCGTATGATCGATCGTTAATCAATTACTAATACCTATAGAAAGTAAAGATTTCATCTAAAATCATGACTTGACCCCAGCCTGGTTGTGTGTCACAATAGAGTTGCCGCACCTACAACTACAAACCGCGCAGCCGTCATTGTCGACGTCCCCCCAGGCTACGTCCCCCACACCGTAGGTGTTTTACCAACACTGCGTTTCTGCCAAAAGTGTGTAGCAGCCCGTCACGTCCCGGCCCCGGATCGCCCGGTAACTGTCGCTTCTGCACTCGTCATACTACACGTCGTAACACTTTGGTTGAGCATGAGGAACTGTGCTATGGCAGCACGAATCGTCTGCTCGACGGGCAGAACCATGAGGAGACAAGTCTATGGCAACCAATCTACTCAACACTCCGCCCCAGGTCACACCCGCGCCGATCACGAATACGTCTCTCGATCGTACAACCATGTTTGCCGCCTGCATCCTTGACCGTGGGCGATTTAGCTGGGTCTGGATCGTTCCCTCGTGTCCGTATTGCCATAAATCGCACGATCACTACGGCGGGCCGCTGGACGGCGATCCATATATGTATGTCGGGCGCATGTTCGCGGCTCGCTGCGACTCGACCGACCGCCGACGACTTGCGCCGGAGTATCCTTCGCTCAACCTGTGGTATGTGCTGGAGCCGATCCAGTCCAAGGAGCGCGCGCCGGAGACCGGCAGCACGCGTGCTGTCGGCAATTAGCGCTGCTGCCGCAACAACTCTGATTAAACACACGGAGCCGCATCATCAACGATGCGGCTCGTTCTATTGCAAGCTTCCCAGCTTGCACGCAAAGCCCAAGCGGAGCCATCGGCGCAGCGTGTCGCTAGCCGTCGCCGACAGGCGATCAAGCGGGGATCAGCCGCCGCGCCAGCAGATAATCGTAGGCGCTCATAGCCGCCCGCGCCCCATCGCCGATCGCGATCAGCACCTGCTCGCTGAAGGTCGAAGAAACGTCGCCGGCCGCGAACAGACCAGGCCGCGTCGTCTCGTGATAGGCGTTCACCAGAATAAAGCCGTTAGCGTCGGTCGCCACCAGGCCGCGCACGATCGCGCTGTTGGGCACCAACCCCAGCGCCACAAACGCTCGATCTACCGCCAGCTCCGCGCGCTCGCCATCACGCTCGACGATCAGCGTCTCGACCGAGTTGTTGCCGCGCAGCTCAAGCACCTCGGCGCTCTGCACGATCTCGACGTTGGGCTGCTGGGCCAGCGCCTGGCTCAGCGGATACGTCATATCCAGCGCGTCAGGAACGATCAAATACACCTTAGCCGCTGTGCCGGCCGCCTCGGCAGCGCCGCTCAGCGCCCGTGGTGTATCGCCGATCACCGCCACGCGCTGACCGGCCAGCAGATGCGCGTAGGTCGTCAGCGAGTAGCCCAGCCCACGATCGGCGAAGCGCTGCGCGCCGGGCACATTCAGAATCAGCGGCGCGGCGCCTGTCGCGATCAGCACCGTGTAGCTCTCAAGCACGCCGTAGGTCTGCGTCTCGACGCGGTAACTGTCCTCGCCCTGCGCCACGCGCAGCACCCGATCGTGCAGCACCGCGTCGTCGCGTGCCAGGCCGCGTGTAGTCAGCAGCTGCATCAGCTCGTTGCCGGGCAGATAATGCTCTTTGCTTGGCCCAGCCAGACTTTGCAGCCAGCCGATTTTGCCGCCCAGATCCTCATAGATCGTCACAACATTCAGCTGCTTACCCGCCGCGTAGAACGCCGCCGCCATCGCCGCCGGCCCGCCGCCAATAATAATCAGATCATACATCGCTTTGCTCCTTGGCTCCCGCTTCAGATTGCTGGCTTTAGCATAGCGGCGGCGCTCATGCGCACGGTGGCTGATCGTTCACAGGCGGTGTTAATCCGGCCATGCTCGCCCGGCGTTATGACCTCTGGCACACTTGCTGCTGCGCGAGCATAGCCTTCGTCGACAAGCAGCACACTCACACAGCGATCAGGCCGGCATGCGCATCTGTCGCAGTCGTGCTCGTGACGAGAAGGAGGAAACATGGAAAATATAGCCAGCAGCGCCGCCGGCATCCGCGAAATTGTTCAGCCGCTCACGGGCGCGGCCGGCGACTACGACGCGCTGATCGAGTCGATCGGCGACGCCCGCGCAGTATTGATCGGCGAGGCATCGCACGGCACCTATGAGTTTTACCGGGAGCGCGCCGAGATCACGAAGCGGCTGATTCAGGAGCGCGGCTTTAGCGCCGTCGCCGTGGAGGCCGACTGGCCCGACGCCTACCGCGTCAACTGCTATGTCGGCGGCAGCACCGGCGATCCCAACAGCGATGCCGCGCTGGGCAACTTCAAGCGCTTTCCAACCTGGATGTGGCGCAACACCGTTGTGCGCGAGTTCGTGGACTGGCTGCGGGAGTACAACACCAGCCAGCAGCGCGAGTCCAGCGTCGGCTTCTATGGCCTGGATCTTTACAGCCTGTACGCCTCGATCGAAGCCGTGCTCGACTACCTGGATCGCACCGATCCCGAGGCCGCCCAACGAGCGCGCTACCGCTACAGCTGCTTCGAGCACTTCGGCGAAGATCCGCAGGCGTACGGCTACGTCGCCAGCTTCAATCTCAGCCAATCCTGCCACGCCGAGGTTCTGGAGCAGCTACAAGAGCTTCAGCGCCGGGCCGGCGAGTACGCCCGGGGCGACGGTCGCGGCTCCGAGGCCGATTATTTCTACGCCGAGCAGAACGCGCGCCTTGCCAAAAACGCCGAAGACTACTACCGCACGATGTTTGAGGGCCGCGTCTCCTCGTGGAATGTGCGCGACTGTCACATGGCCGAGACGCTCGACGCGCTCTTCGGGCACCTGGATCGTCACGGTGGCCGCAGCAAGATCGTAGTCTGGGAGCACAACTCGCATCTCGGCGATGCCCGCGCTACCGAGATGGGCCAGTCGGGCGAGGTCAACGTCGGGCAGCTGGTCCGCGAGCGCTACGGCGACGAGTCGTTTTTGATCGGCTTCAGCACCTACACCGGCAGCGTGACCGCCGCGTCCGACTGGGGAGCGCCGCCGGAGCGTAAGCGCGTGCGGCCTGGTCTCAAGCACAGCTATGAAGATCTTTTTCATAACGTCGGGCTGCCGCGCTTCCTGGTCGATCTGCGCCGCGAAACTCCCGCGCTCGATCTGCTGCGTCATGAGCGGCTTCAGCGCGCGATCGGCGTGATCTACCGGCCCGAGACCGAGCGGCTGAGCCACTACTTTCATACGCGGCTCCCGGATCAGTTCGACGCCATGATCCACATCGACGAGACGCGCGCACTTGAGCCGCTGGAGCGGACAGCGCGTTGGGAGACGGGCGAGCTGCCTGAGACCTATCCCAGCGGACTCTAAAGCTCACGTGTGGCTACGATCGCCGTGATGGTAGCCACACATCGCTACACCCGAGCGTGTCGATCGGCGATATGTGATGCATTCCAGGTAGCCGAGAACTCCTAGAACACCCCCTGACCAACACCGTAGCGAATAATCCTGTCACTGCCGCTTTTCTGCCCGGTTTACGTGGGATAATATATGGGGAATCGCCAGTCCGTACCTCAGGTCTATGTGAGTCCCACCAGAGTTAGGACAGCAGTCAGCTTTTCAGGAGTATAGTAACTGATAAACTACATGCTAAGGACAGCACCATGAGCAATATCCGCCGGCCTGGGCTACGGTCGCGTGATCTCGGCATCCGGCCTGTCGTGTCGATGAGCTTACTCTTCCCCGGTTTCCTCGAAAGATCCGATCGTTGATGAGGAACATGTTGGCATGAGTGAATCTACTGCCTCCACACCGCCACTACATGATGAAGCCGTGCACCAGTTACAGCAGCGGGTCGCAGAGCTAGAGCGCGCGCTTGAGCAACACAAAGAGTCGGAGCAGCGTCTCTCGCAGCATCTAGCTACTCTCCACGAGCATGTCGAGCTGCTGAATGTGATCCACGACGCGCTGCTGATCCGCGATCCCGAAGGCAAGATCCTGTACTGGAACCGCACGGCGGAGCAGATGTACGGCTGGACGAGAGAGGAGGCCATCGGCAGCGCGGCATGCGAGCTTCTGCAAACCCAGTACCCGGTTGCTCCCTCCGTGATCGCGGAAAGCCTGGGCGATACTGGCGAGTGGCGCGGCGAGTTGATCCAGACGAGCCGCGACGGTACTCAGCGGATCGTCAGCAGCCGCTGGAAGGTGCAGCGCAATGTCTGGAATAAGCCCGCCGTTGTGATCGAGATCAACCACGATATTACCGAGTCGAAGCGCACCGAGCATGAGTTGCGCGCCTCAGAGGATGAGCTGCGCGCACTGTTCGCGGCGATCAACGACATTATTATCGTAGCCGATCGCGAAGGCCGTTACCTGAAGATCGCCCCGACCAATCCGAATCGGCTCTACCGGCCGCCGCAGTATCTGGTCGGCAAACGCATGCATGAGGTGCTGCCCGCAGTCCAGGCCGATTTTTTCCTGACGATCGTGCGCCGGGCGCTGGAGACGGGCGAGGTTATTCATGCCGAGCATCCGATGGTGATCCAGGATCAGGAGATCTGGTTCAGCACGGCCTTCTCGCCGCTGACCGACGACTCTGTGCTGATCATCTCGCGCGACATCACCCTGCGCAAACGCACCGACCAGGAGCAGGTACGTTTGCGCGAGCAGATCATTCGCACGCAGGCCGCGATGCTGGCCGAGCTATCCACGCCGCTGATTCCGCTCAACGATCAGGTGCTGGTCATGCCGATTATTGGCATGATCGATCAGCAGCGCTCGCAGGCTCTGCTCACCGCGTTGCTGGAAGGCGTACGCAGCCAGCGCGTGGCCGTGGTGATCGTGGATATTACCGGCGTTCCGCAGATCGATAATCAGGTGGCGCTGGCGCTGACACAGGCCGCGCAAAGCTTGAAGCTGCTCGATACGCATCTGATTCTTACGGGGTTGAAGGCAGAAATCGCTCAGTCGCTGGTGCTGCTCGGGATCGATCTCAACGAGCTGATCATCCGCAGCACGCTGCAAAGCGGCATCTCCTACGCCCTCGATCATTATGTCGACCGTAATCGCTGGTAGCGCATTGAACCGATTCACCAGGATTCACGCAGTTTCGTCGATCACCTTCTAAAACCAAACGCAGCCAAACACTTGTCGAGTTCGAATGATTTGCGCGGACTCGACTTGTTTGCGCCGCAAACAGGCTCAGGATCGGAAAGAATCGAGGAATCCGGGATCGGAGACGAGGAATAGGTGAGGAATCAGGCACATTCCCGGGCTGCTACGCTCGACAGGAGCATCAGCGGCTCGCGAGGACGAGCGCGAATGATCTGCTGGCGCGGAACGGCCGAGTCAGATCAGCATACGGAGGCGCTGGGGCTGGGCAGCTTCGCGGCGTGCTGATGCACCGCCTGGATCAATGCCTCGGACGTAAAAGGCTTGGGCAGCATCTGCGCCTGGAGATCGCTGAGATCCTGGGCGTAGGTTTGCAGCGAGCGATTGTTGGCGGTACACACCAGGACCGGAATATCTTCTTCGGCGTAGGTTCGCAGCGTGATCAGCCAGATCCAGCCGTAGGAGGTTGTGCCCACAAAATAGTCAAGTAGAATCAGCGAGGGCCGCTGAAGGAGCACGGCGCGCGGATCAGGCAGCGAGGGATAGCACTTGACATCAAAGCCTTCGCCCTCCAGCCAGGCGCGATAGTTTGAATGAAGGCTTTGATCCTGATCCAACACAATGATCCGAGGGCTCATGCCTAACCCCTTTCATGGAACGTTTGGTGTAATGTATGTGCGTTGGGGTTTTAAGGTATATACACAAAAAACCGCTACTGTGTAGTGCTCGGCCCACCCCCCAGTCGGTCGAGTGCCATCCAGTAGCGGATGCTGCTATCGTAGCACGAGAACCACAGTCTGCCAACCTGTTAAAATGGGCTAACTAGTGCCTAGGACCGACGATGTGTCCATAGCATCGCTACACGTGCATAGCAGGCTACAGTTTTGAAACCGCTTGCGGGCAAGCAGCTACAGCGTAGCGATATTTCAGGCCGGAAACGATAAACCCTGGTTACCCTTTGGCAGGTACCAATCGTGTGGCATTACCCAGGACTGGCACGCTATCCAGCTAAATTTTGCCGTTGCCCGCCGGCCAAGCCGCGAACCTGTGGTACGCTGTGCTCAAGAGAACACAAAGCGAGGGAGCAGCACATGAGCTTTACAATTGACCGCTATCTGAGCGTTGGGCAGGCCTACTGGCCCAGCCTCGCCGCCGATGGTCAGAGCGTGGCGTTTCTTATGGATATTACCGGTACTCCACAGGTTTGGCACGCGCCAATCGTGGCCGATCAAACGCTGGTGCCGTGGCCGGAGCAGCGCACGTTCGGCGCGGACCGGGTGCTCGGCGTGTGGACATCGCCCGTCCCCGGCGATGCGCGCCTGATCTATACTCAGGACGCGGGCGGCAACGAAAACGCCCAGATCGTCCTGCTCGATCCCCAGCGCGGCGACGAGCACTCGCTGACGGCAGGCTACGAGGGCGCGATGCATCTGTTCGGCGAGTGGTCGAAGGACGGCCAGCGGATTCTGTTCGCCGCCAATCGACGGCAACCGGCGCGCTTCGATCTATATGTGCAGCCGCTGGACGGTCCGGCGCGGCTGGTTTGGCAGAACGACGTCGCCGGCGCGCTGAATAACCAGACGTTCTCACCCGACGGACAGCGGGCGGTGGTTACGCGGACGGAAAGTGGCGCGCGGCACGAGCTGTTCGAGATCGATCTTGAGGCCGGCACGGCGCGGCGCATCACGCCTGGCACTGAGGAGGCGCAGTTCTCGTTCGCGCGCTACGCCGCCGATGGTCGCTCGATCTATACTTTGACCGATCTCGGCTCGGACTTCGAGTATATGGCGCGGCTTGATCTCGAAACGCTGGCCGTCGAGCCGATCGTGGCGCTGGAGTGGGACATCGCGGCGGTCGATCTGTCGCCGGATCAGCGCCAGCTGGCCTACGTCGTCAACGAGGGCGGCATCGGCAAGCTGTATCTTCGCGATCTCGAAACCGGAGCTACACGCGCCGCACCCACGATCGACTCAGCGCCGGGCGTGGTCGGCTATCACGATGGCCGCATCCGGTTTAGCCGCGACGGCCGGCGGCTGGCTTTCTCCTACACCAGCGCGACGCGCACCTCGGACATTTTTGTCTGGCATCTGGCCGGCGACGAGATCCAGGCGCTGACGCGATCGTCGCACGGCGGCATTCCCGGCGACGCGTTTGTCGCGCCCACGCTGATCCACTACCCGACCTTCGACGAGCGCCAGATTCCGGCCTGGTTCTTCAAGCCGTCCGACGCGACCGGCGCGCTGCCGGTGGTCGTAGTAGTGCACGGTGGCCCCGAGTCGCAGATCGTGCCCTACTTTCATTTCCTGATCCAGTATCTGGTCAGCCAGGGCTATGCCGTGCTGGCGCCCAATGTGCGCGGCTCCACAGGCTACGGCAAGACCTACGCTCAGCTCGACAACGTGCGCAAGCGCATGGACTCGGTGGCGGATCTGGCGCACGCGGCCTACTGGCTGCGCGAGCAGCCCGAGATCGATCGGGAGCGAATCGCGGTGTATGGCCGCAGCTACGGCGGCTTTATGGTGCTGGCCGCGCTGACGACCTATCCCGATCTGTGGGCGGTGGGCGTGGATTTTGTCGGGCCGAGCAACTTTGTGACCTTCCTGGAAAATACCAGCGGCTACCGTCGCGCGCACCGCGAGGCCGAGTACGGCAGCCTGGAGCATGATCGCGAGTTCCTGGAAAGCATCGCGCCGATGAATCATCTTGAGCAGATTCGCGTGCCGCTGCTGGTGCAGCACGGCGTCAACGATCCGCGCGTGCCCTTCAGCGAGGCGGAGCAGCTTGTCGATAAGCTGCGCTCGCGGAATGTTCCGGTCGAGTTCATCGCCTTCGACGACGAGGGGCATCAGATCGTCAAGCTCAAGAACAAACGCGTGATCTATCCGGCCGTGGTGCGCTTCCTGGATCGCTATGTGCGCGGGATCGAGCAGGATTGAGCGCGGATCTGCTGCTAAAGCAGGTTTCCATCCGCCGCCGACCGTGGGATACTGGTAGATGTTGCAGGCTGCTTCAATTTCGCAGCATAGGCCAATCGACGATTGGTCAAGGAGAATAGAGTTTCATGACACCGACGGAATATCTGGAAGCGATCCTGTCGCTGCCGGATCTCAAATTACCGGTTGTCTCAGACGATCGCACGTGGGTTTCCTGGACCTGGTTTCGGGCCGGCCCGGCGGCAGATGTGTATGTCGCGCCGACTGACGGCTCGGCCGAGCCGCTGCGGCTCAGCGACACGCCCGATAACACCTGGGTCGTCGCGTGGACGCGCGATAGCCGGGCTGTGATCGTGCGCCAGGACAAGGACGGTAACGAGCGCGTCCAGCTGTTCAGGATCGATCTCGACCGGCCGCTTGAGATGCAGCCGCTTACCGAGGCCGATCCCGGCTACTACATTCGCGGCGGCGAGCTGCATCCTAATGGCCGCTGGCTGGTCTACGCCGCCAACGTCGACGACGCCACGGGGCAGGAGATCGAGCCGAGCTGGGTGTATCGCCACGATCTGGAGACCGGCGAGCGGCTGCCGCTGGCGCGACCCGAACGGGCTGGTATGGTCTTTCCAGCGCTCAGCCCCGACGGCGCGCACATCTTGTACTCGCGCATGGATCTCCATCCGGCTGGCGAGCAGGTCTGGCTGGTGGATATCGAGGGCCGGCACGATCGCGAGATCTTGAACTTTGGCGCGGATGTGAAAGTCAACGCTGCGTGGTTTCCCGATAGCCGCCGCGTGCTGGTACGAGCCGAGACCACCACTCATCAGCGGCTCGGCGTGTGGAGCCTGGATGGCGGCGAGGTTCGCTGGCTGCTCGACGATCCGACGCGCAATATCGAGGGCGCGTTCGTGCCGCGTGGCAGCGATCGTATCGTCGTGATCGAGTGGAGCCTGGCGCGGCTACGCTGCTCGCTGCTCGATCCAGAGACCGGCGTAGAAACAGCGCTGCCCGGTGTTCCCGGCAATTTGCTGCCGCTGGCTCCGCTCGACGATAACACCTGGATAGCGCAGTACGACAGCTCGCGCCATCCCGCAGACGTGGTGCGCCTCTCGCTCACCGATCCGCGCCCCGAGTCCTTCACCAGCCTTTCGCGGGTCTGGGAGCGCACGCAGCTTACCGGCGAGGATTTCACGCCAGCAGAAGACATTAGCTGGCGCTCGGTCGACGGTCTTGAGGTCCACGGCTGGCTCTTCCGCGCACAGCACCCCGCCGCCGGCACGATCGTCTATGTGCACGGCGGCCCGACCGCGCACACCCGCGACAAGATCTATCCCGACGTGCAGTTCTTTGCCCGGCATGGCTTCAACGTCTTCGCGCCGAACTATCGCGGCAGCACCGGCTTTGGTATTGCCTTCCGCGAGGCGATTCGCGAGTGCGGCTGGGGTGGCCTGGAGCAGGACGATATTTGCACCGGGATCGAGGCGTTGATCGCCGCCAGGATCGCCGCGCCGGGCCGCGTGGGCATTACCGGCACCTCCTACGGCGGCTACACCTCGTGGCACGCGATCACCCACTTCGACCCCGATATTATCGCGGCGTCCGCTCCGATCTGCGGCATGACGGATCTGGTGATCGACTACGAGACCACGCGGCCGGATCTGCGGCCCTACAGCGAGGAGATGATGGGCGGCTCGCCCGCCGAGGTGCCGGAGCGCTACCGTGAGCGCTCACCCATTCATTACGTCAATCAGATCAAGGGCCAGCTGCTGATCATCCAGGGCCTGCAAGATCCGAACGTGACGCCGGACAACGTGCATACCGTGATCGAGGCGCTGGAGCAGAGCCAGATTCCATACGAGCTGCTGACCTTCGACGACGAAGGCCACGGCATCACCAAGCCCAAGAACGAGCGCACGCTCTATGTGCGGCTGGCGGAGTTCTTCGAGCGCACGCTCAAACAGCAGCCAGAATCTGTATCTGAGTAGGCGCAGGTTTTTTGAGTCGAAAGAGGCACGGTACGTCCGTGCCTCTTTGTGTTTTGGCAATTGAAGATCTTCGAGGCTTAATGTGTCGTCTGCGGCATCGTCGTGATCAACGCCCGCAGGACCGTGTTGACGGACTCAGGTGTGGTAAACACCGCAGCTACATCGGGATCGAGCGTAATCACACGGCTGCCTGGCGCAAGCCTGGCTGCAAATCGGTTAGGACGTGACTTGCTGTAGTCGAACTCGTACTCAGGTTGCAGATCATCCTCGTTCGGAAGCTGCGATTGATTTTCAGGTGTTGCTTTCATAATCACGCCGTTCCTTTGGTGTCGCTCGTCGCGCGCTGATGATCCGAACGATACCATCTCGTTCTGTAAATGATACCAAAATTAGGCGATTACTCGTGGAATGACCAAGAATTATCTCCCTAATTTCCTCAACCGAATGAGCTTCGTCATCAAAGATCACCGCTAAGGGATCAGCAAAGACTGTAGAAGCTTCTTCAAATGTGACCTGATGTTTAATCGTATTGGTGACAGCCTTATTATCATCCCAGACGAATTGCAAGCTCATATACCCTCTGTGCCCGTCCGCCTTGAGCGACCGATTCGGCCAAACATACCTATAGCATGATTATAAGGCAGGAATTTTCGAGATCTATAGAGAAGGTGTGATAACTCAAGGATTACGCGCAGAGCCCTCAAGAACCATACGGAAAAAGCGCGGATTCCAGCTTCCCTGCTGATGTATCATAGCGATAGGAGGTTCGCATGAACGATGAACAATTGCTAGCTCGAATCACGTTTAATCCCAAAGTTCTGGCTGGAAAACCTCTGATCAAAGGCACACGATTAAGCGTTGAATATATTCTCAATCTGCTGGCACACGGCTCAACTGCCCAAGATATTCTGGCCGAGTATCCCGGTTTAGCACCCGAAGACATCCAAGCGTGTCTGCTCTTCGCCTCAAAGTCTCTACAAAATGCCGCATTTATGCCACTCACAGCAACTGTATCAACCTAGTTCTCTGCATCGCCCTTAGCCCAGCCGCAGCGCCAGACTCTCTCCATACGGCACAAAGCCCAGCGCCGCGCCGATGCGCATTGACGGCGCGTTGCTCATCAGCGTGCGGTACTGCGCAATCAGGCCGCGCTCCAGCGCCACCGCCGCGATCGCGCTGACCACCCTGGCGCCATAGCCCCGCCCGCGATGCGCCGGATGCGTCACCACCGCGATATGCGCGATCCGCTCGCCCCACAGCTCGAACCCGCTGGCCGCCACAATCTCAGCGCCCACGAAGCAACCGGCGATCGGCTGCTCGCCAAGCTCGCTGCCGCCGTGCTCCCATTCCAGCGCGGCGCACGCCTGCCGAAAGCGCTCGAAGCGATCGCGATCGTCGGCCGTGAGCAGCCGCGTGCCCACCTCGGACGCGGGCCGAAACGTTCCCGCGTCGGCATAGCCCACAAACGCCGGTCCTACCACGCGCTCGATCGGCGCGGCGATCTGTGCCTGGATCGTCGGCAGATCGTCCAGCAGCGTGGCCGGAAACGCACCCAGCGCCATGCGATCCCGCTCCAGCCGCGCCGGCGGCACCGAGATAATCAGTGTTTCCCGGCGACGAAACACAAACACTCCGTGGTAATCGCCCAGGCCCGCGTGCGGCACGATCGCAGTTTCCGGCGCGGCAAAGATCGCCGGATCGCAGCCGAAAAACGTGGCCCAGTAGCGATCGACGGCCGCACGCGTGGCCTGGCTCAGCTCGGTCATGGCTCAGCTCCTGTAGCGGAAAGCGAGCACGTACCAGCCCGCTGTAGCCGAGAGATTGATCCAACTCTGGACGGCAGAGGGCTAGCAAAGCGGTATCATACGCTGCGATCCTTGCTCGACATTTCCCGCTGTGTCCAGCAGTTGTGGAGGAATACGCGTGAACGCTTTTTTATGCACCAACGGTTTGATGACCCGCTGCGACATTCCCGAGGTCAGCGGCAGCTACGCCGAAGTTGCGCAGGCCTTTGGCTTTGAGTCCTACGATACCAGCGGCGGCTTCCAGCCCGGCTCGCACTGCGTCGTCTGCCGCCCGGCCAGCGCGCAGGAAGTTTATCTCACGATCCACGGCATCGAGCGCAATATCTACGCGCTGGTGATCTGGGATCATGGCGCCACAACCACGCTGATCTTCGCGCCAACGCCCTTCGATCTGGTGATCACCGTCGAGTACCTGGCGCGCTACGAGAAAGCGCTCTATGAGCTTCAGCATTTCTCGGCGCTGCGCGGCAAAGAGTAAATCACACAACCCGCAGCGCGTCGGCGGGCGCGACTCGGCCGGCCTGCCAGGCTGCCAGCAGGATCGCCGCCTGCGCGCCAAGCCAGGCCGTCGCCGCCGTCAGCCCGATCTGCGACCACGGGATCGCAAAGCGCAGCTCGGGATACGCGCTCGCCAGCACCGCCACCAGACTGCGCGCCAGGATCAGGCCCAGCGCAATGCCCACCGTGATACCTAGCGCCGCGATCACCGACGACTCAAAGATAAAGCTGGCGCGCATCTGAAAGCGCGTAAAGCCCAGCGCCCGCAGCGCGCCGAGCTGCTGCCGCCGCTCCAGCACCGACTGCACGCCCAGCAGGCCCAGCGCGGCGATCCCGGCGATCAGGCCCAGCCCCATGAAGCCCTGCACCAGCCGCACCAGCAGCAGCCGCACCGCCTGAATAATCTTCAGCGTCTCGCCCAGCACCGACACGCTGAGGACGCTGCCAAACGAGATGCGCAGACCTTCGACGGCATCGCGCAGCTGCACCTCGGGCCGGACCGCGAAAAAGTAGGTTTCCGGCGGAGCGATCGTCGTGCCCAGCGTTTGCGCCGTCGCCTGCGAGACGTAGAGCCCGGACTCAAGCTCGGAGCGCGGATCGACCACGCCGATCACGCTGAGCTTCACAGGCGTGCCGCCCTCGGCAGGTCTGGCCCACACCGTGAATACCTCAAACTCCTGATAGATCGCGGGCGGCAGCGTCATGCCGCGCGGCAGACGTGAGGTAATCACCGCCGTTCCCGGCTGCTCACGCACCGCCGCCCAAACCGCCGAGTCGCTGGTGTAGCTGTTGTCGCGCTGCTGCATGCGAGCTTGAATGCCCGCCAGAAAGCCGTCATCGCCCACGATCAGCGGCGCGTCTTCCCAGCGAGATCGCGGCAGGCCCGGCTGCACGATCGCCGCCTCGACGCTGGTAACGCTGCCGACTGCCGAAAAATCATCGCGAGCAACGGCGGGCGCAGACGAGAGCGCGGCCTCAATATCGCCCACTGCGCCGTCGCCGCGCAGCTCATAGCCGGCCACCGGCGGCTCGTCGGCAGCGTAGGCATTGATCACCACGTCGATCAGCGTCAGCGCGACGACCATAATCGTCACGATCAGGCCAAACATCACCACGGTCAGGCCGGTCCGCAGCCGCTGCTGGCTGAGATAGCCCACGGCTGGACGCACGATCACCCGCAGCCGCGACAGCCCGCGCAGACCCCAGTCGATCGCGCGCAGCAGCGGATCGAGACCTTGAGTTGCGGTCCAGACAGTGGCCGCGATCAGCACCACGCCCGCCGCCGTCGCGACCACCGCATTGCGACTCAGATCGCCGCCGGGAGCGGGCAGGCTCAGCAGCAGCCGCAGCCAGATGCCGAGCAGCGCAAAACCCAGCAGTGTCGCCAGCGTGCGGAGCAGCAGCGGCGTTGCGCGCGCGCCGAGCAGCGGACGGATCGAACAGTAGAGGCCGGCCAGCACCAGCGAGATCGTCGACGGCACCAGCAGCGGATGGCGCGGCTCAAACAGCTCCGGATCGGGCTGTCCACGCCACCAGAGCAGCCCGGCTGCGACCAGCAGCATGACACCCAGGCCCAGCAGCCAGCGCTGGCTTTCGGCCACCGCCTCGCCGCGCGTCCCGGCCACGATCTCGACGCGGCTCACCCGCCAGGCCGCCAGCAGCATCGCGCCAAACGTCAGCAGCACGCCACCGGCGAAAGTGATCACCAGACTCGTCGGCGCGATATGCGGCTCGATCTCCACGCCAAATGCGATCAGCGCCTGCGACAGCGCACGCACAATGCCGTAGCTGCCGGCCAGACTTGCCAGCGTGCCGAGCAGCGCCCCGAGCAGATCGTAGACCAGCCCTTCCCACAGAAACAGGCCCATGATCTGCCAGCGCCGCATGCCGAGCGCCCGCATCGTCGCCAGCTCGGCGCTGCGATCGGCGGCCAGCAGCGCGAAGATCAGGAAGACCAGCAGCACCGACGCCACGATCGAGAAGATACCCAGCACCAGAAAGACCGTTGTCACCGCCGCGCCGTACTGCTGCGCCTGATCCAGCGCCTCCTGCTTGACCTCCAGCACCGAGAAGCGCGACACATTTTGCAGCAGCCCGCGCGGGCTATCGCCGTCGATCGTGGTCGGCAACCGCCAGGCCAGCACGAATAGCCGCTGGCGAATGCGCGGATCGGTGATCAGGCTGATGAACTCGTCGCTCATCTCGGGCCGCGCCGCCTCTGCCCGTAGCGCCGCGAAGCGCTCGCGATCGCTTTCCTCCAGCGCGCCTTCGACCTCGATCAGACCGCGCTGGACATCAGGCCGCGCCAGCAGTGCGTGCAGCTTCGCGGCGATCTCGCGATCGACCAGCAGCGCGCGCAGCTCACGGGCAGCCTCCGCCGATCGCGCCACGCTGGCGGTGCCGCCCCGGTTGGCGATCAACAACTGATTGATCAGGCCCTCACGATAGATCGTCTGCTGGTACTGCGCCAACGGCACCAGAATCTGCGGCTGGCTGCCGGCGATCCCGCCGTTGCTGACCACCGCGCGAATCCGCCGGCTCCAGGTCTCGCCCTCACGCACGATCGACAGCGTCTGGCCTGCCGTCGCGCTGAAGCTCTCGGCTGCCGCCACGTTGAGCACAACCTCGTCGGGCGCGAGCGACTCCAGCGCCAGCGGCTGGCCGTCGAGCGTTGTGAGAGCGCCGAACGCCTGCTGCGTTTCGAGCGGCAGCGGCGCGGCAACCGCCAGCAGCGAGATCGACGACTGGAGCTGCTGGCTTGGGCCGTACACCACCGCCACCTGCTCGACGATCGCCGGTGCGATTGCCGCGATCGCCTGGCTGCCGCGCGTGGCCTGCATAAGCCGATCGGCGGTCGACTGCTCGATACTGGTAAGCTGCACCGCGCCCAATCCGGCGGTGCTCTGCGCCAGACCGGGCTGCGTCAGCGCCTGCACCTGCCGGTACACTCGGAAGCCGCCGCGCCGCACCCGATCGGGATTCGACACGACAACCTCGTCGACGGTGCCCAGGCTGCCGGTGATCAGCGTGTGAAACGTGTGCGTCATGGCGTCGCCGGTGCCAAACGCGCTGCCGATCACGGTCGTCGAAAGCATCAGCCCGGCCACGATCAGCGCGGCCCGCAGCGGTCGTCGCCCGATGTTGCGCAGGCCAAGCTTGGGCAGCAGCGGCGCGCGCCAGGCCAGCAGACCAAAGCCCAGCAACAGCAGCGCTACCGCTAGCGTCACGCCCACCGCGATCGACGCGACCGGCCAGCGAAAAAACGTTTCCATCGCTAGCTCACCGCTCGTGGATCGAGCTGCTGAGCCGGATCAGCCAGCGCCGGGATCGCCTGATCCGCCACGATCTGGCCGTCGCGCATACGAATCAGCCGCCGGGTGTGAGCCGCAATGTCGGCGGCGTGCGTGACGATCACAAAGGTCTGACTGTTCTCGCGGTTCAGCCGCTTGACCAGCTCGATAATCTCCGCCGACGACTCGCTGTCCAGGTTGCCGGTCGGCTCGTCGGCCCAGATGATCGCCGGACGGTTCACCAGCGCCCGCGCGATCGCTACGCGCTGCTGCTGGCCACCCGAAAGCGCCGCCGGCCGGTGATGCGCCCGCTCGGCAAGACCCACCGCGTCGAGCATTTCCAGCGCTCGTCGCCGCACCTCACCGCCAGCGCTGCCCGCGATCAGCAGCGGCATCTCGACGTTTTCCAGCGCGCTCAGCGTCGGCAGCAGGTTGAACGACTGGAAGATAAAGCCAGTCGTCTCGGCGCGCAGCCGGGCCCGGCGATTATCCGAGAGCGCCCGCAGCGACTGTCCCGCCAGCAGCACGTCGCCCTCGAAATCGTGCTCAAGACCGGCCAGACAGTTGAGCAGCGTGGTCTTGCCGCAGCCCGACGGCCCGACGATCGCCACCAGCTCGCCGCGCTCGATGCGCAGATCAATGCCCCGCAGCGCCTCCACGACGATCGCGCCGGTGTGGTAGACCTTGCGCAGGCCGCACGCCTCGACAGCTGGCAGATTCGCCTCTGAGCGCGGCGCGGCGTTACGGTTGCGTCGAAACATCACGCTCCAGAGTTGCCAGCACCAGCTCGGCGATGCGCCGGTAGCCGGCCGTCGAAGGATGGAAGCCGTCCGAGCTGATATAGCCGGGATGATCCGCCAGCTCCTGGCCGTAGCCGTAGAGATCGACCAGCACGGCATCGTGGCGCGCGGCGATCTCGGCGATCGACTGATTCCAGCGCCGCACGGTTTGATCGAGCAGCGCCGGGTCGATCCCGCGCAGCGCCGGCAAATGCCGCATGTCGGGAATATTCAGCACGATCAGCGTGGGCCTGACGCCGGACTCGGGATGGTCGAAGCTGCTCAGAATCTCGTCCAGCTGGCGGCTGAAGGTCGGCAGCGACACATTGGTGCGCAGATCGTTGACGCCGGGCCAGATGCTGACCCAGCGCGGACGCGCGTCGACGGCGGGTGGCAGCTCCGAGCGCAGGACCTCGTCAAGGGTCGCGCCGCTGATCGCCAGGTTGAGCAGCTGCGTCTCCGGCGGCAGCTGAGCATGAACCAGCGTCGGCCAGGCGTCGAGCGCCATGTCGTTCGCGCCCACGCCTACAGAGTCGGATGCGCCCAGCGCGACATAGACTGGCGGCGCGTCGTCGGTGGTAGCCAGGCGCTGGCAGCCGCTGGCGATGCCGAGCAGCAAAAGCAGGGAAAGCCAGCGGCAAAACGCTTGGGAATACATGATGATCGACAAGTGGAGACCATTTCTAGCGCACTAAACATGTGCAATAGAAACAGTATAGCAACTTTCAGATCGCTGCGTTGGCAAGACGAACACCTTCAAGGCTCAGCAGGCGCTGCTTCATCGCCAGACCGCCACCATATTTGATCAACGTGCCTTGACTGCTGATCAGGCGATGACACGGCACCAGAATCGATACCGGATTTGCGCCGTTCGCTGCGCCGACGGCACGTGGCGCCAGTGGCCGCCCAATCGTTCGCGCAAGCTGCCCATATGTCTGTACCTGCCCATACGGAATATCTAAGAGCGCCTGCCAGACCTGTACTTGAAACGCTGTGCCACGGAGGTCGAGCGGTACCGTAAAGGTTGGCCGCGCACCGGCAAAATAGGCTTCAAGCTGGGCAATGAGTGTTTGGAACGGCCGCACGTCGTAGACAACCTGGGCGTGCGGCTCCCAGCGCTCAACCCAGCCTGTACGCTCAACTCGCTCGTCGGCCGAAAATACCAGCTCCGCCAGGCCACGCGCAGTCAGCACCGCAGCGAACGAGAGATCGGCAATAGGAAAGGTCGCGGAAAACACGACCGGGTCAGGTGATAGCGTCTCAGCCATAGCGACCTTTCAAGAGGATCTACGGAAGTCTATCTGTAAGCGCTAGATTATCACATGAAGCGCGTGGTCATATGCAAGCAGCAGCCCCCAGATCGGTGATTGATCTGAGGGCTTTCCACAGCACGCCACACGTACGATCTGCAAGTTCTCGCAGCCGTGGAGTACACGTCAGATCGAGACCGCCTCCTCGACCTGACGCCGCGCTTCAGCCTCGCGCTCTGACTGCTCGTTCGCCTGCGCGGACAGAATCAGGTTGCGGCGCTGCTGCAAGTAGAGCGCGATCGGCCGATCGCCGGGGATGAAGCGATTGCCGACGTTGAGATCCGATTTCTTGGGCTGCTGCGTGGTGACGATCGCCTCGTCTTCGCTGAGCACATAGCGATTGTAGATATTGCTGGCGTTTACAAACAGGCGGCCCAGTACCGGCTGCGTAACGATCCGCTGGTAGGAGCGAATGTAGATCATCGTGTTTTCCTCGTCGATCGGCGCCAGCGCAGCGACCTGGCTCAGCTTCTCGCCCAGATAGAGCTGCCAGACGTTGGGAAAGTTGAAGCGCAGCATCGACGGCCGGCTTGGCGGCGGTACCTGCGTCGGCTTGATCGCGGGCAGTCCGGCGTCGGGCTGATTGCTGATCCACACGCGGATCTTGTTGTCCTCCAGCGTTGTGTACGGCCCGTTGACCAGCGTCTTGCCGCCGCGCCCGATCGTGTTGGCGTGCACAAACGGCAGATGCGACACGTCGAGCAGGCTTTCGATCGCGCGGGTGTAGTGTACGTTCCACTGCTTCTGAAATGTCGCGTAGATGTGATCGTCCAGGCCCTCGAAGAACTGCACCGGCGGATACTCCTCGCGCGGCGCGCCATGCCAGACCCAGATAAAGCCAAACGCTTCTTGCGCCGGATACGTCCAGCACTGAAAGATCTTGGGCTTGGGGCCGTTGCGACCATTGGCCGGCACCAGCTGGCAAGTTCCCGCGCGATCGAACTGGAAGCCGTGAAAATGACATTGGATGTTGCCGTCTACGATCTTGCCGGGGCTCAGCTTCGACTGGCGGTGCGGGCACAGGTCGCGCATCACCACGATCTTGCCCTCGCGATCGCGCCACAAAACTAGATCCTCGTTCATGCGCTTCAATCCCAGCGGCTTGCCGGCCTTGACCTCGTTCGACTCCGCGATGACGTACCACATGTTGGGAATCATGCTCGTTCCTCCTGTTCCTACTCCAGCTTCAGTTCTACCTACTTTAGTTTAGCTACCTAACTATTGGTAGGTTAGACAGATAAAAAAAAAGCGCCGCAGGAGATCACGTGATCAGCGCGGACGCAGTCCATCCATCAGCACATCAATCACGGCATGCGCCATCACCACACGGCTCTGCTCGACGGCGTAATCCGGCACCGAGTACATGCTCTCGACCATCCCCACGATCGAACCGGCGATCAGCCCAGCGTTCGGGTGTTGAATCTCGCCGTTTTGCCGCGCACGCTCCAGCGTCTCCTGAAGCGGCAGGATCAGCGAATCGTAGGCGACCTGCGACAGGCGCTCGGCGTGGCTCTGCTCAATGGCGGGCATGTCGGAGTAGACCATGCGTACCAGATCCATCGGCGGCTGGGAAAGGAGCCAGTCGGCGGCGGCGTAGAGCTGCGAGCGAATATCCGGCGCAGCCTGCGCCATGGCCTCGGTTAGACCCGTGTGATGGCGCTTCAGGTGGCGCTCGGTCACCTCGATAAAAAGCTGCTCCTTGCCGCCCGGCACATGATGATACAGCGAGGCATGGCGAATCCCAATCTCCGCAGCAATATCGCGCAGTGTGACAGCGGCATAGCCCTTTTTGGCAAAGAGCCGCTCGGCTGCGTCGAGCACACGCTCACGGGATTCGGTACTGGTTACTGGCATACTGCTAACCTACCAATTGTTTGGTAGTAAAATACCATGCTTTGTACGCATCGTCAAGAGTCAACCAGAACTGCAAGTTGAAAGACAACTCACGATGCAAGAAGATGCGGTACAATAGGCGGCAAGCAGCTTACAACCCTCGTATCCCGGATGACGCGATTGGCTCTTGCACTGGTGCTAGACCGTGTGGCGAGGTTGTGGTCACCAAGGAGTACCACTCGTCGACCAGGCAATCCTTGGTATAATCGACACATCCCCTCACACAGTTTTGCTGAGATCGGCCCCCAACGTCTCATCCTGGATTCTAAGCATTTGACGGCCCCCAAACAAGGAGGTTGTCGCCGCTACGTGGCGCTCCACCCAGCAGATGGCTTAACGTTCGTGTACGCAATTAGGATGTCACAGATTCATGCGGGCTCCAACGAGCCGCGTATGGATCGAGGCCCAGGCAGAGGAGGGTGAATCCGGTGATTCAAATGCTTGATCTTCAGCAAGTCAGCGTGCTCCTGGTCGAAGACAACCCCGACAACCTGTTCGTGTTCAGCGACATTTTGCGCGGCGATGTGGGCGTCGGCTATTGTAACGCCCGCGCCTCTGGTCGCCAGCTTTTGAAATGGCTGGCCGACAACCCGTCGCGCACACCGGATCTGATCCTGCTCGATCTGGCGCTGCCGCACGAAGACGGATTTCGCGTCCATGAGCACTTGCGCGAATTTTTCAACACCACCAACCAACGCCATCCACGCATCGTGGCGTTGACCGCCAACTGTGTGGCGGAGACCGTCGCGCGCGCCCGGCAGGCAGGCTTCGACGGCTTTATCGGCAAGCCGATCGAGCGCTCACGCTTTGTGCGGCAGATCAATCAGATTCTGCGCGGCGAGCCGGTGTGGGAGCCTGCCTGATCCAGGATCGCACGAGGCAAACATAAACAGGCCGGCGTGACAACCTCTGCCGCGCCGGCCTGTTTATACCTTTTCCTAAGAGCTAATCTCGTGATCCTTTGATCTGCTCTTCCGCTTAGAGATTCTGCACAAAGCCCTGATCGATCAGATACTGAAGCACGATGCGCGCGTTCTGCTCGGGCGTGACACCCGTGGTCTCCAGGCGCAGCTCAGGATTGATCGGCTCCTCGTATGGATCGTCGATGCCGGTGAACTCTTTGATCTCACCACGGCGCGCCTTGGCATACATGCCCTTGGTATCGCGCTCCTCGCAGACCTCGATCGGCGTGTCCACGAAGATCTCGACGAAGTGATCGCCGCCGGCCATCATACGCACATCGTTGCGGGCGGCGCGGTAGGGGCTGACCGCCGCGCAGATCGCGATGCCGCCATGCCTGGCAATCTCCGCCGCCACATAGCCGATCCGCCGTACGTTGGTGTCGCGGTCGTCGCGGTTGAAGCCCAGGCCCTTGGATAGATGCGTACGCACCACGTCGCCGTCGAGCACCGTCACCTGGCGGCCGCGCTCCAGCAGCAGCACCGTCAGAATATCGGCGGTGGTGGATTTGCCGGCGCCGCTGAGGCCGGTGAACCAGAGGCAGACGCCCTGGCGATGGCGCGGCGGGTGCACATCCGCCAGAATCTGAGCGGTCTCGGGGCGGGTAAACCAGGCCGGCAGCTGCTTGCCGCGATTGAGATATTCCTCGCGCACCTGCGTGCCCGAGATCGAGGCGATCTTGGCGCCGCTGGGAATATTGCTGACTTCCTCGTAGCGGTCCTCGTCGGGCAGATAGACGACCTCTTGCGACGGCAGCATCTTGACGCCCAGCTCCTCGCTGAACTTCTGCACCAGCTCCTGCGCATCGTAGGGGCCGTAGAAGGGATTGCCCTGCGAGTCTTTGCCGGGGCTGGCGTGGTCGCGCCCGACGATCAGGTAGCTCACGCCATAGTTGCGGCGGATCAGCGCGTGCCAGAGCGCCTCGCGGGGGCCGGCCATGCGCATCGCCAGCGGCGTGAGTGCCAGCACAATGCGGTTGGGATCGTAGTAGTTGCGCGCAAGTGCTTTGTAGGTGCGCACGCGAGTGTAGTGATCGACGTCGCCCGGCTTGGTCATGCCGACGACCGGATGCAGCAGCAGCGTGCCATCGACACGCTCGACGGCGCGGCGGGTCAGCTCCTCGTGCACGCGGTGCAGCGGGTTGCGGGTCTGGAACGCGACCACATTCGAGTGGCCATCGGCCTCCAGGCGCTCACGAACCTGCTTGGGCGTCAGGCGCAGATCCTGGAAATCGTAGTGCAGCGGCAGCTGGATCACCTGGAGGCGGCCCGAGATATTGATCGGACCCCAGCGGTGCATCTCGGCGACCAGCGGATGGCGCACGTCGAGCGTGCCGAAGACCTTCTGCGAGACTTCCTCGCGATCCCAGGTGTACATCTCCTCGATCGTCATGATCGCGAGCAGATTCTGCTTGGCATCGCGCAGCGCAATCTCCTGGCCGATGCGCAGGTCCGGGTTTTCCTCGACCGGCAGCGTAATTGGGATCGGGAAGATCGCGCCGCTGGCCAGCCGCATATTGTCGAGCACAGATTGGTAGTCGGCCTGGCCCATAAAGCGATCCAGGGGCGAGAACGCGCCGGTCGCCAGCAGCTCAAGATCGCACGCCGACCGCTCGCTGAGCTGGATCGACGGAAGCTGATTCGCGTAAGATTTGACGTGAGCCAGGTCATCGGCTGGAACCAGCAGATCGACAAGCGCTCCGCCGTACGGTGAATTAAGAATGGAAGGGGTTTCCGCTGTGGTCATTATACGTTTCCTTAGTCAAGGGTTGTCAGCAAACTCCTGGGTAAGCTGCATACAATGATCCTATGCAAGCGCTGCCGGAGCAGATTCGCATAGTGAATAGCCTCGCCAGGCGCTAGCCCGACGATCGTGTGCGCGGCGCTGCACGAATTGTTGCGCGAGAACAGCGAGTGAGCGCTCACACGCAGCAACTAACCCAAGAGGCACTGATGGGCGTGGATTATGGTGTATCGATCGACACACCGCACATATTGTAAAGGATCATTTGATGAATTGCTACTGGTTGCCGGGCCTTCTTGACCGGGAATCTTGCAAGTCGTCCCAAAATGGGCATCTGAGATACATACCGTGCGGTGTTTCTTAGCACGCGCTGCGCATGGTACGATGCTGCGCGACGACATCGTTATTGAGAACAAAGAACAAAGAAGGAACAAAGAATAAGGAACCTTCTGTTCTTTTCTGTTCTCCTAGTAGATTGAGAGTTGCAGCATGAGCTTGCCAGCCCACAATAATCTGCGTCCACTGTTTTTGCTGCGTCCCGATGTGATTTTTTTGAATCACGGATCGTTTGGCGCGTGTCCTCAGCCGGTCTTCGACACGTACCGGGCCTGGCAGCTTGAGCTTGAGCGGCAGCCGGTCGAGTTCCTGGGCCGGCGCTTCAACGATCTGATGCGTGATGCGCGCCGCGCGCTGGGCGCATATCTCAACGCCGACGCGCAGGATCTCGTCTTTGTGCCGAACGCGACGACCGGCCTGAATATCGTGGCGCGCTCGCTGCGGCTTGAGCCAGGCGATGAGATTCTTTCCAACGATCAGGAGTACGGCGCGCTGGATCGCACCTGGCGCTTTCTCTGCCGACGCAGCGGCGCGCGCTACATCCGCCGTCCGATCCCGCTACCGATCCGCTCCGCCGACGAGGTGATCGACGCGATCTGGTCGGGCGTTACCGAGCGCACGCGGGTGCTGTTCATCAGCCATATCACCTCGCCGACCGCGATCGTGTTTCCGATCGCGCCGCTGATCGAGCGAGCACGGGCGGCTGGAATCATCACGGTCATCGATGGAGCGCACGCGCCGGGGCAGCTGCCGCTGGATCTCACGGCTCTGGGCGCGGATTTTTACAGCGGCAACTGTCACAAGTGGATGATGGCGCCCAAAGGCTCGGCATTTCTCTACGCGCGCCGGGAGATGCAGCATCTGGTAGAGCCGCTGGTTGTTAGCTGGGGCTGGGAAAGCATCATGCCCGGCGACTCGCGGTTTATCGACGAGCAGGAGTACCAGGGCACACGCGACATCGCGGCCTATCTCTCGGTGCCGGCGGCGATCGAGTTTATGCGCCAGCACAGCTGGGACGACGTGCGCGCCGATTGCCGGGCGCTGCTGCACGAGGCTCACCGGCGGCTCAGCGCGCTGCCGGGGCTTGTCGCGTGCACGCCTAACTCGCCGGAGTGGCTGGGACAGATGGCGGCGTTTGCGCTGCCGCCCTGCGACGGCAAGCAGCTTCAGCGGCGGCTCTACGACGAGTACAAGATCGAGATTCCGGTTGGAGTGATCGACGAGCGGCAGTTTCTGCGCATTTCGCTCCAGGGCTACAACTCGCCCGCCGACGTCGACGCGCTGGTCGCTGCGCTGAGCGTGCTGCTGCCGCAGGTGGTGTGAGCACGGCGTGGAGGCGATAGCTTATTGGGAGTCGCCCGCAGCTGCCAGCGCGTCCAGCACATCCGCTACACTGACCGCCTCCTGCTCCAGCTTCTGGTCGGCCGTCAGCAGCGCATCGATGAGATCCATGCAGTCGTCGAGGAGCGGCTGGGTACGCAGCAGCGCCAGCGCGGCTCGATCGCCGCTGGTGAGTGGCTGCCCATGCGCACGATACAGCTCAACTGTGCGGCGATCCATGAGCAGCGGCGCGACTGAGCCAAGTTGTGAGCGAAGATGTGACAGGATGCGCAGGCCACCGGCGTCGCAATCGCCCCAATGGTAGAAACGCAGCGCAGGCCGCGCGGCTCGCAGCCGTTGCAGGAGCGAGATCAAAGTTGGCGAGGCAAAGCCGCCGGTGTAAAGCGCCAGCACCTGCGCCGGCCGAACTGCGACCAGCTCGCTGAAGCTTGTCGGATTCTCGACCGTCACCACGAGCGAGGCCGCGCAGCCCACGACGGTAGCCGTTCGCAGCATGATCGCCGAGAGCGCCACGCTAGGAACAAACGCCGCCAGATCGATCGGGCTACCGGTTTGGAGCTGTAGCGGCCCGGCGATCGGCACATACTCAGGCACGCGCTCCAGAGCATGAGCCGCCAGCAGCGCCCACATATCGTCGCCGTAGCTGGCCGCCTGAGGATCATGATGACGCAGCACGCTGATGATCGCAGGACGTAGCACTTCGAGACGCTTGCTGTCGTTGAACAGACGCACGCTCAACGTCCGCTCCAGCGTCGGCTGACTCAGCGCGGCAATGGCGCTGAGCGCGCGCAGGAGATCGCGGCTTTTGCGCTGATCATCCAGGGCCAGCGGCGCGACCGAGCGATGCTGAGCCAGCCGCGTCTGCGCCCAGGCCAAAAAACTGGCGTGCCACTCGGCGCGCGGCGTTTCGAACGCCAGCAGCTCCTCAAGGCTTGCAGCCTGCTGGTTGCGCGGCGTACGTCGCAGTAGCGCATACAGCTCACCGGCATGCTCCGGCAGCAGATCGACGGCCTCAAGCCAGTTGCCGCGCTCCCACTTGGCCCAGCGCAGCCGGATCAATCCGTTATGCTCGATCTGGATCAGAGCGCTGTTTGTCTGCGAGCGTGGTTGTGGATCATCGGTAGCGAAATAGCGCGGATGGTCTTTCGCGCTCAAGCGAACTCGAACCACGGTGCGGCGATCCGGCTGCTCAAAGCGATCGAGCAGCGTGTTGAGCAGATCGCGGGCAACGCTGGGAAGCTCAGACGGCATCGACGGCTTCCAGTTTGGCGGCGTAATTGCGATAGTGCTCGATCCACACCTGATCGCCGATGCCCGTCAGCACGAGGCTGGTACACATCTTCGGGACGAGATACTCGCAGCGCTCCAGCGGTGTCGCCGTGATGATTTGCAGCTTGAACGATTGAAACAGATCAAGCGTCGCGCCGATGCGGTCTTGATCCATCTTGGAAAATGCTTCGTCAAACGCAACCAGCCGAATGGTCGGACGGCCGCTGCGCTCGTTGATGCGGTAGAGCTGCACAAACGACGCGGCGATCGTGACATAGAACGGTGTCTGGGTCTCGCCGCCCGAAGTCTGGCCCATGATTTTGCTGAGCTTCGAAGTATTGCCGTCGCCGTGACGAACCTCGATGTCATAGCTGAGATAGCGCCGGAAATCCGTCAGCCGCTCCTGCTCAAGGCGCTCGGCCTCGGATTGCGGCGTGCCGGTGAGCGCGTCGTAGAACTGATCGAAGGTAGCGCGGTGGCGCTCGTAGAACTCGCTCTCGAAGAGCTTGGCCGTGCCCAGAACCTGGGCATCGTTGATCAGATCATAGTAAGCGCGAACCTCACTGGCCGGCTCGGCAATGAAGCGGTAGCGCTCGCCGTGAAACTCGACCGAGCGCAGCGCATCGTTAATGCGATCGAGCTGTTCGCGGGCTTTGAAAATCTGCTCACGCAGCCGGTGCAGCACATGCTCGCGCAGCTCCTCCTCGGCCTCACGCTGCGCCTGCTCGATCTGCTCGGAGAAGCGCGGCAGCTCCGTGGCCGCCAGACGTTGCTGCTCATCGGCATAGCGCGAATCGTCGGGATTGCCCGGCAGCGCCACAAACTGGTAGGCTGTGTTGTAGGCTGAGCCCAGCTCAGTCAAGCGATTGATCGTGTTTGCGACCCGCGTCTCGAAATTACGCGCCGTAGACTCGGCAGCGCGGATCGCAGGCTCCAGATCCGGCTGATCGATCCGTTCGGCTAGCAGCTGCTCTGCCGAAGCGACCGCCCGTGGCAACCGTTCGCGCGCCTGGAGCGCCTGCTGTCGTCGCTGCGTAAGCTGCTGCTGTGCTGTTTTCAAGCGATCTTCTTTGGCTCGCAGATCAGCCTGCACGTCTGCCAGATAGCCGACCTTCTCATCCACAGCGCTCTGCTGCTCATCCACGAGCTTTTTCAAACGCGCAACCTCGCGCTCCAGCGCCGCAACACCGCTCAGATCCAGCGCCTGAAGCTCCTGCTCGGCGGAGATGATCTCGGCACGCAGCGGCTGCTCATCCAGCGACTCGTCCAGCCGTTGCCGCAGCAGGGAGAGCGAGCGGCCGTGATCCAGGCCACGCACCAGCGTCAGGAGATCGCGCTGCTGTGGCTCCAGCTCGGCAATCCGCCCATCGATCTCGCGCAGCTCCGTTTGCAGCGCCTCGATCTGCGATTGCCGGGCCTGCTGCCCGATGAACCAGGGCCGGTAGCGCTGCGGCGACATCGAGCGCGCCGTCCACTCGCCATACACAACGACCTCGGCGGTGACCGCCCGGCGATGCTGGCGCAGCTCATCCACGGTTTCACAGGTTATGATGTCGCCCAGGATCGTGTCGATGTAGGCGCGCAGCGGCCGGATGTTGCCGGGAACCTGAACCTTGTGTGCCAGCGATCCAGGCCGGGCCTCGCGGGCTTCGCTGCGCGCTTTTTCCAGATCGAGCAGCCCAACATCGTACAGCTGCTCGGCGGCGCGCGCCCGATCCAGCTCGCGCAGCGCCTGTTGAAAGCGCGCGGGCGGCACGATGACATTCAAGCGCCGTCCGGCAAGCATCGCCTCGACGGCATCTTGCCAGCGCTCGTCGGGAATCTCCAGCAGCTCACATAGCAGCGGCGGTCGCTCGCCGATCACCGGCGTGAGCAGATCCCGCAGGCGCTCGACGGCTGGCGGATAGATCGGGCGGCTGGCGGGATCGAGCAGACGTGTCAGATCGGACTGAAGCAGCGCGCGGCGTTCATGCAGATCTTTAAGCTGCTGGTTGATTGCGAAGAGCTGCTCCTGCGATCGCTCACGAGCCTGATCCAGCGCCGAGATCGTGGATTCCAGCTCGGCGGCAAGCGTGGCCGGTGGCGCGGCAGCCGACAAGCCGCCGATCAGGGCCGCGCACGAGTCGAGCGCCGCACGCTCCTGAGGCTCAAACGGTGCTGCCGCAAGAAACGGTTGCAGCGCCGTCATCTCGCCTTGTAAGCTCCGACGCATACTCTGCCAGCGCTCGCGGATCACATCGGCCTCGCGCTTCAGACGATCGATCGCCAGGGCCAGCTCATCACGGCGCCGAATCACATCCGACTGCTCAAGACGTACCTGCGCGGCGATATAGGCTTTCTGCGCACCCTCACGCGCCGCGCTGGCCTCGGCATGATCGCGCTGGCCTTGAGCAAGCTGCCCGCGTAGTGCCTGGATCGCCTCGCTCAGCCGATCGACGTGGCGCTGCGCCTCGATCTCTGCGAGCAGCGCTACCAGCAGCGTGTACGCCGCAAACAGATCGCGCAGACGGCGAACCTCCTCCTGCTCTTTGACAATGTCGTCGAGCGCCGCGAGTTTCTTCTCGACCTCACGCGCGTGAATGCGGAGATCCGAGAGTCGCTCTTTGACTCGCCGCAGCGTATCCAGATCGAGCGAGCTAGGTTCCAGCAGCCACTGCTCGACAAAATCCCGAATGTTGCGGATCGGTTGGAACGTGAGCGCCCGCAGAAACAGATCGAAGAAACGCTGATTGAGACCGCCCAGCCGATTGCGCAGCTCATCCTGATACTCGCCGACATGATCGAAGGAGCGCGCGCCCCGTCGCTGACGGATCGCATCGCGCAGCTGGCGGCGTGAGCGCTCGCGACCCTCGGGCATAAACAAACTCACGTCGAGCGCGTCGGGAACGATCACAAACGTTCGCTCGGGTGTCCGATCTTTGCCTGCTTCCACGCAGACGCCAAGCGTGACCTGGCGGCGGTCGGCCGTATCGCTGAACTCAAGCGCGACATACGCGACGGTATCGCCAGGCCGCAGCAGGCGTCCCTCGCCGATCTTGCCGCGCACATAGCTATCAAGGTTGCGCTGCGAGCGCTCCTGAGCCGAGCTGTTAAAACGTACGCGCTGAAGATCGGCGATCAGCACAAGCTGAATCGCGTCGAGGACCGACGACTTGCCCGAGCCGTTGTGCCCGGCAAAGTACAGGCTATCTTCCACGTCGATCACATGATGCGTGAAGCGATGCCAGTTATGTAAAAAGATACGTGTCAGCGATAGCATAGATCTTCACAGGCGGAGGCAGCCGATGGGTGGCGATCGGCGCTGTTGTTACTCGCGACCGGACTCTTCGTCGTTTGACGATGGACGCTGATAGGCTTGCAGCCGCTCGACGACCGCGCTTACCGCGCCGGCCGGCACAACGATCTCAAGCGTCGGCAGCAGCTCGATCAGCTGCTCTGTGTTGCCGACACGCAGCACGCTGCCGTGCGCGTCGCGGATCAGCTTCAAACTTTGCAGCGTGCGCAGCGCCTCGTCGAGACTGGTCTTCTTGCGCACGCTCTGCCCAGGGAAAAACTCGGCATAGCGCTGGATCACATCGCCCACCTGCACGACAGGATAGCGGGTCAAGCTGAGCGTCGTGCTTTCGCGCTGCTCGGCGTAGATCAGGCGCAGCAACAGCAGCCAGATCGTGGTGTCGCGGTTGAGACGCCGCCGGTGAGCGCCCTCGCGATGAACGATATGATACACAAAGATTCGCTCGTCATGGCGCAGCTCCCACCCACCGATCTGCAAGTAGTCTCCAATCAATTCTCGCCGTCGCGCCAAAAAGCCATACACTTTACGATCGGCCTCGTCCTCACGCCAGATCAGGCCGTTGCTGAGCAACCGCTGGATCGCGTCGGCAAACTGTGCCTGTTCGCCGGGCGGAAGCCGATCATATTCACTGGCAAAGGTTTGCAAGCTCATAGTCACCGTCGATCACGAATGCAGCCAGCCGTATTATAGCCAATCAGGACCGGTTTAGCGCTCACGCAGGAGCAGAAAATCGCGAAAGCCTACCTGCTGGTGCACGATCCAGCCGGCATCGGCGGATTCTTCGACGCGATAGCCGAGCGAGCCATCGCCATACACCCGCAGATAGATCAGCAGCGGCAGATCGCCGGGATCGTCCAGCGTAATCTCGGAGCCACGCAGCGATTCGCGGTCGCCCAGCAGATCGAAGGCAAAGCGCCGAACCCGCTCACGGCTGATCGCCCGGTTGAGCTGGCGGAGCGTCGCGGTTTGAGCCGCAGCGATCTCGGCATCCGAGAGCACGGGCAGCGCGACCGGCTCCGGCACAAACGGCACCGCCGCCTGACTCGGCGCCATCAACGACTCAGAATCGACCAGCTCAAGCTTAAACAGATCGATCAGAGTCGCGAACTCGTCGGGCAGCTCGCGGCCGGACAGATCAGGATCGGTCAGCAAACGTTCCAGAATCGTGTGGAGCTGGCCGCTGGTGGTGCTGCTTGCGGTCAACCGCAGCTCGACATTCCGCACTGCCGAGTCCACGAACTGGCTATGCCGTGTATCGATTGCCTGCAAAAAGCGATCGAGCGAGTCGAATTGTTCCTGGATGTCGCGCAGCTGATCACGAGCACGAATCGCTGCCGCCTCGATCGTGGGCGCGTCCTGGCTTTGAAAGAGCCGCTGGGCGATGGTATCGACATGTCCGTCCGCCTCGATCTGTTTGAGCGCCTGGATCACGCCTGGACGAAACCGCGAGATATGATCGGTTGTTCGCAGCTGGTGGTACACCCGATCCACGATCTCATCGCGGTAGTTGAAAAACAGCTGCTCCAGAACCGCACGCGCCTCGCTCTGCTGGACCAGCTGCTCGATATGCGCGCCGATGTTGTGCTGTAGCTCTTTCAAGCCGTTGATCAAATGCATCGTCTGGCGATGCGCCTCGGGCAGCCGGATATGGGCATCACCCGATTGCGCTGCGGCGGCCAGCATGTCATGGATCGCACAGATCAGGCCACGCAGCGAAGGCGGATCGTTGCGTGTGATCTCGGTCAGCACCGCCAGCAGCCGGAATGTGTAGTCGGGCAGGACATAGGTCTGCGTAAAATCGCTCTGCATCTCGCCGCGAAACCAGCCGCAGCGCGTCAGGTAGCGCAAGATCGCGGCAGCACGCGCCTGGGTCGCATCCACCGGCAGCTCCGATTGCTCGGTAGGCGGCTCGTCCTCGGCATCTTCCGTCAAACTGAGCGCCGCCGGATCGCCGAGTACGTCGCCTACGATATACAATGCAGTCTCGCGCGACAACGGCTGGTAGCTGCGCTGTGCCTCGCGAAAGAGCCGCAGCAATGCTTCGGCGTAGATCTCCGCGCCGGGTGCGGCCAGCGGCTTAAAGAGATTGTGGGGAATGATATTGAAGAGCGATGTTGTCATAGCATTCCAGCCGATCACAGATGACTACTTACGACAGGCGAGACCAGGCCCTCATCCCATGGCCTGCGGGCAAACAAAGGAACAAAGGAACAAGGCAACAAAGGATTGGGACTCTCCTTATTCCTTTGTTCTTGAAGCAGGCCCTCACCCCCTACACCCAGAGGGTACCCGCTCTCCCATTGCGATAGGCGAGGGGGAAATACGTACAACAAAGATTGTACGAAATCACCAAAATGTAGACTGATATGTTGATCTTCGGGCGTGATAAATGACGCCCTTACGGAATAATTCATCATTCTGGATGTAAAGCGTTTTTATATTTTAGGCTGTTGAACTGTTCGTTGTTCCCTTGTTCCGTGTTCTTTTGTTAGGTTCTTGGTTCTGGGTTCTTGGTTCTCCGTCTCCCTTTGTTCCCTTGTTCGTTTGTTCGTTTGTTCCTTCGTATTTGCGTGCCTTCTCGACGATGCCGCGTACTGCATCGATCCATTCCTGCGGGAACTGCTGCGGATCGGTCAGCGCGCCCTCGACGCTGGGTACAGCCTGCTTGATACCGGCGCGCTCATCCGCCACGGCCGCGACGAGCAGATAGCCGGTACCCGCGAGGCGCTCGTCCCACTCGGGCCCGACCTGCGCCGCAAACTCGGCGGCGAGCGACTGAAACACCGGCTCGTCGATCTGCTGGTGGCGGAGGTCACGCAGCCGCTCGGACTGATGCGCCAGCAGCGCGTACGCGTGGCGATTCTCGGGAATCGCGCGTGCCAGCTCGTCGTGCAGCACCTGGAGATGCTGCTCCAGCAGCCAGCGCGGCATGCCCCGCGAGGCCAGCACCCGGCTCAGCCAGTCGAGCTGATGGGTGGCGACCGCCTCTGAGTGGCGGGTGAGCGTCACAATCCAGGAGCTGTCGCTCCAGGTAAAGCGCCGGCCGCGCTCGCCATAGCGCCACTCATAGTAGGGCACCTGGCGCCAGGAGCGCTCGCCCGCGCGCATCGCCGCCTCGATCTCGCGGGGATCGTTGGCGATCACATGGCTGCCCGCCTCGGGATTGAGCGCCTGCACCATCGCGGCCATCTCCTGCTCGGGGATGGGATAGAGCGCCTGGACGATCGGCTCGATCGCGGCAAACGCGCAGCTGGCGGTCGCGACGATGCGATCGTGCTCGGATGGGCTGAGCGCTGTCTCGTTCATGCGCCGGCTGAACTCCCGCCACGAGGCCGCGATCTGTTTGTCATAGCTCGAAAGATAGGCCAGGCCATCACGATCCTTGAGCTTGAATGCCCGCTCGACCTGGGAGCGCAGCACAATACCGCCAAGCGTCGAGCCCTCAAAAACGTAGAGATAGCCCAGCAGCGCCACGGGATCGTCGCCGGCTGCGCGCCGGATCTGCTCGGCCAGAATCAGGGCGTAAAGCGTCGCGACGGGCATCTCGGGCAGACTGCGCTGCTTGAAATAGGCGAGATCGCGCTGCAACAGCGGCTGCTTGCGCATCGAGTCTTGCCAGACCGCGACGACGGCCGGATGCGTCGCTGTCGACGCTGCCTGTTCCAGGGCGGCATACACGACGCTGAGCGCGCTGAGCAGCCCGACATAGCTTTCCAGCGGCAGGTCGCTGGCGGCGAGCGCTTTGAAAAAAGTCTGTGCCTCAACCTGCGTATGCCGCAGCCGTGTCTCTGTCCGCAGCCGATCCATGAGGGGCGTTTCGTCGTTCATGGTAATACCTGACTTTCTCTTGAGCATACGCCGCACCGCGCATGTTCCGCCTCTGGCTTGATCGCTCTGTCTTCAGTACGGCTGTATGGTAGCAGAAGATCCAAATCATGCACGCGAGCGCGGCGATGAAAGTAAAAAAGGTATTTACTTAATCAGCTTGACACTGTACACTGGACGCGTACTCGCGGCTGCCCTCGCCGCTCATCGCCGAAAGGAGGCTGCGCGATCGCTTCGTCACGGCAGTTCTTTGCCGCGCCCGCCTGTCGCTGATCGTTCCTGATCTCGCTTACAGTCAAGGACTTAACTGCATGCACATCTCGATCCTGCGTGAACGGACATCTTCCGCCTCTCGTCTGATGGCCCTGTTGATCCTGATCACCGCGATTCTGGCCAGCGTTGCTCCCACGAGCGCCAAGCCGGACAAGCCCGCCAGCCAACATCCCCACCAGATCGTTTCGAGCGACGGCTATATCCCTCCGACGAATATGTCCGGCGTGATCGCCAGCACGGACGGCATGTACTCGCCAGGCACGCAAGGCACCGGCGAGCAAGCGACCGGCTCCGCGCGCACGGTCTCGGACGAGAATATTCCGCCGGCACCGCAGGGCGATCAGGTCGGTATTACATCGGTCATCGGCACCGATAGCCGCTACCAGATCACGGCAACGACGACGTTTCCCTACCGCGCGATCGCCAAGATTACGTCGAGCATCGGCGGCTGCACCGGCTGGCTGATCAACGCCAACACCGTCGTGACGGCCGGTCACTGTGTGCATAACGGCAGCTGGGCGACCAATGTGCTGGTCTATCCGGGCCGCAACGGCAGCTCGACGCCCTACGGCAGCTGCGGCGCGACGCGACTCTACGCGGTTTCGGGCTGGACCTCCAGCCGCAGCCCTGAGTACGACTACGCCGCGATCAAGCTGAACTGCACGGTCGGCAACCAGACCGGCTTCTTCGGCATTCGCTACTCGACGACGAGCCTGAACGGCCAGCCGAGCTATATCTCGGGCTATCCCGGCGACAAGCCCTCCGGCACGCAGTGGCGCAGCGACGATCAGATCCGCAGCACGGCTACGCGCCGCCTCTACTACGCCAACGACACCTACGGCGGCCACAGCGGCTCGCCGGTCTGGAACAACGAGGCCGGCTGCTCGACGTGCGGCATCGCGATCCATGCCTATGGCGTCGGCAGCAACGGCTACAACGGCGGCACGCGCATCACACAGGAAGTCTTCAACAACCTGACCACCTGGAAGAACTCCTAGCGCTCGCGCCGCAAAATCATCGATCCCGCCGGTAATACATCGGCGGGATCGGCTTTGCTCGTCGATCTATGCAAAAGCTTACTGGCTCACACGCGGCGGTCCCTGCCGAATCCGCGTGAGCACATCGGTCGAATCCGCCGCCGCAGTCCACATCGACTCCAGCCACCAGGTAATCCCAGCCTCCACAAACGGCCCGATGGTCTCAGCGCCCTTCGCGGGATCGTCGCCTGGCGTTGAGCCCTCCATCACAATATCGTAGGGCGTCGTCGCCTGGCGCTGCGCGTCGATAAACGCGCGCATCTCGCGAATGTCGGCGGGCGTCAGCTCAGCGCCAAACGGATTGCCGTCGCTGGGCTTGTAGGGCAGCAGACCATCCCAGCGCGCCGCGCGAGCCATCGATCGCTGCTTCGGCCACGCTCCGACAACCCAGATCGGAATGCGCGGCTGTTGGATCGGCGGCGGCGAAAAGATCATCTCCTCGACGTTGTACTGCTCACCCTGATACGCGAACGGCTGCCCACTCCACAGCCCGGCCAGAATCTCCAGCCCTTCGTCGAGCCGCTGCGCCCGCACCTTGCGCTCGGTAGGCTCGCCGACTTTGGTAAAGCCGCCATCGTCGAGCGTGCCCAGGCCAACGGCGAGGATCAGCCGCCCATTCGACAGCCGATCGAGAGTCATCGTCTCACGCGCCAGCTTCCAGGGCCGTCGTCGCGCAATCGGCGTCAGCATCGTGCCGAGGCGCACACGCTCGGTACGCATCGCCATCGCCGCCAGCACCACCCACGGATCGTAGAGCGGAAAATTCTCGATATAGATGCCGTCGGGAACGAAGACGCCATCCCAGCCTGCGGCCTCAGCCTCAGCCGCCAGATCGGCGCTGAGCCGCGCATCGCCGCCGGGGATTACGAATCCATAGCGCATGGAGACCTCCTTTGTAAAGAACAAAAGAACAAAAGAACAAAGGAACAAAAGAACAAACGGAGAACCTAGAACCCAGAACCTAACGGAAGAACAAAGAGCAAAGAACAAAGGAATCGATCAAACTTAACTAGTGACAGAAACCGTTCCCCAAATAGGATGAATTGACTCGTAGAGGCGTGATCTATCACGCTCGAAGCTCAATATCTCGGCTCACATCCTGGTGATTTCGCCCATATTTTAGGATACATTCTTCCCCCTCGCCTGTCGCGGGTACCCTCTGGGTGGAGGCGGAAGCCCGCCGAGGAGTGGGGAAGGGGGAGTCGCCGCAACGACGGAGGTGAGGGCCTGGCTCAAAACCAAGACACTATTGATCCCCTTTGTTCCCTTATTCCCTTGTTCCCTTGTTCATTCGTTCGCCCGCCAGCGGCAGAGTCACGGTAAAAGTGCTGCCCGCACCTTCAGCGCTTTCTACCTCAACCGAGCCGCCATGCAGCGCGACGATCTCTTTGACCACGTAGAGCCCGATACCCAGCCCGCTGATCCGGTGCGTATCGCCGGTGTGGGCGCGAAAAAAGCGCTGGAAAATATGCGGTAGTGCCGTCGCGGGAATGCCGATGCCCTGATCCGTCACCGATAGCCGCGCGGTCCGATCTTCACGCCAGAGCCGGATCGTGACCGTGCTACCCGCAGGGCTGTAGCGCGTGGCGTTTTGGAACAGGTTGTGCAGCACCTGCTCCAGCCGCACAGCATCGCCGTTGACGATCAGCGCTTCTGCTGCAAGCTCATAGCTGAACGTGTAGCGCTCGAAGACCGGCTCCATCTCGCTGATAATCTGCTCAACCAGCGGGCGCAGATCCAGCGGCGCAGGATCGAGCCGCAGCTGCCCGGTCTCGATCCGGGAGATGTCAAGCAGCGTGCCGATCAGATTAGTCAGTCGCCAGGCCTGGTCGTGGATAATCTGAATCGAGCGGAGATCGCGCTCCGCAGCGCCGTTTTGCTGCGCGCGGCGTTGCAGCAGCTCGACGTAGCCCAGCAGCGCGGTCACCGGCGTTTTCAGCTCATGCGACGCGATCGAGAGAAAAGCATCGCGGAGATGCACGGCCTCTTGGGCGGCGCTGCGGGCCTGCTGCTCGGCGGCGTAGAGCCGTGAGCGCTCGAAGGCCTGCGCGCACTGACGCGCCAGCGTAGTCAGCAGCGCGCGATCGTCGGCGTTGAACTGCCGAGGCGTGCGAAAGGCCATGTAGATCGCGCCCAGAACTTTTTGATCGACCAGCAGCGGCGCGGCCGCCACCGCAGCATCGCCGGTGATCGCCTGGGCAGCAGCCAGACGCGGCCACTGACCGATCAGATCCTCGACGGTTTCGGCGACGATCAGCTCCCGCGAGTGAATGGCGTCGTTCAAGGGACTTTGGGCATCCATCGGAACGCGCGCATGAGCTGGCTGAAGCTCGTCGGGATAGCCGATGTAGGTCAGCAGCTCAAGGCTTGCGCCATCGTCGGAGCGAATATAGATCGAGCCGGCATCCGCGCCCAGCGCCTTAACGCCCTCGCGCACGATCACATCGGAGACTTGCGCCGGCGTCAGCGCTTCGGCGAGCGCCGCTGTGACCGCCTGAAGCCGGGCGGTACGCTGCGCCGCGCGCTCGGCGGCGTGCCGCGCCTGACGCTCGGCGGCATACAGCAGGGCGCTGCTGATCGCCAGCGCGGCCCGATCGGCGATGTCTTCCAGAAAATGCTGATCGGCCTCGGTGTAGGGGCGCTGTTGATCGCCGCGCGCCAGCAGCAGCGTGCCAATGATCTGCCCCTGAACCCGCAGCGGCACGGCCAGCAGACTGTAGATGCCGTAGCGCTCTAGAGCAGCGCGAGATTCAGGATCGATGCTTGCTGGGAGCGGATCGTGAGCGGAAGTAATGAGCAGCGTCTTGCCCGACTGCACAACCGAGCCGGCAAAGTCTGCGCTAACATCCACAATCCTGGCTGGCACCGCCGACCACAGCGCCGTCGCCGGCTCAGGATGAAACGCCGCCACCGGATTGAGCCAGATGCCGTCGTCCGAGAGCAGCCGGATCACGCCGACATCGCCCAGAATCGTGGCGGCGTGCCGGACGATGCGCTCCAGCAGCGCTCCCAGATCCAGGCTGACCTCGGCAAAGGCGCGCGTGGCCTCGGCCAGCATTTGCAGATACTGTGTATGCTGCCAGGCTTCGTGATACAGCCGGGTCGTGTCGTGCTGGCGGCGATTCTCGGCCACAAAGCGCTCGGAAACATCCCGGCCGACCTGAACGCTGTAGCGCAGATCATCTCGGATAACGAGGTCGCGCTGAAGCTCGATCCAGCGCCACGATCCGTCAGCATGGCGGAAGCGCAGCGTCAAGGGCGCGTCGGCAAGCTCAGCTGCGGGATGCCACAGCGCTCGATCGTTGGGATGCAGCAGCTGAACGGCGGGAGTTCCCAGCAGCAGCCTGGGATCGAGGCCCAGAATCCGCTCAAACGATGGGCTGGCATAGGCAAAGCAGCCCTGGTCGTCGATCAGGCTGAGCAGATCGCTGGTTTGCGCCATCAACATCGCGAGCGCGTTTGCCGGCACCGCAGTGTGAGAGCGTGAAAGACCAGGATGCCCGCCACTGGCAAATTTGGCGGGGCGATGCTTAAAAACACGGCGCGGCATAGCCGTTTAAGCCTTTATCATACACAATAGTCTGCTTGCTCTAAAATACGATCTGACTCATCGGCGGGGTGGGTTTCGCCTCGGTGAATCATGCAACAGCCCGCAGCAATCCTCGCGGCAAGCACAAGCGATCGCTGTACACATACTATAACACAGCCGGTTTCAAAGACCAGAATTTGGGGTTGGAATGGTGCCGACAGATGAGATGTAGATCGAGTGTCGGCTACGTATATATGCTCAGATGCGCAATACTGGACTTAAGGGTATTCCCAGCAGGGGCGCGATCGTGTAAACTAACGTATATCGTTTTCCTCCGCACATATCCCGTCGGTAAAAGTTGTTGATCAGCGACCCTTGTCCCGAAAGGACTGCTATATGACTGCGCGGGTACTCATCCTGGATGACGATCCGGTCTGGTGCGATCTGTATCGTATGACGTTGGACGGGCTGGGCTATACCATCATCACTGCGTCCACGCTACCGGACATTGAGACAGTGATCGATCTTCAGCCGGATCTGATCCTCCTGGATCATTTTCGCGGCTCCACAGCGCCGGGGTGGATTTTTCTGATTCAGCTGAAGACCTTCGCCGAAACTGAACATATTCCGGTCGTGGTCTGCACCGCCGATCACGAGGCCGTCAACGCTCAGATCTACGATCTGGTCATCTTTAACGTCAACGTCGTCTACAAGCCCTTCGATCTAAACGACTTTCGCTCGGCGATTCGCTATAGCTTGCCTTCTGAGCGAGTACCCGCGATCGCTGCCCGCGCGCTGACGCGTAACGCACCGGTTCCTAGCTACACGTGTCGCCAGGCTCTGGCAGGCAGCCGGCGCATGAGCTAGACCATCGGTATCGCTACCCAAGATCATTCTGGGACTTCAGGCAGCAGCCCAACGCGATCTTCCAGGCTCAGACTTCGATCCAGAACCAGTATCGCTCTTCATCTTCCGCGTCGATCAGGTACCGGCGCAGGCCGATCTGTCGCGCCGGTTGGGTTGCACACGGCACCACAACTGGATGCATCCGTCGGCGCACAGATCGTAGATAAATGAACAAAAGAACAAGGGAACAAAGGAACAAATAGGCAGGATACTTGTTGTTCGCTGTTCTTGGTGCAGGCCCTCACCCCCTAGCCCCCTCTCCCGCCACCGCAGGCGAGGGGGAAGTAACGGTACTTCCTTGGTTCTCGGTTCTTGGGCAGGCCCTCACCCCTGCCTCGCCTTGCCTGGCACCTCCTGCCCCACCGTCGCGGGACCCTTTCCCGCTCCTGTGCCGTAGGCGAGGGGGAAGTAACGGTACTTCCTTGGTTCTCGGTTCTTGGTCTGTTCTTTGTTCTTTGCTCTTTGTGCTTCCGTTAGGTTCTAGGTTCTTGGTTCTTGGTTCTTGGTTCTCCGTCCAGCGGCAGCGTTACAGGACTTCGGCCGGGCAAAAAAATGGAGCAGGCGACTCAATCCTGAAGCAATAGGTACAGAAGGAGTGCTCATATTCGTACTGTTCGCGCCTTCTCTTGACCTGCAAGATCAGGTACACTACCGTTTGTCGTTTTTAACTTCGACGAGTGATGGTGAACACTGTACCCAACAACCCACCACCCCCCAGCACGAAAGTTTAATCTATGCCTGCCCGTATTCTGGTTCTAGACGAAGATACTCGCATGTGTAAGCTCTACCGGACGATTCTGGAGGCTGAGGGATATGATGTCATGCTGCTGGCAAAAATCCCCGACATCGAGGTCATCCGCAAGCTGCAACCCGATCTGATCCTGCTGGATTATTTCCGGGGCTCCACGCCGCGTGGCTGGATCTTCATTATCCACCTCAAAACGTACGCCGATACCGAGCAGATCCCGGTCGTGCTGTGCACCAAAGATGTCGCCACCGTCGAGCGGCACGCTCACGATCTGGCAACGTTCAATGTCAATGTTATTCCCAAGCCGTTCGATACGGGAGATTTCGCGGCGACGATCCGCTACAGCTGTCCACTGGAAGCGCGACGCAAGCACGTTTAAATGGCGTGGCGCGCCGGTGCGCTTCTAAAGGGCCTTCCTGTGGCGCATCACTTGCTCTGCATCAGCATGAGCGGAGCAGGAGTGTATGGCAGAAGGACATGCGGTTGCGCGCTGGGCAAAGGCGCTGCGGGTTTTGATCGGTGAGCAGCTGACGACGATCGAGGCAACTCAGCGCTGGCAAAGTCAGGCGCAGCAGCTGGTGGGAGCGCATCTCACCGCAGTCGATACGCACGGCAAGCATTTGCTGCTCCGATCCTCGGGCGCATTCACGATTCACTGTCACGCCATGCAGTACGGATCGTGGCAGATCGGAGAGCCCGGGCAGGAGCTGCGCAAAGAAGCTCGCTATGTCCGGCTCCGGCTACGCACCGCTCAGCACGAGGCGGTGTTTTTTCATGGGCCGGTCGTCGAGTTTCTCACCGACGACGAGCTGGCTACCCACGATAAGCTCAACGCGCTGGGTCCCGACATCCTCCACCAGCCATTTGATCGCGCCGAGGTGCTGCGCCGCCTCCGAGCCGAGCCCGATCGCCCGATCGGCGACGCGATCCTGGATCAGCGCATCATCTCCGGGATCGGCAATATCTACAAGTCCGAGGGCCTGTTCCTGGCCGGCATCGATCCGCGTCACACCGTGGCCGAGGTCAGCGACGAGGCGGTGAATCGCATCTGGGATGAGCTGATTCCGCTGATGCAGGAGGGCACGCTACACTACGGCCCGACGACTACGCTTCCTGAGTCGCTGCGCACCCAAAGCGATCGCGGCTGGGTCTACCGGCGACAGGGCCGTTCCTGCTTCCGCTGCGGCGAGCGCATCACGTTTACACGTCAGGGCGACCTCAAGCGCGCCACCTACTACTGTCCGCAGTGCCAGCGATAGAGCCGGGTAAAAGCGAGAGCTAAAGAATACTGGATGGATCGATGGCTGTTGATTTCAGCGTTACGCCACCTGACAGCTTTTTGTTTCTGGCTGTAGAAGTTGGTATACTCGTGTAACACACATCACTCGATTCTTACTGAGGTACACCTATGCCTACTGCGACGAGCTTTGGGCTGTTTCTAACAGCCGCAATTATTCTTGCCATCACACCGGGACCGGGCATCTTCTATGTTCTTACGCGCAGCCTTAAAGGTGGGCGCAGCGAAGGCATCGCTTCGAGCTTTGGCACAGCGATTGGCGGGCTGGTGCATGTGCTAGCGGCAGCGCTCGGCGTATCCGCTATTCTTGCAACGTCTGCCCTGGCTTTTGCAGCTGTCAAATATATTGGTGCCGCGTACCTGATCTATTTAGGCATTCGCACGTGGCTCAGCAAAGAAGAGCCAGATCTCGACTCACCCGTCGAGACAACCAATACCCGACGCGCCTTCTATCAAGGCATTACCACCGAGGTTCTCAACCCCAAAACGGCCTTATTCTTTCTGGCATTCATTCCGCAGTTCATCAATCCCCAGGGCATGCTATTCCTCCAATTCTTCCTGCTTGGCTCGATCTCGGTGCTGCTGAATACCACCGCCGATGTTGTGGTTGCGCTGCTGGCAGGACCACTCGGTCAGCGGCTGAGAACGAGCGCCCGGTGGCGGCGCAGACAGCGCCTGGCAACCGGCGGCGCATTGATCGGACTAGGCGCGTTTGTGGCGGTAACCGGGAAGCACGAGTAACCACCTACAGGTGAGCAGCCCTTTCGTCGCTCTCCCGCTTATGGACACGCTTCTACCCATCTTCCGATATGCTATCCTTCATCTTCGATAACACATGCACAGCAGCAGAGGGATAGCATAATGGATCGCATTGCAGTCATCTCGGATCTTCACGGCAACATTCCAGCTCTGGAAGCCACACTTACGGATATTCGGCGGCGAAACATCAGCTGCATCTTCTGTCTGGGCGACATCGTCGGGAAGGGGCCGCACTCCGCCCAGGCCGTCGATCTTTGCCGCGAGGCGTGCGAGATCACGATCCGTGGCAACTGGGACGACTTCATCGTAACGCAGCACGAGCACCCACTCGCGCAGTGGCACCGCGAGCAGCTCGGCGCTGAGCGGCTAGACTATCTCGCCGAGCTGCCGTATGTGATCGACTTCTGGATGAGCGGCAAGCCGATCCGCCTGTTTCATGCCTCGCAGATCGGAATCTACCACCGCGTGTTCATGAACTCCGCGTTCGACGTCCAGCTGGCGATGTTCGAGAACACCGCGTTCACCGGAGACAGCCTCGCGCCGAGCGTCGTCGGCTACGGCGACATCCACTGGGCCTTTGTTCACTGCTTCGAGCAGCGGATCTTGTTCAACGTCGGCAGCGTGGGCAACCCGCTGGATCTGACGCAGGCGTCGTATGCTATCCTTGAGGGGCAGTACGGCAGCCAGGCGGAAAGCCCGTTCTCGATCCAGCTCATGCGCGTACCGTACGACATCGAGCGCGCCGTGCGCGACGCCGAGGCCATGCAGATGCCGGATCTACAGCCATACATCAACGAGCTGCGCACGGCACGCTACCGAGGCCGCGACGTCGAATCCTGACACTGGCGATCGCGCAGACTCAGGAATCGCCGCGTATCGTCGCGCTTTTTTACGAGGCACCAACGCTATGACCATCCGTACCCGCATCACTCGTTTCGTCACGCGCGCCGTGCTTGAGCAGCCAGCCCACAGCCGATCTTATGAGCAGCTGATCGCCGCTTTGGAGACCGCCGGGCAGCGCATTCTGGCTCATATCTCCGCCAGGCCCGACACGCCGCGCAACCGCAACACCTTGCAGCATATCATCGGGATTGAGCGCTGGGGCCAGCGACGCTTGCAGACCGCGCTGGGCGCGCCCCTGATCGACGACGAGTACGATTCTTATCGTCCGGCCGGCGACACCCTGGCGCAGCTGTGCCAGTCCTTCCAGACAACCCGTCAGGAAAGCATCGCCCTTGCGCGGCAGCTTCAGGCGCAGGGCATCGCCAAAGACGCGGTCGTCCGCCACAACCAGTTCGGAGCGATCAGCGTCGGCGCGTGGCTGCGCTATCTGGCTTTGCACGGGAGCCTGGAAAGCTGGCGAATTCGATGATCGTGCTCTGTCCTAGCTGTGAGCAGCACTTCGAGTCTCCCTACTACCGGCTTGGTCTTGCCCGGCCATGCCCGCACTGCGATTCCGTGGTTGCCATCAACCTGCGCAGCGTGGAGTACGCGAGCATCGGCAATACGGGCTATCAAACCACGTTTGGCCAATTCGTGCGTTTGCTGAACGAAGACGCAGCGCGGGGTGTGCTTCAGCGCATGATCGACAGAACGCTCGGTCTGCGTGCAAATGCGGCACCGCCTACTGAATTTCTCACCGCTACAGATGATCCGCTCAGCCTTGCCGACGTGCACGAGCAGATCCAGCAGCATCCGCAGCTTCAGTACGACGTGTATCAATACCGCATGAACCTGTGGCGTTAGGCCGGCCGCTGTCCGTCGACTCGGCAGCCAACCTGACTCGACAGCCGCCAGCGTATCTCATATACTCATGGCATCGATCATTCTCACGTTCCAGTCATCCAACTTCTCGGCCCGGAAAGCTAGTGCAGGAGGACGGTCACGATGAGCGAACATGTCTACAAAGTTGTCGAACTGGTGGGTTCCTCCCGAAACAGCATCGAAGACGCAGTCAACAACGCGATCGGTCAAGCCTCGAATACCATCCGCAATATGCGCTGGTTTGAAGTCGTGGAGACGCGCGGCTACATCGAGAACGGCGCCGTCGCCTACTGGCAGGTGACGGTCAAGCTCGGATTCACCGTCGAGCCGTCGCCCACGTCGTAATCCTGTCGGGCACGCCGAGCTGCATCTCCGCTCCTCGGTGTGCCCTCGAAACTCCTCAAAACATCCAGCCCGCTGTGACAATCGATGTCTCATGCAGCTGCTACGATCGCAGCAATCTCAACAAGGAGGCTGTATGGGCAACGTACTTCTCGATATGGCGATCTCACTGGACGGCTTTGTCGGCGGGCCAAACGAGGAGGATGTCGGCCTCTACGACTGGTATTTCGCGCCCTCGGATGAGGCGACCTTCGTGAAAGACGAGCTGCTCACGACGATCGGGGCGATGATCCTGGGCCGGCGCACCTTCGGCGATCAGCCGGACGGCTTCGACACACCGTACAAAATGCCGCATTTCGTCCTGACGCACACCGCGCGCGAGCCAGTGAGTCGTGACGGAATGCAGTTTATTTTCGTTTCGGAAGGCATCCAGCACGCGCTTGCGCTGGCTCAAGCCGCTGCCGG
>DASWTQ010000095.1:0-3193 GCA_036402055.1 Herpetosiphonaceae bacterium
CAGCGCATCGGTGAGATCGAGCACCGGACGCGTCGGCAGGTAGCGACGACGAATGCCGGCCGCGACCACATCGCGCATCGTGGCGAACGACGAGTCCGCGACGACCACGCGGATCGAGGGATCGTCGGCGGCAACCTGGATCGCCACTGCCCCACCCATCGAGTAGCCCAGCAGGCCGATCTCGGCGTCGGCGATGCGCTGCTGCGCGTAGTGGATAGCCGCGCGGGCATCGCGCCGCTCATGATGCGCCAGCGACTGCAAAGCATGATCGCTCTCGCCGCAGCCGCGATAATCGAAGAGCAGCACATTGTTGCCGGCCCGCCACAGCCCCGAGCCGATGCCCAGCAGATCAGTCTTGCTGCCGCGATGGCCCGTGCAGCCGATGATCACCCGGCTCGTCTCGGGCCGGGAAAACCACCAGCCGCGAATCGTCACACCGTCCTCGGTCACAAAGCTGATCGGCTCGTACGCGACCTGCACTTCCCACGGCGAAAAGGTATAGTCATTCACAATGCGCCGCTGGCGTCCGCTCAGATAGTGCGCGGTGTAGGCCGCCGCGCCGACCATCCCGGCCAGCAGCGCGCCGATCCCCGGAAGCACATAGCGCCAGGGCTTGTAAGATCGTAGTGTTGTCATAGTTCACGTCGTAAACGCTTGGTGAGCGTCTGATAAAAATAGCTTGGCGGACGGACACGCGCAAAGCGGGCAACCTCGTCAGCGCGCCGGACAGCGACAATATCGCCGGGATGCAGCGGCCGGTTGATCCGCCCGTCGATCGAGAGCGCGGCCGGATATTTCGAGACGACTTGCAGATCGAGATGCGCTTCTTCGTGCAGCACCAGCGACGGCACCGTATGCAGATGCGCGGCGATCGGCACCAGCACCAGCGCCCGTGAGCGAGGATCAAGCACGGGACCGCCGGCGGCCAGCGCGTAGGCTGTCGATCCGGTCGCCGTCGCCACCAGCACACCGTCGGCGTGATACTTCGTCATCGGAATATCGTCGACCTGCACCGAGATCGCGATCACCCGCGCCAGGTCGCCGCGCCCCAGCAGCACCTCATTCATCGCCACAAAGCGCTCAGGCTCGCAGCCGGAGCACTGAATCACAGCCTCGGCCAGCGCGCGCTCCTCGATCCAGCAATCGTCGGCTAGAATGCGCTCCATGCTTGGGTACAGCTCGTCGGGCGTGACCTCAGCCATAAAGCTCAGATGGCCCAGCGCGACCGGCAGCATCGGAACGTGAGCCGGGATCGCCAGCGCGGCTGCGCGCAGCACCGTGCCGTCGCCGCCCAGGCAGACCAGCAGATCATAGCTGGTCAGCGTTTCCGTTGCATCGGGCGACACGCCGCACCAGGTCACAATATTCTGCTGTTGCAGCCAGCGATCAAGCTCGACGGCAACGCGCTGGGTTGGCTCGGACTGTGGGTTGTAGAAAATACCGATCCGGTGCATGAACGCCTCCTGTATCGATTATACCTCATCCATATCGGCGCTCTCATGGGCATGTAAATTGCTGCGCCCATGGAGCTAATCCAGTGAAGGTGAAACATGCGGCGTTGGCTGATCATCCTGATGTTTGTGCTGCTCACGCTCAGCGGTTGCAGCGCGCGCGATCTGGGCCTCGCTCCGGCCACCGAGACTCCCGCTGCGGCAGGCGATCCTGCGCAGTCCGATCCGACCGAAGAGCGCAGCTGCGTCGACGTGCCGGGCGCGTGCGTTACCGAAGACGTGCTGAGCGTGATCGTGACCTATCTGACCTTTTTTGCCGAGCTGTGCGGCGCGCTGGTGATCGGCGTGGCCGTGGTGCGCGCGGTGTGGGCGTTTCTGCCGCACATTTTCGCCCGCGATCGTGACGAGGGCAAGTACAAAGAAAATATTCGTCTTCAGCTTGGCAAATCGCTGGCGCTTGGGCTTGAGTTCGAGCTGGGCGCGGACATCCTCAAAACTGCGATTGCGCCCACGCTGCCGATCATCGCGCAGCTGGCGGCGATCATTGTGCTGCGTACGCTGCTCAACTACTTCCTGGAGCGCGAGCTGCAACAGGTAGAGCGGCGACACGCCGAGCAGCGCGCGGTGGAGCAGACCCACGAGGCGCGGGCATAGCGCTGCTCAGACTTTGCGAGAATCACGCTCGTCCAGCAGATCGTCGAGCGTCGCCGCGATCTCGCGCAAGGGCTGATCGTCGGACTCGTGCAGCCCCAGCTCAGCCGCCGCCGTGCCCACCTCCGCGATCGTCGTCGCGACCGGCTCAGGCAGTGCTGAAGTCTCGGAAGGCGCAGGCGCAGCGCTGGACGTGACAGGCACAAGCTCCTGCTCCTCGACCTGCCAGAGCGGATCGCGCAGTCTGGGTGTTGCGCCCCAGCCAAACAGATCGCCCAGGAACCGCATGTAGCCCTGGGCCGCGCCGTCCAGCGTATGCTCGTGGGCCACGTAGCTGCGCGCATTGATCCCAAGCTGCTCAGCGACCGCAGGCTGAGTTTGCAGCAGCCGCGCATACGCCAGGATCAAAGCCGACTCGCTCCAATCGGCGTCGACCTGCGCGCACACATCGCCGGGCAGCTCGCCAAACGCTCCCACCGCCGAGACGAGCGTCGGGCGACCCGCGCCGAGCAGCCGCAGCAGGCTGGCCGAGGTCTCGCCGGCCGTGGGCCAGCGCAGATTGAGGCACAGATCGGCGGCGGCAACGTAGCGCTCGAAGTCGGCACGCGGCGCATAGCCCGTCACTACCACGGAGTCGCTCAGCCCGAGACGTCGAATCAGCGCTGCCAGATCGTAGGAGGGCGAGACCGAGCCGACCAGAATATAGCGCGCGTCGGGCTGCTCGGCGCGAAAGCGCTTGAAGGCGCGCAGCGCGCTCTCCATACGCTTGTAGGGATTGATATGTCCAAACGAGGCCCAGATCGGCACGTCGAGCGGCAGGCCAAGCTGCTCACGAGCGGCGTCACGCGCCAGCAGCGGCGGCAGCGGCACGCCCATCGGCACCACGGCGGCGGGTAGATTTGGACGTAGCGACCGCGCCTGATCGACCACAAAGCGGCTATGCCCGATCAAGCCTTGCGCGCGCTCGATCAGATCTTCGACCAGCGGAAAGCTAAATGCGGCGTCTTGCAGCTGGCCCCGGCTCATCTTCCGCGCGACGCGCTCGCCCTCCGCACCGTAGCGCTGCTGCATCTCCCGCAGATACGCGCCAA
>DASWTQ010000096.1:0-7963 GCA_036402055.1 Herpetosiphonaceae bacterium
CGCCCGGACGCTGGCTCGCTGGACCGGTGGCGAGGCCGCGATGATCTCGATGTGCCAGCATGGTCGGATTCATCCCTTCCCGGATCTTGACGTATCACGCACCGTCGGCTGGCTCAGCTACCAGTATCCGCTGGTCATCGATCTCGCAAACGCCGATAGCCCTGTCGAGCAGCTGCGGCGAACGGTGACCGAGGTCGAGAACGTGCCGCAGCAAGGTCTGAGCTATGGCGTGCTGCGCTACATGGGCGCGCCGGAGGTTGTCGCGGCGCTCCAGGCGATGCCGGAGCCGGATCTGTTTGTCAATATTCGCATCAACTCGGCGATCGAGATTCCCGGCTTTACCCCGGCCAGCGAAGATCTCGGCCAGTCCTCCAGCCGCACGATCATCTGGCCGCGCTACTGGTACCTGAACGTCAACATCAACGACCGGCGGATCGAGTTTCAGTGCTCGTATAACACGGCGCTGCACCGGCCGGCAACCGTCGAGCAGTTCATCAGGGATACGATCGACCAGATCCACGCGCTCGATGCCGCGCTGGCGAACGTCGAGGAAAGCGCATGAGAATTTCCGGGATTCGCGCGTTTATTGTGTTCGCCATCGGCCAGACGATCTCGGTCTTCGGCACGAACGTGTCGGGCTTTGCGCTCAGCGTCTGGGTCTTCGAGCGCACGCAGTCTGTGACCCAGTACGCGCTGCTGGTTAGCTTTATGACGCTGCCGGGCATCTTTGTGAAGCCGGTCGCCGGGGCGCTCGTCGATCGCTGGGATCGGCGGGCGGTGCTGCTGGGCAGCGATGTGCTGGCCGCGCTGCTCACGGTCACGACGCTGATCCTGGTGTGGACGAATACGCTCTCGGTCTGGTATGTGTACCTGATGACGTTTGTCCAGACTGTGACGTCGGCGTTTCAAGTGCCGGCCGGCGCTGCGGCGATGCAGCTGCTCGTGCCGCCGGCGCAGCTGAACCGAGCCAACGCCGCGATCGGTGCGTCTAAATCGCTCTCGTCGCTGGTCTCGCCGCTGGCTACAGGCGCGCTGCTGGCGATGATTGGGCTGGAAGGCGTGCTCTACATCGATCTGGCCACCTTTGCGGTCGCGGTAACCACGCTGGCGATCATTCGGATTCCGCCGGTTCGCAGCCACGCGGTCGCGGCGACGACCTCGCTGTTCCAGGAGATGAAAGCAGGCTGGGAGTACATCGCCGGGCGGCGTGGACTGGTGCTGCTGGCGGTGGTGTCGCTCCTGATCAGCATGATCTTTGATATGGCGCGGGTTCTGCTGCCGCCGCTGGTGCTCAGCTTCTCCACGGCGGAGGTGCTGGGCGCGATCCTTTCGTCGGCCGGGCTGGGCATCCTGCTCGGCAATCTGCTCATGCTGCCGTGGGGCGGTCCACGGCGCAAGATGTACGGTATTCTCGGGTTTGGCGCGGCGATCGGCGTCGGGCTGATTCTGAGTGGCCTGCGCCCATCCGCGCTGTTGATCGGCATCGGCGCGGCGATCGTCATGACCAGTATCTCGATCGTCTGGATCTGCCTGGATGCGATCTGGCTGACCAAGGTGCCGCCGAATCTGATCGGCCGGGTGAAAGGCACCACCACTACGCTGGATTCGATCCTGGGCACCGCCACACTGCTGAGCGCGGGCTTGCTCGCGGATCGGGTATTTGAGCCGCTGCTGGCGGAGGGCGGCGCGCTGTCGGCAACGGTCGGCCCCATCATCGGCAGCGGTGCGGGGCGTGGCATCGCGCTCCTGCTGATCCTCAACGGACTGGTCGCGCTGCTGCTGGTCGGCGTGGCAGCCTTCAATCGGCACACACGACTGCTTGAAGATACGCTGCCGGATGTCGACATTCAGCAATATACCGCCACCGATGAGGCGCTGGCCGCCGGCGTGTAGAGCGGCGCGCATACACACGATAAGGTGATAACGTGCCTATGAAGACAAATATCCGGCTTAAGCGATTGGCTGCTACAATCGCAGCCCTGCTGGTGATTCTGATCCTGGCGCTTGGCGTCACGCTCGGCGTGTGGCTGCGCCGGCCATTTCCGCAGACTGAGGGAACGATCCGGGCTGCGAATCTTGCCTCCCCCGTCGACATCTACCGCGATTCGATGGGGATTCCGCATGTGTATGCCCAGAATCGCGCCGATATGTTGTTTGCGCAGGGCTATCTCCACGCGCAGGATCGGTTCTGGCAAATGGAGCTGACCCGCCGGGCGGCACAGGGACGGCTGGCGGAGGTGATCGGGCCGGCCGCGCTGGAAACCGATCAAACCAGTCGCCGGATCGGCTATAACCGGGTCGCGCGCAGCCTGCTGGACTATTACCAGCAAAACTATCCAGAATTGGTTCGCGATCTCGAAGCCTACAGCAACGGCGTCAGCGCGTATCTCGCGGAGCATAAAAACAACACGTCGTTCAACCACAGATTTGTGAGCCTGCAAAACAACTGGCCGATCGAGCCGTGGACCACCTACGATACGGTGTCGTTCGGTACGTATATGGCCTGGTCGTTTGAAGGCTCATGGAACAACGACTACAGCAACAGCGTGGTCGCGGCGGCGGTCGATCCCGCCAGGCAAGACCTGCTGCTGCCGAGCTACCCGGAGAGCCGTCCGGCGATCGTCGCAGCGCCGCAGCAGACCGGGCAGCCGCCGATCGATCGTCTCGATCCACGCATAGCCGAGATCGTGTCGCGCGCGCAGCCTGCCGCCGGCGCGGATCTGGATCGGCTCCGGCGGCTGAATCCGACACCGCCGGGCAGCAATTCCTGGGTCATCAGCGGGCAGTATACCGCCAGCGGGAAGCCGATCCTGGCCAACGATCCCCATCTCCAGGCAACGCTGCCAACCAACTTCTACCAGATGGGCCTGCACAGTCCGGGCATGGATGTCGTCGGCTTTTCGCTGCCGGGTGGTCCGGGTATCGTCATCGGGCGCAACCAGCATATCAGCTGGGGTCTCACCAATGCCGTGATCGATGTGCAGGAAGCCTATATCGAGCGGCTGAATCCCGACAATCCGTTGCAATACGAGGTTAACGGCGAGTGGCGCGATCTCGAAACGATCCAGGAGGTCATCAAGGTCGCCGGCGGCCCCGACTCGGTGCTGGATGTGCAGCTTACCCGCCACGGCCCAATCATGCAGGAAGTCCCCGGCGACAAAACCAAAGTGGTGACGGTCCAGTGGCAGGGCCACAAAAAGCCCTTCCGCCTCTTCAAAGCGATCCTGGATCTGAATGCGGCCACGAACTACGAGCAGTTCCGGGAGGCGCTGAGCTTCTGGGAGTCGCCGGCGCTCAATGTTGTGTATGGCGACAACCAGGGCAACATCGCATATCAACTGGTCGCCAACGTGCCGATCCGCTCCCAGCACGCGACGCGCTACGCTGTTCCAGGCTGGATCGACGAGAATGAATGGACCGGCTGGGTCGATTTCGCGGATCTGCCGGCCACGCTTAATCCAGAGCAGGGCTACATCGTCACGGCGAACAACCTGATCACGCCGCAGCACAATCCGGGACAGTTCGTTACCGATCCCGGCGATCGGGCGCAGCGAATCGGGGATCTGCTGGAAGCCCAGATCGCGAGCGGCGAGAAAACGACGCTCGAAACTTTCCGGCTGATGCACATGGATTACTACTCGCAGCTGGCCGAAGCCTACACACCGCTGATCACCCAGCTCGATCCGCCTGATCCTGAGCTACAGCCGATTGTCGAGCGTCTGCGGTCGTGGAACTATCAGCTCGCTCCAGATAGCCCTGAGGGCGGCTTTTTCTCGATCTTCTTGATGCAGCTCAGCCAGCAGCTTTTCGGCGATGAGCTGAAGGATCTGTATGCCGCGCACGCCTCCGATCACACGCTGGCGGTGCTCCTCTCGATGCGGCTGCTGGCAAACGATCCGACGCACGCCTGGTGGGATAACGTCGCAACGCCGGAAACCGAAACCCGCGATCAGATCGTGACGGGCGCGCTTAAAGCAACCACCGCGTGGCTCAAGCAGCACGCCGGCCCGCAGATCGACGACTGGCAGTGGGGCAAGCTGCACACGATCACGTTTCGGTCGCTGCCGCTCGGGATTAGCGGGATCATGCCGCTGGAACGGCTGGTCAATCGTGGGCCGTATCCGGTCGGCGGTGATGTCACCACGATCAACGATCATAGCTGGCTCTTCAACAGCGCCGCCGATACCTTTTTCTATCCCGCGCTGCGCTTTGTCGCCGACATGAGCGCCCCCGACACCACGCTGGGCCTCGGCAGCATCGGTCAGAGCGGCCATCCTACACACACCAACTACGACGATATGATTCCGCTCTGGCTATCCGGTCAGACGCCGCCGATGCCGCTCGATCCTGCCGACAAGGACCAGCAGCAGCATCTGATCCTGGCTCCGGCAGAGCCTCAGTGATGGAGGGTTCATGCGTATCTTATTGATGAGCTTCGGCTCGATGGGCGACGTTGTGCCCTTTGCGGCGCTGGCACAGGCGCTCCGTCGCCGTGGTCATCAGCCGGTTCTGGCAGTACCAACCCACATCGCGCGGCACCTTGAGCGCTATAAAGTGCCGATCGTGCCGCTGGGCCCCGATCTCGGCGCGCAGTTCCAGGTGGCGCAGACGCAGTTGATCGAGGGCCGGTTTACGCAAGATGATGTCGATCGTGGGCATCGGCTGATCGCCGCGATTGGGCCGCAGGTCCTGCGCACGCTCGCCCCGCTGGTGATGTCCTCGGATGTGCTCGTGAGCTTGTATGGCATGCCGTTTGTAGATGTTTTGCACCGATCGACGAACATTCCGACCGTGTCGCTGCGGATCGTCTATCCTGGACATGAGAAGCCGGGCCCTGACTCCGATAAGCGCGCCACGGCGCACGGCGTCGTCAGCTTTCAGCCGGTGCTGAACCTGTATGCGCTGAGTCGTACCATTTTCGATCCGCCGGATCTGCCGGCGCACCATCATGTGGTTGGCTTCTTCTTTTTTGAAGACGATGGGTTCATGCCGTCCCCGGAGCTAAGCGCGTTTATGCAGCGCGGACCAGCACCAATTGTGTTTAGTATGGGCAGCATGATTCACTCCGATCCGGTTCGGTTAACGGCGATGTTCCGAGATGTGACCGAGCGTATAGGCTGCCGCGGAATTATCCAGAGCGGCTGGTCGGGGTTGGGCCACGACCTGGCGCTGCCAGAAACGATCTTCGCGGCAGAGTACGTCCCGTACCGCTGGCTGTTTCAGCGCGCCGCTTGTGTTGTCCATCCTGGTAGCGCCGGCACGACAGCCTGGTCGTTGTGGTCGGATGCGCCCATGGTGCTGATTCCGCATATCCTTGATCATTTCCCGATCGCGCAGCGCGCTGCTCAGCATGGCTCAGTTGGAGGAATCATTCCCTACCAGGAGCTGACAATCGAGGCACTGGAAAGCGCCCTGCGCAAGACCATCGATAACGCACAGATGCGTAGCGCCGCCCAGGCAGTCGGCAAGATTGTGCGCAGCGAGGGCGGGCTGGAAGCCGCCTGTGATCTGATCGAAACGCTGCCGCCGCGCAGCCGAACAACGTTGTAACGCGCTGAAAAGGAAGTGTTTATGGCAAGTCTAGAAAGCCGCGAGGTTCGCGCTACCTTCTCCCCAGGTACAACCGGAACGCCAGTTGAGGAGCAGCGCCGAGGATGGGAAGAGGCCGTCAGCGGTGTCATCCTGCCGTCGACGATCACAATTACTGCCGTCGACGTGGCCGGCATCCCGAGCGAGTGGGTTGCATCCAGCGCGCAGCCGGCTGGCGATACCGTCGTGCTCTACGTGCATGGCGGCGGATTCACCGCCGGCTCACCCAAAACCCATCGCGAGCTGGCGGCACGGCTGGTCGAGGCGTCCGGGTCGCGGCTCCTGGTGATCGATTATCGCCTGGCCCCCGAGTCGCGCTGCCCTGCCGCCGTGGACGATGTTGTGACGGCCTATCGCTGGCTGCTGGATACGGGCCTTGCCCCTCAGCAGATCGCGTTCGCCGGGGAGTCATCGGGCGCCGCGCTGATCATGGCTGCTCTGGTGCAGCTGCGGGAGGCAGGCGCGCCCTTGCCTGCTGCTGTGGCCTTGATTTCGCCGTGGGTTGATCTCACTATGTCAGGGCCGACGATCGAATCGCGTGCGGAGGTTGACCCGCTGACGACAAAGGCTGGACTGACTGAGGCCTCGCGCTATTATCTCGGCGATCGCGATCCCGGCGATCCAATGGCGTCGCCGCTGTTCGCCGATCTCCAGAGCCTCCCGCCGACGTTGATTCATGTCGGCGATCACGAGATCTTGCTCAGCGACTCGCTGCAACTAGCCGAGAAGCTGCGAGCGGCAGGCGTGGATGTGCAGCTGGATATTTGGGATGAGATGTGGCACGTCTGGCATGGGTGGGCAGCCGCTGTGCCCGAGGCCCGTCAGGCGATCGTCCAGATCGGCCAGTTTCTTCGTGAGCGATTGGCTGCGGTCGCACGCTAGACAGTCCTTCGCATCGCCAGGAGCGTGACGTCCACAACGATTCTGGGTGCCCTCGGGAGCCGGTGTGGTGAACGAGATGCACGCCTCGCATGTAATGGAGCCCGGCGCCGCTGCTCAGAATCGCGCTTTCGCTCAAAAAGCTGGGCGCAGAGCACGATCCCGAGCAGCGTGCCAGGTGCAACTCCGCTTAAAACGTGACGGCCAGTGTATATCAACTACATCAATTTGGGTTTGTTAGAGAACATTGATTATTGGTATAGTTCATTTGACACACCTCTGGCGCTTGTGGAGGGCCTAGCACATGAACCCGCAGACCCGCTTGATCTTGGTCGAAGGCGTTCCCTTCACCGGCAAATCGACGACCTCTGAGTATGTCGCCGCGCAGCTCAACTTGAATGGTCATCCGGCCTACTGGGTGTCGGAAGGAACCCTGCTTCAGGACCACTTTCCTCATGTATCAGCCGTGCTCGATCGACGACAGCCGGTTTCGGAAAGCTCGTTGCACGCGGAGTGGCGTAGATTTGTCGAGACTGTAATGGCCGCAGCGATGATCTTCGTTGTCGATAGCATGCTCTCATACGCGGCCGTCGACCCGCTCCTGATGGAGAACCGGCCGGTGGAGGCGATCCACGCCGAGCTGAGGCACATTGCCGAGCTGTGCGCGGATCTTCAGCCGCGCGTGATCCACCTGACGGGCGATGTCGAGCGCCTGGTGCCGGCCAGTATTGTTGAGCGCGGCGAGGGCTGGCGCGAGCACCTGGTCCGTCAGGCTGAGTCCACGCCCTACCAGCAGGCGCGCGGACGCTCGGGGATCGCTGGCGCGATCAGCTTGCTGCACGATTCCCAGGCGCTCGTGGGTGCGGTCCTTGCGCAAGACAACTGGCCGACGCTGACCCTGGATGTAACGAACGCAGATTGGGCCGCGCACCAGCGCGCTATTCTGGACTTCTTGAGCCTCGACGAGGTTCCGGTCGACCGTCCGGCGCTCGCGCGTTCCGTGCTGCAATCGTACGTCGCCACCTATGCCGCTGACGACCTGGAGCGATCGCCCAATGTGCTCTTTGTTCGGCTGGAGCACGATACCCTCGCGCTGCATGGACCAGACCGACGCTATAGCACGCTCGTACCTATTTCGGCAACACGCTTCCATCTCCAGGCGACTCCGCTGGATATTGAGTTCGTGGTCGAGGCAGAACTGGCGCAGCACCTGATGCTCCACACAGCTGACGGCAAGGTCCACAGCTACCGGCGTACATAACCGGCACATTTAGTCGTCTTGGCATAGGCAGTCGTCGGGAGCGCGTCTCGTCAGCCTTACCATCCTGACACTGCCAGAGCGCGCTATCTCGGGGTCGGGCGACTGCTCTAACACGTGGTTGATCTTGCTGCCGCACGCCCTCTCCTGGGACTGAAACCTCCAGTTCTAAACGATCTCAGGAGAAAATCGCTGTACAATGAGCCACGAGACGTGCAATGGGAAGCTGTAGGAGGT
>DASWTQ010000097.1:0-13410 GCA_036402055.1 Herpetosiphonaceae bacterium
AACAATATAAGTTCTTTCACCCATCATGTCAACTGGCCCACATCGAAATTTCAAGATGTTGCGAGTCGTCGAGCGCAGGCGTTGGTGGAGTCGATCAAACGTCGCGCTTTACAACATTCAGCAACTTCGATCGCCTTTTTAAATGGCAGCAGCACAGAACCCGTACAGATTCTGTGCTGCTGCCGATGTACCAGACGTTTCTAGCGGCGATCAGTCCTCTTCCTGATTGAGCTGCCAGGCGCGCAGAGCGGAGCCCAACGCAACCAGCATCAGCGCCGCCGAAAGCAGCAGCCACTGGCTCATCGCCGGATCGATCATGCCCGCAGCAGGCAGCACCTGATCACTGCTGGCGCCGGCAACCGAGCGACGACGCGCGGCTTCCTCGTCCTCGCTGCTGGCACCGGCAACCGCCTCCGAACGATCGGGAGCGGCCGTGTTGGCCGGCGCTGGCACTGGAGTCGGCGGCGCGACGGGAACGCTGGTCGGCGCTGCGGTCGGCGCCTCAGTTGGCACCTCGGTCGGCAGGTCAGTCGGCACCTCGGTTGGGATCGCCGTCGCAATATCGACCGGCGGCGTTGCCGTATCGACGGGCGGCGTGGTCGGCGTGCTGGTGGCGGGCGACGGCACATCGGGTGGCGTAGTCGGCGTGCTCGTCGGCACCTCGGTGCGCGGCGGCGGCTGATCCGTCGGCGTGGTCGGCGTAGCAGTTGGTACGTCGGTTGCCGGAATCGGCGTTTCCGTCGGCGTGCTCGTCGGCGATCGCAGGCCGCAGGTTGCCTCGGCATAGCCGCGCGCGCCATCCGGCCAGGTCGCGGTTACTGCCAGCGAGAGGTACGGGCCGCGATAGGTCAGCGTGTTCTCGTTGAAGTTTCGCGTCTCGGTGCCGCCGTCGACCAGGCCCAGCACGGCGGTGCCGCTCGGCGGGCCGGCCGCGCGCTGCTCCAGCTGCACGGTAAAGCGGCGGTCACGATCGCCAAAGTACTCACACCGGATCTGAATTCCTCCGCTGGTGCGCGGGGTTGGCGTGAGCGTCGGCGGCGTGGTCGGAACCGGTGTGCGCGTCATGGTCGGCGTGCGGGTCGGGCCGGATGTCGGCGACGGACCTGGTGTTCGCGTCGGGCCTGGTGTTCGCGTCGGACCCGGTGTCCGCGTCGGGCCTGGCGTTCGCGTTATGGTGGCGGTTGCCGTCGAGGTTGGCGTCGGCAAGATCTGGCCACAGGTGGCCTCGGCATAGCCGGTGGTGCCATCCGGCCAGGTGGCGAACACGCGTACCTTGATGTATGGGCCGCGATAGTTGGCGGTGTTGCCAGTGAAATTCTGCGTCTGCACGCTACCATCGACCAGCGTCAGCTCAACGGTGACTGTGGGCGCTCCGCCGTGCCCCTGCTCAAGGTTGATCGCGTACGCAATATCCGTCGCGCTGAAATAATCGCACGAGATGTCTACCTGGCCCTGGTTCTGCGTGAGCGGACGGGCCGACATCTTTTGCGCCTGCAAGCCGGTGATGAGCGCCGCGATCGTGGCGACGACTGCTATCACTTGGAAGAGCCGAGCCTGCATGTACCTACTCATACATCCTCCTGAGAGTAAGCGAACCGTGTCTACGTTCCGCTATGGCGCACAGCCTAAGCCTACCAGCGCGTGATCTGCCAGGCACCGGACGCTGATTCGCCAAAACGGGCGTGCTGGACGTGCTCCGAGATTCGAGTAACTAAACCGACGTTGTGCAACAAGCGATCCAGAGGGAGACAGTAGCCTTTCAGGGATCAAGGCTGTAGGCGGCGTGAGCAAGGGATCGGGAACATATCCCTGTGTCGTGTCGCCCAACTGGATACAGCTCAACCTTCCGACTGTGGCCAGCGACCACGATCGGCAACGATTGACAGCAGATCTGCTCCTTGAATAGCATTCTGGTCGGCGTGGCGCAAGTACGCGTCACGCTTCGGCGCTCGGAGATCGGTGTGAGGCGGTGGTGGAGTGTCTGAGCGACAACGAACGTCACGATGATGACATGCTGTCGTACGATTGTCAAGCGCAACATTGGTCGAGGGCTTCGCGACTTGTTCGGGGAGGCGATCCGGTGGTGAACTGTTCACCTGACATGATGTTTTCTCCTCTATTCGCGCTGCGCCAGGCATTAGGATTCGATCCATAAACACTGGCCATGAGGAGGATGTTATGAAGACTCGATATGCAGTTGTCGCAGCGCTGGCGTTTGTCGGCTTCTGGCTGCTACGCATGGGCACCGGCTCGGACTGGAGCGGCGGCCTGCAAGCGCTCGCGCTGCTGGCTGGCCTGGTGCTTTTCGTTGGCGCGACCTGGTGGCTGATGCAAGGCTACCAGCGTGGCCAGGATGATGTCGTGGTGCAGAACCCCACGATCGCTCATTTCTTGTTTGACAGCACCCGCTCAGCGCCGCTATGGCTCGGCGCGCGAATCTATCTGGGCTACGAGTGGTTCCAGGCCGGCTGGCACAAGATCACCGATCCCGAGTGGATGTCGGGCGCGGGTATCGCCGCCTACTGGCAGCGCGCGGTGGCGATGCCGGAAACCGGACGCCCGCCCATCACCTACGATTGGTTCCGGGATTTCCTGCAAGGGCTGCTCGACGGCGGGCACCAGAGCTGGTTCGGGCCGTTTGTGGCCGTGGGCGAGGTATTGGTAGGCGTCGGTCTGATCGTCGGCGCGCTGGTCGGCGTGGCGGCCTTCTTCGGGGCGCTGATGAACATGAGCTTTATGCTCGCCGGCTCGGCCTCGACCAATCCGATCATGTTCTCGCTGGCGATCCTGATGATCCTGGCCTGGAAGGTTGCCGGGTTCATCGGCGTGGATCGCGTACTGCTGCCGCTGCTTGGCGCGCCGTGGAATCCCGGTCGCGTGTTCGGGGGCCGCACACCGCAGGCACAGTCGAGCTGAGGCGCGCAATGTGAGCGCCTAACCCAAGGGTGAATCTTGATGCCGCCGTGCGCTGCTCATATAGCGCACGGCGGCGCGTTTGTGGAGCAGGATGGGATGGACGAAGCGTTCAACCTCCGTATTGCGCAAGAGAAAAATCTATCAGACTTTAGTATATTGACGTTCTTCGATATAAGCCATATACTCTGCAACGTTCCTATATATTTTTTGTAGCTTATATCGAAGTTTATCGATATACTAGCATTTTGGAGGAATCCTATGGACCGTTCAGCATTACCGGTTGTCGTTATCGGCGCAGGCCCGGTTGGCCTGGCCGCTGCCGCCCATCTCACGACTCGCGGCGAAACACCGATTATTCTGGAGGCCGGAGAGTCAGTCGGGGCCAGCATCCTGGCCTGGGGACACGTTCGGCTCTTCACGCCGTGGAGCTATGCAACAGATACCGCCGCGACCAAGCTGCTAGCCGCTGCGGGCTGGCAGTCGCCGGACCTCAGCCGCTACCCAACCGGCCGCGAGCTGGTCGAGCACTACCTGCAACCGCTGGCCGATCTGCCGCAGCTTCGTCCGCAGCTTCGTCTGAGCAGCCGCGTTCGTAGCATCACACGCCAGGGCTTTGATAAAATGAAAACGGTTGGCCGCGAGGCTGCGCCCTTTGTGGTCACGTTTGAGAGCGCCGGCGGCACGGAAGAGACGATTCTGGCCAAAGCCGTGATCGATGCATCCGGCACCTACCACGCCCCGAATCCGCTGGGCGCATCTGGCGTTCCGGCGCGGGGCGAGCGAGCCGCGTCCGAGCGTGTCTTCTACGGCATTCCCGATGTGCTCGGCCGTGACCGGAATCGCTACGCTAGCCGAACCGTGCTCGTCGCCGGAAGTGGCGCGTCGGCCTTCAACGCCCTGCTCGATCTGGCAACACTGGCGGAGTCGGCTCCCGGCACCCGCATTATCTGGCTGGTGCGGCGGGCGCTCACGTCGCAAACGTTTGGTGGCGGCGATCAGGATCAGCTACCGGCGCGTGGCGCGCTTGGGCAGCGGGTGCGACGTCTGATGGACCAGGGAACGATTCAGGTAGTAACCGGGTTTCACACAGAAGCGATCGAGCGCGCTGGAGAACAGCTCGTGGTGGTTGGAGCACAGGAGCAGGTCGGTCCGGTCGACGAGATCATCGTGACGACCGGCTTCCGGCCAGATCTATCGATTCTCTCGGAGCTGCGGCTGGCGCTCGACCCAGCTGTGGAAAGTCCGGTGGTCCTGGCACCCTTGATCGATCCCAACGTTCATAGCTGCGGCACTGTCCGCCCGCATGGCGTCGACGAGCTGAGTCACCCGGAGCCGGATTTTTATATCATCGGCAGCAAGAGCTACGGCCGCGCGCCGACGTTCCTGCTGCTGACCGGCTATGAGCAAGCGCGCTCGGTTGTGGCGGCGATCGCTGGCGATTGGGATGCGGCGCGGCAGGTACAGCTTGTGCTGCCCGAAACAGGCGTCTGCTCAGGCGATGCGGATGGAGCGGGCTGCGCGGTCACATTCACGCCAGCAGCCAGCGCGGCTCCACTGATTACACTGACGCCAGCCGCCAGCGCGGCTCCGCTGATCACGCTTACAGCCAGTACGACCAGCGCCGATTCAGCAGCCTGCTGTGCGTCCAGCGTGCTGGCGACCTGCTGTGAGCCTGCGGCCAAGGACGCCTGCTGCGGCTCGTCGCCGGCGGCGACCTGTGGCTGCCAGTAGCTCAAGGAATCAACGATGCGCCGTCTGCTCTCCCCACGACTTGATCGCTGGTACTACGGCTGGGTGCTGCTGGGTGCGGTCTCGATCACGGAAGTCGTATCCTGGGGCATCCTCTACTACGCCTTCACGGTCTTTATCGCTCCCATGCAGGCCGACCTCGGCTGGTCGCGCGAGGTGCTGACCGGCGGCTACTCGCTGGCGCTGCTGTGCTCGGGGCTGGCGGCAGTGCCGGTTGGGTGGTGGCTCGACCGGCACGGGCCACGCGCGATCATGACCGCAGGCTCGTGTCTGGGCAGCCTGCTGCTCGTCGCGTGGTCCCAGGTTTCCACGCCCGGCAGCTTTTATCTGATCATGGCCGGGATCGGCGTGGTGATGGCCGCCGTCCTCTACGATCCGGCCTTTGCCGTGATCGCGGTCTGGTTCCGGCGGCATCGCGGCCGCGCCCTGACGATCCTGACCTTCTTCGGCGCGTGGGCCAGCTTCCTGTTCATTCCTCTGAGCGCCTATCTTGTGGCTAGCCTGGGCTGGCGATCAGCGCTGCTGGCCCTGGCGAGTCTGCTCGCGGTGCTGACGATCCCACTGCACGCGCTTGTGCTACGGCGCTCCCCGCAGGATCTTGGTCTGCGTCCCGATGGTGAGCCAAATGATCGGACGGAGCCGGAGCTGAGCGCAACCGCCGACATCCACGTTTCGCTGCGAGCAGCGCTCCAGGATATGGATTTCTGGTGGCTCACGATCGCGTTTGCGATCAGCACCTTTGCGACGGTTGCGCTGACTGTACATCTCATCCCGTACCTTGTGGAGCAAGGCATCTCGGCGACCTATGCGGCGACAATCGCCGGTCTGTTTGGCCTGATGTCGTTAGCCGGTCGTGTAATTCTGGGGCCGCTCGGCGATCGCTACCCGCGTCAGGTCGTCACCGCCATCTTGATGGGCATGCAGCTTGTGGGCGTGCTGATCCTGATCCTCGTGCCCAGCATGCTCGGGGCGATCGTCTACATCATCCTGTTTGGTGCCGGCTCCGGGACGCTGACGATGATGCGAGCGGCGCTGCTGGCCGAGCGCTACGGATCGGCGCAGTACGGCAGCATCAACGGGGCGCTGAGCCTCGGCCTGACGATCGCCCGCACGCTGGCTCCCATCAGCGCGACGCTTGTGGCCGGCCAGCTCGGTGGCTATCGCAGCTTGCTCTGGATGATTGTCGTCCTCTGCGGCGTCGGTGGGGCCGCAGTGCTCCGGTTTACAACCCAATCCGCCGCCGCATCTGGCGAAGCTGCGAAGAGCAGTGCTTCTTAAGCTGCTCGAACATCCTGTTCTATTTGCCCTGGACCAGGTGTAAGCTAAAGAGTGGATGTGCAACCTGCTGGCACAAAAGGTAAAAGCTATGACCAAACTTCAGCAACGTAATCGCGCCGGGCTTAAGAGCTTGCGCGCCGGTGGCGGCACACGCGGGCTCCTCAACGCGGAAGGACATCGCGCGGGACAGGGTGGCACGCTCCGAGCGGCAGTCTTCGGCATCAACGACGGCCTGGTGTCGAACATCAGCCTGGTGATGGGCGTGGCCGGGGCAGGGACCGATCCGCGCTTTGTGCTGCTGGCCGGCCTATCCGGCTTGCTGGCGGGCGCGTTTTCGATGGCGGCGGGCGAGTACGTCTCGATGAGCGCTCAGCGCGAAGTCTTCGAGGCGCAGATCGCGTTTGAGCAGCGCGAGCTGAACGACGATCCACAGGGCGAGCTAGCCGAGCTGACGCAGATCTATCGCGATAAAGGCCTGCCCGAAGCCCAGGCTGCGACTCTGGCAGCCAGCATGATGGCCGATCCACGGGTAGCGCTGGACACACACGCGCGCGAAGAGCTAGGACTTGATCCTGACGAGCTGGGATCGCCGTGGGGTGCCGCGCTCAGCTCATTTGGCTCGTTTGTCGTCGGCGCGATCATCCCGGTGCTGCCTTATATGCTCTTCACCAATCCAACCGCCTTTTGGACAAGCACCGTGCTCAGTGCGCTGGCGCTGTTTGGCGTTGGCGTGCTGCTGACCACTTTTACCGGCCGCAACTGGCTCTACAGCGGCGTGCGGATGATGCTGATCGGCGCGCTGGCTGCCGGCGTGACCTATCTGGTCGGCCGGCTGATCGGGGTTTCCGTGGCGGGCTAACCGGCGCATGCATCCGTTTCGGTCGTCCGCTTGAAGCCGAAGCGTCATATCTGGTCCAGCGCATTGATCATGAGTATGACACGGCCTGATTAGTACTACTTACTGGCTATCCTACGTTATTCCCCTTGACAATAACGAGCAAATGTAGTACTTTTGGTGACGGTTGAATAGGCCGAAGCTGATCCAGACGTAGTACTCGCGCCGCCAAAACGACTAGTGCTACTCCGCCCAATTCAGCGTATTGACGAGCGATAATTCCTATAGTATATAGTATTATGGCTTATAATTCGGTGATACGTTGAAAGGAGACCATAAGGCAGCGGAAGCATCGACCTGATCTTCGTTGATCCTTTGTGCTTTCCGCCGCGTCATCACAGCACGTCCTTGGTGAACGGCTGGCGTGAACCAAAGGAGTAACCCCCCTCAGCTCGTTAGTCACCCCAAAAAGCGTTGCTTGCGCTCAAGCAATGCTCGGCTGTTGTCCATTTGCGTGCTCGCGATCACGGGCACATTCACAGGAGTACCGTCCAATGAACAGCAAACTGCTTGCCTTCAACGTCGCACAGGATCTGCCCGTCTCAGTCAACGATTCCGCCGAAGCCTATTACGACGCTCAGGAGCAGGTGTTGATCGGCGCGAACAGCCACGACTACAAAGCTTATGCCTCGTCCAGTCTCTCGCACAACGGTCGCCGCGCGAACGTCGATGGCTATATCCAGGATGGCTACGACCGCAGCGATATGAGCTAATTAGGTCCGCATTTGTTCCCATACCCAGGCTGAGCGCTCACAGCGCATGTTGGCGGCGCAGGCTGAACGAAGATCCGCAGAGCTGGTATTTCCAGCTCTGTTTTGTTGTCCGCCGATCACCACTCAGCGCCGGGAAAGCGCAGCGTCGCAAAATAATCGTCGAGTGTTTCGCGCCGCCGGATCAGCTGAACGCTGCCGTCGAGGCGCCACAGCAGCTCAGCCGCGCGCAGCTTGCCGTTATAGTTAAAGCCCATCGAGTGGCCGTGCGCTCCGGCATCGTGGATCGCGACCACATCACCAATCGCAACATCCGGCAGCGGTCGATCGATTGCGAATTTATCGTTGTTTTCGCAGAGCGAGCCGGTCACGTCATAGATCTGATCGGTGGGCAGCGCTTCTTTGCCCAGCACCGTGAGATGATGATAGGCGCCGTAGAGCGCCGGACGCATCAGATCGGCCATTGTCGCATCCAGACCCACATAGCGCTTGTAGGTTTCTTTCAGGTGACGCACCCGCGTGATCAAAAAGCCGTGTGGTCCCGTGATCAGCCGCCCGCACTCCATGCACAGCCGAATCGGATCGAGGCCACGGGCGCCGATCGTCGCGGCGTAGGCTGAGCGAATCGCCTCTCCCAGCGCGGGCAGATCGACGGCCGGCTGATCGGGCCGATACGGAATGCCGATTCCACCACCGATATTGATCAGCTCGATCCGAACATCAAGCATGGTCGCCAGCTCAACCGCGAGATCAAACATCATGCGCGCGGTTTCAAGCAGCGCGGCATGGCTCAGCTCGTTGGAAACGACCATCGTGTGCAGGCCGAAGCGCGCAACACCTTTGTCGCGCGCGCTGCGATAGGCATCGAATAGCTGTGGACGAGTCAGACCAAACTTGGCCTCGCGCGGATCGCCGATGATCGCGTTGCCGGTGCGCAGCGGACCGGGATTGTAGCGAAACGAAAGCAGCTCAGGCAGTCCCGCTACCTGCTCCAAAAAATCAAGATGTCGCAGATCGTCCAGATTGATGATCGCGCCCAGCGCACGCGCCTTTTGAAACTCCTCGACGGGCGTGTTGTTGGAGGTGAACATGATCTCTTCGCCGCCGATGCCGACCGTCTCCGAGAGCACCAGCTCCGCCAGCGAGCTACAATCGGTGCCGCAGCCTTCCTCATGCAGCACGCGCAGAATTGTGGGGTTGGGCGTGGCTTTGACCGCGAAGTACTCCTTGAAGCCGGGATTCCAGCTGAAGGCGGCGTTGAGCTGACGCGTCTGCTCGCGCAGTCCGCGCTCGTCGTAGAGATAAAAAGGCGTTGGATATTCGGCGGCGACAGCCTCGATCTGGGCTTTGGTCCAGGGAAATCGCTTGTGAGTCATCGTCGATCCTTCGGCTACGGTAAGAAACGGCCTGATTTACGATCTGCCGAATTCTACTATACACGTGCCGCTTACCCGTCGGCGCTGATGCAGCTCAAACCCTCCTCATCCCATGATCCAATTCCATAAACAGTTGAACGATCCAGAAAGACATTAATTTTGAGAATGTAACAGATTTGTTACATTCTTTGTAAAGTTTTATACGTTATTTCGTTGCAATTTTGTTACATACAACCGTTGTATCGATATAAGACCATATGTTATCCTGTCTGTGTTACTGATATTTCGAATTCTCTTGTCGGATGGGAGGAGCTATGCATGTAGCGCAATCCTCACGCTTGATTGCACCTACTAAGCGACCCCTGGGTGTTACGCTGATCACCCTGCATGCTCTGCTTTTTGCAGGGCTTCTGCCGCTATTTCTCAAGTTCTGGCTGTTAGCCAGCGGCAGCTTCAACGGCGAGGATGTGATCCTCTTCGCCGTATCGATGGCGGTTCATGCGCTGATCTTGCCGATCGCGATCGCTACCTGGACGGGGCATAACCGTGCGCGCGTGGCATTTATGGCCTTGATCGGCCTGAACTACGCGATCGATGTATATGTCAACTTCGACGCCTCGATGCTGCCGAATCTTACACTGGATGCCAGCAAGCAGATGCGGCTGATCGCGCTGCGCTCGACGCTCTGGGGCGCGTTTGTGATCTGGTATTTTCTGCGCGACAAAACGCGGGCCTGGTTCGAGGCGGCGAGTATGCCGTCGCGCTATGGGCGCTGGCGCGATGAGCAGGGCAGCAATGTGGCGCAGGCAGCCGCAGTCGCACTGGTTGCCGCCGCGCTGATCACTGCGGTCTTGCTGGCGAGCCGTGATGTAACACCGCGTGTCGAAAACTCGCTGCGCTGTCTGGCCGGCGCGATCACTGGCGGTGGCGGCGCTGACTGTGGTCTGGGGAGTGGCGGCAACGGGAGCACGCCGACCTCGGATGGCACGGGCTCGGGCGATTCCTCGGATGGCGATGATGGCGGCGGCGGCTGGGGTGGCTTCCTGGACGGCGTGCAGCTGGTGCTGGACGGCGCGGGATTGATCCCGGGATTTGGTGAGATCGCCGACGGCGCGAACGCCCTGATCTCGCTGGCACGCGGCAACTACGGTGACGCCGCGCTCTCGGCAGCCGCGATGATTCCGTTCCTGGGCTGGGGCGCCACTGGTGCCAAGTGGGGCAAACGTGGAGTCGACGCCGTCAACGCAATCGATGCGGCGAATGATACCCGACGCGCTGCCGGTCGCGCCGACGAGGCGATCGACGCCGCGAGACGCATACCCTGTCTCGGCTCTGCTCCCGGCAAGACTGGTCTGGCCGCTCCACTGGCCGCGCCCTGTCTGGATGTCGGCAATGCGCTACGTGATCGCGCGGTAGATGCCCGCACCCGCCTGGGACCATACGACCAATCGCTGGCTGCTGGCGGCCGCAATGTTGCCACAGCGCGGGTCGAGATCAATGGGCAAAACACGGAGCTGTGGGACTCAGTCAACGGTCCCAACCCGATCGCGGGAACCGTTCCGCCGCCATCACAGCGGCTCTTCCAGACGCGCTTTCTGGGCGTCAACCGCGAGTACGATACCGAGGTCAAGATCCTGGAAGAGGCAGCGCGGCGCATGGGCGTGACGCAGCCCGGACGCTACGATCAGTTCACGGGCCGGATCGACCTGTACACGGAGCGCGCGCCCTGCGGATCGTGCGGCGGCACCCGCAATAATCCGATGGGTGTGATCCAGCAATTCCGCGAGATGTTCCCCAACATCGAGCTAAACGTGTATTATGGTAATAACGGAGGCGTGCAGGTCTTCAACAAATAGATCCAGCACCCCGATCGTCTACGACATGGAGGCTATGCAGCATAGCCTCCATCGTTCCTGTACTTGAGCACCTCCAGCGATGTGGGCGTGACGATCGGCTCATAGGCGCGGCATGTAAAGGAGGAAGCATGTATCTCGATCAAATGATTGCGCATCTCGTTGAGCAGGGCGTGGATACGCAGGAGCTTAAGCCGTGTACCGAGCAGGAAGTTCAGGAGCTGGAGCAGCAGCTTGAGCGGCGACTGCCGGCGGCGTATCGCGAGTTTCTGCTGACCATGGGCCACGGCGCGGGCGAAATTTTCCAGGCCGACGATTGTTTCTACGGCGATCTGCCCAAGATTCAGCGTCTGGCGAATGTGCTGCTGGCCCAGAACAATGTGGCGACACCGCTGCCAAACGATGCGTTCGTGTTTTTCTACGCCGGCTACCAGTTCTTGTTCTTCCGCACGGGCGAGGGCGACGATCCGCCGACCTACTATTATATGGAAGGCGACGATGTGACGAACGGCTTTCCGCGCACGTTCGAGCACTACTCCGAGTTTCTCGCCTCGTCGATCGAAGAATATCTGTAAGACACAGCGCCCTCACCAGCAGCGTCGCTACCGGAGTAGTGGCGCTGCTTTGGTTTGTAGCACGGCTTAAGAAGGCTGCATCACCGGCAGCGGCGCCGCCGGTACTTCTTCCTCGACAACCAGCACTCCACGCAGCTTTTCCATCAGCTTCGCCAGCGTGGCCGGCTTTTCTAGATACGCCTCGATGTCGAGATGCCGCGCGGCAGTTCGCAGCGCAGGTGTCGGCGCCGACGCCAGAATAACCACCCGCGTTGCCGGCAGATCTGCCTTACACTGGCGCAGCAGATGCAGAGCCCGAAATGTATGGGCTGCCGGATCGATGATCAGCACATCCGGCTTGATCCCCAGGCGCCGCAGCTGCTCCGGGTCCAAACCTGGCTCATGCTCGACGATCGCGTCGGGCGCGATTCGTCTCACGACTGCGCCGGTCACAGTCGCCGCGCTCGGATCTGCATCAACAATTAACACATGCACTGCCATGACCATCAACCCTATCAATCAAAGAATGTCCTTGTAGTATAGGCAGCCGCCATGCGTCGGAGGTGGTTATACACTCACCTCCCGTGTTAACAGCACAACCCGCGCGTGTTGCTCGGTCATGGATAAATGAGTATCATACCTGGCAATTCACTACCGATACCTTTGAGGAAGAAGGAAGCTGATGGGGAAGGCAGCCCAGGGCCAATCGCACATGCAGCACGAGTCGCAGCCTGAGCAGATTGTCGACCTGCCGGAGGCTGAGGCGGTGCAACAATTCCAGTCGGAGCCGACGTTTCAAGCGCTGCTGCACGCGGCGCCGGATGCGATCGTGATCGCCGATCATGATGGACGGATGGTGATCGCCAACCAGAAAGCCGAATCGCTGTTCGGCTACACGCAGCGCGAGTTGATCGGACAGCCGGTCGAGCTGCTGATACCATCACGCTTTCAGATCCGGCATGAGACATATCGCCGTGGCTACAGCGCCGATCCGCGCGCGCGTCCCATGGGCGCGGGCATGGATCTGGTTGCTAGGCGTAAAGACGGCTCAGAGTTTCCGGTCGAGGTCAGCCTGAGCCCGCTACATACCACCGATGGCCTGCTCGTCACCAGTGTGATCCGTGATGTGACACAGCGTAAGCTTTTTGAGGAAGAGCTGCGCGCCTCACAGGCCCGACTCGCCGGCGTGGTGGATATTGCCGAGGACGCGATTATCTCGCTCGACGAGCGGCAGCAGATCCAGCTCTTCAACCAGGGCGCGGAAAAGATCTTTGGCTACAGCGCGAGCGATGTGCTGGGCCAGCCGATCGATGTCTTGATCCCTGAGCGCTTTCGCCAGGTTCACAGCCAGCACGTCCAGCTCTTTGGCGAGTCGGCGCAGGTAGCCCGCCGCATGGGCGATCGCCGCGAGATCTTTGGGCTGCGCCAGAACGGCGAAGAGTTTCCCGCCGAGGCCTCGATCTCGCAGCTGAGCGTTGGCCCCGAGAAAACATTCACTGTTATTCTCCGCGACGTCACCGAGCGCAAACGAGCGGCCGAAGAGCTTGAGCGCCAGGTGCAGCGCCGCACGGCACACCTGAACACGCTGCTGACGTTCAGCCGCGAGCTGTTCGGCGCGCGCAGTCTGGACGCCGTGCTTCAGCGCGCGATCAGCCATGCGCTGTCGCTGCTGCCCAACGCTCAGCGCGGCGCGATCTATCTCTCGGAAGACGAGGGCCAGCGGCTGGCGCTGCGAGCCAGCGCGGGCTTTAGCCAGCTGCCGAGCTTCACTCGCGCCGCAGATGTCGGCCTGGTCGGCCTGGCGTTTACCAGCCGCAGCCTTCAGATCGTCAACTCCGTGGCAGCGTTCGAGGCGCTGGTGCCTGAGATGCACAACGGCGATCGTGAGCAGGCGCTGCGACTATTGGAACTGGAAGCACCGCCGACCGGAGCCGTCGCGCTGCCGCTGCTGGCTCACGAGCAGCCGATCGGCGTGCTGCTGCTGCTGCGGATCGAGGGCGCGGGACCGTTCGCCGTCGAGGAGCGCGCCACGCTTGAGGGCCTGGCCAATCTCACGGCCGTCGCGATCCTGGAAGAGCA
>DASWTQ010000098.1:0-8345 GCA_036402055.1 Herpetosiphonaceae bacterium
TCGACGGTGCGCGGCGCGCTGTAGGCCGTCGTCGTATCGCGCTGAGCTGTGTCGGGCACCGGCAGCGCGCGGCGATCAAGCTTGCCGTTGGGCGTGAGCGGCAGTGCGTCGAGCAGCACAAAGGCGCTCGGCAGCATGTACTCGGGCAGGCGTTGCGCAAGGAAGGCGCGCAACGTGGGGGATAGGCCCTCACCCCCTGCGTCCCCCTTCCCCACTCCTCGGCGGGTTTCCGCCTCGTCGGCGACAGGCGAGGGGGAAATAACGGTACTGCTTTGTTCCTTTGTTCCTTTGTTCCTTTGTTCTTTGACGACGTACGCCACCAGCCGCTTCTCGCCGGGCGCATCCTCGCGTGCGATCACGACCGCCTCGCGCACGGCCTCATGCTGGCGCAGGACGCTTTCGATCTCGCTCAGCTCGATGCGGAAGCCGCGAATCTTGACCTGCTGATCGGCGCGGCCGACGAACTGGATCGTGCCGTCAGGCAGATGACGCGCGACATCGCCGGTTTTGTAGAGCCGCGTACCCGAGCGACCAAACGGATCGGGAATGAAGCGCTCGGCGGTCAGGTCGGGACGGTCGAGATAGCCGCGCGCCACGCCATCGCCGCCGATATACAGCTCGCCGACGACTCCGGCAGGCACCGGCAGCAGATGCCGATCCAGCAGATACACCTGCGTATTGGCGATCGGCCGGCCGATCGGGATCGTCGAGCCTGGCGTGGGCAGCGGCGTGCCGGGCAGATGCACCAGCGAGCCGATCGTGGTCTCGGTGGGGCCGTAGTGATTGATGATCGCGCAGCCGCGCGCGCGCTCACACAGCTGCGTGAAGAAATCGCTCGATAGCGCCTCGCCGCCCAGGATCAGATTTCGACGCGGCAGGACATGCTCGCCGTCCGCTGCCTCGATCAGCGCGCGCAGATGCGACGGAACAATCTTTAGCACATCGATCTGGTGTTGTGCCAGATAATCGGCAAACATCCGGCCGTTGGTCGCAACGTCGAAGTCGAGCACGTGCAGACAGCCGCCCGAGAGCAGCGACGAGAACACAACCGTGTTGCCGAGGTCGGCGCTGATCGTCGAGACCGTCGCGAAGTTCAAGCCCGGCGCCAGATCAAGTGTCCGGCACATGAACCAGGTGTAGTTGACCAGGCTCTGGTGGGTGACGGCCACACCTTTGGGCGTGCCTGTCGAGCCCGAGGTGTAGATCACGTAGGCGATGTTCTGCGCTGTGCTCGTGTGTGCCGGGTTGGTATGCGGCTCGCGCTCGATGGCGAGCTGGTCGCGGTCGAGACACAGGATCGATCCCGCGTAGTCCGGCAGCCGGTCGAGCAGGCTCGAATGCGTGATCAGCACGGGCGGCCGGCTGTTGTCGAGCTGCGCGCTGAGTCGTGCCGGCGGCTGATCCGGATCGAGCGGGACATAGGCCGCGCCGGCTTTGAGAATGCCCAGCACCGCGACGATTATCTCGACCGATCGATCCAGGTACAGCGCGACATGCGTTTCCGGCCCTACCTCGCGGCGGCGCAGAGCGTGAGCCAGCTGGTTGGAGCGCGCGTTCAGGTCGGCGTAGCTCAGGCGCTGCTCACCGGCGACGACGGCGATCAGATCGGGAGTGCGCGCCGCCTGCTCCTCGAACAGCTGGTGCAGACAGGCCGTGGCCGGGTAGTCGCTCCGGCGCTGTGATGCGCTCCAATCCGTCAGCAGCTGGCGCTGCTCATCGGCGGCGAGCGGCGAGAACGTATGCTGCTGCTGCTGTGGATCGGCGACCATTGCCGCGATTATCGCCGTGTAGTACGTGCCGATCCGCGCGACCTGCTCCTGGCTGAGCTGCGCCGAGTCGTAGTCGAGATCGACGGTGAGATGGCCGGTCAGCGGGTGGACCTGGAAGTGAACGGCCAGCGTGGCCTCGCTGCCCTCGGAGCGAATCGCGCCTAGCTCCTGCAAGTCGGGCAGCGCCTCGGCCAGCTCATACAGCACGTGGAAGTGCAGGTAGTTGAAGCGCACCTCATAGACGCGCTGGAAGCCGCACTTTTGCTGAATCGCCGCCAGCGGGTAGCGCCGGTGCGGCATGATCTCCTGCTCGGTCGCGAATGTGGCCTGGATCAGATCCAGCCAGCTGCCGGGCGCAAGCTTGAGCCGGAACGGCACCGCGTTGATGAACAGGCCGCGCAGCTGCGCGCCGTCGAGCGTCTCCGGCCGTCCGTTCATGCCGACGCCTAGCAGAACATCGGTCTGACCGCCGAGGATGCTCATCACTTTGATATGCGCTGCCAGCAGGATGCTTTTGAGCGGCACGGCCATCGTCCTGACGATGCGCTGCAATCCCTCGTGTAAGGCCGCTGGGAACACGATCGTCTCGGTGAAGATCGGCCCCTGCTCGACGTCGCCGGCCGGCACCGGGTGCAGCCGTGGGATTTGCAGGAGCGAAGCGCCGTCCAGCTTGCGCAGCCAGTATTGCTCGTGCTCGGTCGACGTCAGCGCTTTGCGCTCCAGGGCCACGAAATCGCGGAAGCTGACCGACAGCGGTCGCAGATCGGGCAGGGGCTCGTGCTTGAGCAGCGCAAAGTAGCACTGAAACATTTCCACCAGCGTCGAGTGCAGGCTCCAGCCGTCGATGATCGAGTGGCACTCCGTCAGCGTGAACTGAAACGAGTCGTCGGTGCGCAGGTGGACAAAGAAGCGCAGCAGCGTCGGCTTGTTCAGGTCGAAGCGATGCTGTTTTTCTTGCTCGATCAGCTCGGCGATCAGCCGCTCCTGCTCCTCGAACGAAAGCTGGCGCACGTCTTCCAGCACAACCGGCAGCACAGCCCGGGCATGGACCAGCTGGAGCGGCTCGCTGTAGCTGGTCAGATCGAAGCCGGTGCGCAAGATGCTGTGCCGCGCTACGACTGCCGCCACGGCCTGCTGGAAGAGCGCGAGATCGAAGGGCGTTTTGGTGCGCAGATGGAAGGAGTCGGTGTTGTGATAAATATTCGACTCGGGAGCCAGCGCCATGTGGTAGAGCGTGCCCGCCTGAAGCATCGCCAGCGGATAGGCGTCTTCGATCCCCTGCGGTATTCGCCGCCGATCCTCGGGCGTCAGCAGGCTCAGCGGCTCGGTGTGAACGTCCTCCTGCTCCCAGGCGTCGTTTGCGATCACCTGGGCCAGCTCGGCGATCGTTGGATGCTGAAAGAGATGCTGGAGCGAGAAGCTCAGGCCGCGCTGCTTGGCCATGGCCAGGATCTGAAGGCTGAGGATCGAGTCGCCGCCCACGGCGAAGAAATTGTCGTGGATGCCCACGCGCGGCAGGCTCAGCACTTTGGCCCAGACAGCGGCGAGCAGCTCTTCGGTCGGCGTTTGCGGCGCGACATACTCTAGCTCAGAAGCCGTGCCGGAGCGCTCAGGCGCCGGCAGCGCAGCGCGATTGATCTTGCCGTTCTCGGTCAGCGGCAGCGTGTCGAGCAGCACAAACGCCGTCGGAATCATGTAGTCGGGCAGGCGCCCGCCGAGATGCTGACGCAACTCGGCAGAACCTAGAACCGGGTTCCCTCCGGGCGACCTAGAACCTAGTTCTTCATCCCCTTGGTTCTTGGTTCTTGGTTCTTGGTTCTTCTCCGCTACCACGTACGCAACCAGCCGTTTCTCGCCGGGAGCGTCTTCGCGCACCATGGTCAGGCTCGTGCTGACCAGCGGATGCTCGCGCAGTACAGCATCGATCTCGCCCAGCTCGATGCGAAAGCCGCGAATCTTGACCTGCGCATCGATTCGGCCCAGGTATTGGATCTCGCCGTTGGCCAGGCGGCGGGCAGTGTCGCCGGTTTTGTAGAGTCGCGCCCCGGGAATGCCGCTGAACGGATCAGGGATGAAGCGCTCGGCGGTGAGCGCGGGCCGCTTGAGGTAGCCGCGCGCCAATCCCGATCCGGCGACATAGATCTCGCCGGTGACGCCGACCGGAACCGGGTTGAGGTAGCGATCCAGCAGGTAGATGCGCAGATCGGGGATCGGGCAGCCGATCGGGCTGGCATGAGGCGTGGCGCTATCGGCAGGCGTGATCACGCGGTGGGTCACATGCACGGTGGTCTCGGTGATGCCGTACATGTTGATCAGCTGCGGCTGCTCGCCGTGCCGCTCGAACCACGGCTTGAGCACGCTGGGATCAAGCGCCTCGCCGCCAAAGATGACATAGCGCAGCGCCAGCGGCAGCGGCTCGACCAGCGCCTGCTCTTCGACCTGGATCAGCTGGCGAAACGCCGAGGGCGTCTGGTTCAGGACTGTTACCTGCTCGGCAGCCAGCAGCCGGTAGAACGCGTCCGGCGAGCGGCTGATCTCGTACGGCACAACCACCAGCCGCCCACCGTAGAGCAGCGCGCCCCACAGCTCCCAGACCGAGAAGTCGAAGGCGTAGGAGTGGAAGAGCGTCCACACATCGTGGTGATCGAAGCGGAACCAGTGGTCGGTCTCCCCAAACAGGCGCAGCACATTGGCATGGGTCACGCCCACGCCCTTGGGCCGGCCTGTGGAGCCGCTCGTATAGATGATATAGGCCAGATTGTCGGATGTCGTGCACAGGGCGGGCGGCTCGGCCGGGTATTCCGCAAGCTCGACCTCGATCTCGTCCAGGCAGATTACCCGGCCTGGCACATCAGGCAGATCGCGAGCCATGTGCCGCGTCGTGAGCACGAGCGCTGCCTGGCTGTCTTCCAGCATAAAGGCCAGCCGCTCAGATGGGTAGGCTGGGTCCAGCGGCACATACGCGCCGCCCGCTTTGAGAATGCCCAGAATGCCCAGAATCATCTCCGGCGAGCGCTCGACATACATGCCAACCAGCATGTCAGGCCCGACGCCGAGCCGGCGTAGATAATGCGCCAATCGGTTGGCCCGCTGATCGAGCGTGCCGTAGCTGATGCGCTGCTCCCCAAACACGATCGCCGTCGTATCGGGGTGCTGTCGCGCCTGGCGCTCGAACAGCGTATGCAGACAGCCCTCGGTCGCGACATGCCGAGCGGGCGGATTCCAGCCGTGCAGCAGATCATGGCGCTCGTCGGTTGCTACCAGCGACAGGCTGCCGATGCGCAGACCAGGGTCGGCGGCGATGCCGGCGAGCAGTTGCTGAAAATGGGCTGCCATGCGCGCGATCGTGGTGGGCGCGAAAAGGTCGGTATTATATTCGAGCACACAGCGCAGCTCGCTGTCGGTCGCCTCGATGTCGAGCGTCAGATCGAACTTGGCCGTGCCCGTATGCAGCGGCAGCGCCTCGACGTCGACGCCGGGCATCGTCAGGCGCTGCAATGGCGCGTCCTGGAACGTGAACGCTACCTGGAAGAGCGGCGTGTAGCTCAGATTGCGCTCCAGGTGCAGCTCCTCGACCAGCTTTTCAAAGGGCAGATCCTGATGCGCGTAGGCATCCAGCGCCGTCTGGTGGATCTGCTGAAGCAGCGCGCTAAACGTGGGATTGCCCGCCACGTCGGCGCGAACCACGAGCGTATTGGCGAAAAACCCGATAATATGCTCGATCTCGGTGCGGTGGCGGCTGGCGACGGGCACGCCTACCAGGATGTCGTCCTGGCCGCTGTAGCGATGGAGCAAGACCTGAAACGCCGTCAGCAGCAGGCTGAACAGGGTGACACGCTCGCGGCGGCTGACGGCCTGTAGGCGCTCGACCAGCGGCGCGGGCACAGCCCAGGACTCGACGCTGCCGCCGAAGGTCTGGACGGCGGGACGCGGATAGTCGGTCGGCAGGTGGAGCGTGGACGGCTCGGCGAGCTGCTGTTTCCAGTAGGCTAGCTGCCGATCGAGCACGTCGCCGGTGAGCCAGTCGCGCTGCCAGACGGAAAAATCGGCGTACTGGATCGCCAGCTCCGGCAATTGAGCAGCCCGGCCAGCGCGATTAGCGCTGTACAGCGTGGACAGCTCGTGCAGCAAGATCTGGATCGACCAGCCGTCGGAGATCATGTGGTGCATGGTGGCCAGCAGCACATGCTCGCTCTCGCTGCGACGAATCAGCGCGACGCGCAGCAGCGGCCCGCTGATCAGATCGAAGGGCCGGCGCGCCTCGTGATCCAGCCGATCGCTGATTGACGCCCAGCTCGTCGCCGCATCCAGGCTGATCAGCTCAAGCGGAATCGACATCTGCTCGGCGATCAGCTGGGCCGGGCTGTTCTCGACGAACGCGAATGTCGTCCGCAGCGATTCATGGCGCTCGACAAGCACATCCAGCGATTGTTGCAGCGCGCCAATATCCAATGGCCCGGTCAGACGCACCGCGCCGGAAATATTGTAGCTGGCGCTGTGCCGATTCATCTGCTCAAGAAACCAGAGGCGCTGCTGCGCAAATGACATCGGAAAGGCGAAAAGTTCTGTGCTTATCAAGCGTGACTCCTTCGTTTAGATGCGGATCAAAGGCCAAGGATCGTGTCGTACAGCTGCGGGCGCAGGTTGAGCCGCGCCCGCAGCGTCTCAGCGGCAGCGACTCGCCCGCTGCCACATGCGATCAAACCTATGTCGATCCGTCATCCGATCTCCCGGAACGATTGAGATGCGCCTTTGAGTCTCCGCGCACGCGATGCGCCTGCCGCGAAAGCGCCTTGATTGGCGACGGCTCTGCGGGCCGGCTCTCGCTCTGCTCGATGCTGCGCGCAAGGTCGGCAATGATCGGCGACTGGAATAAGCGATGCAGCGACACATCGACCTGCAAGCTATCTCTGATCCGCGACAGCACCTGGATCGCTTTCAAGGAGTGGCCGCCGAGATCGAAGAAATTGTCGTGGACGCCGACCTGCTCAAGGCCAAGCACCTCGGCCCAGATGCGCGCAAGCTCCGCCTCAAGCGGGGTGCGCGGCGCGATATACTCGGCCGTCGATGCGCGGTGCGCGGCGTCGGGCGCCGGCAGCGCCTTGCGATCGAGCTTGCCGTTGGGCGAGAGCGGCAGCGCGTCGAGCGGCACAAAGACCGATGGGATCATGTGCTCGGGCAGCCGTTGCGCAAGGAACTCGCGCAACGCAGAACCAAGAACCAAGACCCGAGAACCATTTTCCTCAACCCCTAGGTTCTGGGTTCTCCATTCTTGATTCTGTGCGTCCGTTTGTTCCTTTGTTCCCTTGTTCTCTTGTTCCGCGACGACATACGCCACCAGCTGCGTGTCCGCCGTATCTTGCCGGGCCACGACGACCGCCTCGTGAATCGCGGGATGTTGAAGCAGCGCGGATTCGATCTCGCCCAGCTCGATGCGGAAGCCGCGCACCTTGACCTGGAAGTCGAGGCGACCGAGGTACTCGATCGCGCCGTCGGGCAGGAAGCGCGCCAGGTCGCCAGTGCGGTAGAGCCGGGCATTAGGCTGGTCGCTGAACGGATCGGGAATGAAGCGCTCGGCGGTGAGCACTGGGCGATCGAGGTAGCCGCGCGCTAGCTGAACGCCGCCGATGTGCAGCTCGCCCGGCACGCCCACCGGCACTGGCCGCAAGTGCTGATCGAGAATGTAGATCTGCGTGTTGGCGATCGGGCGACCGATCGGCACCGTGTGCAGCGCGGCGTCCGGCAGACAGGGCCACCAGGTAACGTCGACGGCGGCTTCGGTCGGTCCGTACAGGTTGTGCAGCTCCGCCTGGAGGCGAGCGAAGAAGCGCTCCTGAAGCGCCAGCGGCAGCGCCTCGCCGCTACAGATCACACGCCACAGCGACTGGCAACGATCCAGCTGCGGCTCGTCGAGGAAGACCTGCAACATCGAGGGTACGAAGTGCAGCGTCGTGATCTGCTCACGAGCGATCAGATCGACGAGATAGGCGCTGTCCTGGTGCCCGCCCGGCTTGGCGACGACGAGCGTAGCGCCGATCAGCAGCGGCCAGAAAAACTCCCAGACCGAGACGTCGAAGCTGAAGGGCGTTTTTTGCAGCACGCGATCGCTGGCGGTGAGCCCAAAGGCCTCTTGCATCCAGAGCAGGCGGTTGACGATCGCAACGTGAGTGTTCATCGCGCCCTTGGGCTGGCCGGTCGAGCCCGAGGTGTAGATCATGTAGGCCAGGTTGGTGGCGTCGGTGATCAGCGCCGGGTTGCTCGTCGGCTGCTGGGCGATGGTTGACCAGTCGGCGTCGAGGCGCAGCACGTGCGCGCTGTGCGGCGGCAGCAGCGATTCCAGATGCTGCTGGGTGAGCAGCACCGGCGCGGCGGCATCGTCGAGCATGAACTGGATGCGATCGGCGGGATAGCCCGGATCGACGGGCACGTACGCGCCGCCGGCTTTGAGCACGCCCACCAGCGCGATCACCAGCTCCAAGGAGCGCTCCATGCTCACCGCCACGCGGGTCTCGGCGCCAACGTCAAGACTGCGCAGGTGATGCGCCAGCTGATTCGCCCGCGCGTTCAGCTCACCAT
>DASWTQ010000099.1:0-3819 GCA_036402055.1 Herpetosiphonaceae bacterium
ATGCTCGCCCAGGGCACAACGAGATCTGTTCTTCTAAGACCAGTTAGAAGACATTATTGGGCTTAGCGTACAGCCTCGCTCAGTATTATGACAACTAGAGGCGCTTAGCGTACAAAATTCCCGAAATGAGCTAGTCGGCCCATGGAGCACTTGACTCCAGCTGAGGCGGTGCAGCGCATTCTCGACCGAGTACGATCCCAGCGGTCGCAGCGGGTGAGGAACTAGCCATGCAGACAGCACGCTATAGAACTGACCTCGCTTACGACCTCGACGAGTCCTATGAGCAGTTTTGCGCTCGGCGGCAGCACGCGCTGGAGCAGGGACGCCAGGCCGTCCGCGAGCGGCGTATCTCCGGCGATCTGTACCTGTTCTATGAGTACCTGATCGAGCGCGTGGGGGCCAACCGCTATACCTGGGTCAGCGAGGAGACGATGGCCGAGGTGTTTGGCGTGGATGCCAGCACGATCAAGCGCTGGATCGCGAAGCTGGTTCGCGCTGGGCTGATTCGCCGGCAGCGCCAATTCGCCACGTCATCACGCACCTACATCACGGCCTACGATCCCCCGCTGCTCGACGCGGAGACCGCGGCCCCAGCCGACGAGCGCGCGCCGGAACCAGCGCTCATGCGCGACCAGGCCGAGGCCGATCCCGGCCCGGTGGATCAGGGCACCACCCCCGAGGTGATTTCTTTTCGGCGCATCGATGCCCCCACGTTCGGGGCAGATTTGCCCCGTGATTCCATTAAGGTTCAACACTTAAACCCTGGTGGTGGTGGTGTGACTGCTCTTCGGAAACATCAGCCAATTGCGCCAGAGATCCGGCATCTGCTGGAACGGGAAGGGGTCAGCACATTCTATCTCGCGCCCCAGCTCCAGCAGCAGCCCATCGAGGAGCTGCGCGCCGTCAGTCGCTATCTCGATCAGCAACACAACGTCCGCGACCGAGCACGACTCTTTGCGGCGCTGGCCGTCGGCGGGTTCGGCGGGTTGCTCCTCGCAGGCCGGGTACCTCAGCGGCCAGTGCAGGCGAAGCACCGCAGCGACCGAGCAGCGCAGGTGCAGGGAACGCACCCGCAGGATCATCTGAAATATGTCTCAGGCGCCTTAGCGCCCTACATCCAGGGTAACACCACGCCGCACGAATCCGCAGCGGTACCCGCCGATCCCGGCCCGCAGACGATGCAAGCCGAGCTATCCAGCCCGACCAGGCAGACCTGGCAACAGGTACTTGCCACGTTGGGGCACGTCCTGCCGGCGAGCGAGATCGCGACGTGGTTTGCCGATGCGTGCCTCCTTCAGCTGCACGACGGCCAGGCCGTGATCGGTACGTCCAACATCTTTGCCCGTGAGAAACTCACCAACTGCTATCAGGCGCAGATCGCCCAGGCGCTGGCCGCGCACTGTGGCCGATCCGTGCAGGTGCAGATTGAACTTGGAGGTGGATAACCCATGCTAGATGACACGCCTTTACACGCACCCAGCCACACCCGGAGGACGCCCAGCAAACAACTCCGGCTGACCGAGCGCGATATTGCCCTGTTTCAGAGCTTGGCCGAGGGCGGCTACCTCACGATCGAGGCCCTGGAATGGCTGCATTACCCGTGGCGCGAGCGCTGGGACACAGCCCAGCAGACCGGCCAGCACTATAAGCCGAGTCGGCCCTTGTGTAGCCGGCTCAAACGGATGCGTGAGGCCCGCCTGGTCCAACAGATTGTGCGGCCCGTGGCGCTGGCCAGTAACTACTATCGACGCAACACCGATGTGTATGTCCTGGGGCGCGAGGGGGCCGATGTGGTGGCGACGGCGACCGGCCAGCAGGTCCGGGCGATTCGTGTCGAGGATATTCACAATCGCTCGTTCAACACCCTGTCCCATGCCGCCGATATTGGCACGTTCTACGCGGCCATGCGCGCCAAGGTGCGCGAGCTGGGCCTGGGCTTCGCGGGCTGGCAGACCGACCAGGCGTTGGCGCGGGGCAACTACGATCGCATCCAGGTCCGAGTCAAAGCCACCGACGGCTCGGTCAAGCAACGCCGGTTGCCGGTGTTACCCGACGGTGTGTTTTGGATCACGAACAAGACCCGGCGCTATCTCTTTTTCGTGGAGCTGGATCGCGGGCGGCATGTGTCCACCTGGCGCGAGAAGATCATGGCCTACGAGGCGTACGTGGGGAGCGCAGAGCTGACGGCGCGGTACGGCGTCGAGGACTTTATTCTGCTCACGGCGACGACGACGGACGGCCAGCGGCAGAAGCTGATCGAGGCGACGGCCCAGATCAACCGCGACCCCGGCGTGCGCTATCTCTTTACACGCATTGCCGATCTCCACCCGACGACCATCGGGCACGCCTGGCTGCGCATCGAGCGGGCAACGCCGACCACGAAGGCCGTCGCGGGGCGTCCCTTTGTGCAGATGACGGTCGAAACGGCCCAGCACACCCTGCTCAAGTCATGAGGACGCCGACACAACGTGCGACTACAACTACGGGAACTCCTACGGGAGGCTTTCCTGTAGGTTCTTCCCGTACCCTTTTCCGTAGGGCAGAGGGGATTGGGTGTTGTGACCGATCCCACCGCCGAGGGCCCTCGTCACGAGAAAGCGCCTGCCCATCAGGGCAGGAGCCTATCGGCTCGCTCGCTTTCTCGGCCTCGGACCCGTCGCGGCGGGATGCGCCCGACAGCGGGCGCGTGGCACCGGCTGCGCCGTGCCTCCCCCTGCTACACGCCTGCTGCGCGGACTTTGGGCGACTACGCCTTCGTTGCACTCAGGCTCGTGGCCGCCGTCGTCCAGCGCCCAGGGCTGCGCGGCTGATCCGCCCGGAGGGGCGGTCCGCTTGGGGTTCGGGCGGTTCGCCCTCACCCTGCACCAGGGGGAGGCACAGCGGCGGCGCGAGTGTCAAGCGGTTTCGCGGTGCGAAACCGGGTGCGCTGCACCGCGAACACTGTTCGCCTTGCCACCAGATCGCGCCTCTGCGTGCCACGCGCCCCGCTTCCGCGTGGTACGCAGGCACTCCGCACCAGCCGCACGGGTGCGCCCGGCGGCTGACGCTCCGCACGCCTGCATCAGTGAGGCAGGTGGGGTGTGCTGGGTACCGCGCAGGTGCAGGAGCCCTGCTGGAGGAGGGCCTGAATACAGGCGAACAACGCCGGTGGGTCGAAGGGTTTGGCCATGAAGCACAGGAAGGGATCAGCAACATCCCTGATCTCGGGCCGATAGGCCGACATCAGGAGAAACGGCAGGGTGTGGGTGTGGGGTTGGCCCCGGAGGAACGCATAGACCTCCCAACCCGTGCCTACGGACAGATTCAGGTCACTCAGCACCAGGGCTGGGGCCTGCTGATGCAGCACAGCGATCGCGTCCGGGGCGCTTCCCGCCCGAACCACGGCATAGCCGTTGAGGGAGAGGAGGTCATCAAGCACCTGGGCGAGGTCAGGATCGTCTTCGACGACCAAGATCACAGGCGGGACTATGTTCATACTGGCATACCTTTCACCTATGCCAACAACCGGCCCAGCAAGCGCTGTGCCATATCGGTTGGTTCGTGCCAGTCCCAGCGCGTGGGCTGGCCGTCGGACGGTTCCAGTGAGGGGCCGGAATACTATCAATCTATGGAGATGATCATGGCTCGGGACTTAAATTCTGTACAGCTCATCGGTTGGTTGGCGCAAGATCCCACATCCAGGCACACGCCGCAGGGCGCACTGATTGTGCAGTTCACCGTGGCCACGGGACGGCGGTACACCGATAGCCAGGGCAACCAGCGCGAGGACACGGAGTGGACCAAAGTGGCGTGCTGGAGCAAGCTCGCCGAACTTGCCCA
>DASWTQ010000100.1:0-13090 GCA_036402055.1 Herpetosiphonaceae bacterium
TCGTAACAGCGTCGGAAGAAACCTGTTACATCTATCGTTGTGACGTACTCAACAGGTTAACTCTCGCAGATCGCGGTAGGCGTTGAGCCAAGCATAGTATTCTTACTCAGAAAGAGATGAACCATAATGACCGATAAGAAATTTCACGCGCTGGTTGAATCTCCTGCCTGGTATCAGGCTCTTACGCTGCGAGAGCGAGCCAACCTCCTCCATGCTCAGGGTAACAACCGACGATCCCGCCTAAATGCCGAACAAGCGGAGCGTCGTATCCAACGGTGGCGAACACAAAAGCCGCTCTCCCAAGATAAGTATTTTATTCAGCGGCTTGCTCAGGACAATCTGACAGAAGAAGAATTTCGACGGATGATGGGCGAGCCGATTGAAGATGTACAGGCGCGCATAGATATACCACCGACATGGCTCACCGACTTCATTCAGGCCTACACCGAACGACCCAGTTCTGCTAGCGTCGATACCACAATTACGTTTTCCGAACAACAGCGAGAGATAAGCCCGTTACTTGTTACGATCGAGCCGCTGCTCCACCAGGGCTATACACGTTTGCATGAGGGAATTAATGCCCTTATCCAATCATATACAAATCTTCCTTTTGATCCCGATACCATTCATGAGGTACTATCGGCGCATCTGCCCAAGCTCCTGCTCCAGATCGCGGGTCGTACGCTCGTGCTGGAGGTTAATGTTGCCCGGCTGCAAGGCCAGCTCTTAGGCGACACACCGCAAGCTCGATTCCAGAGTTTTGTTGAACGACTAAGGCAACCTGAGCATCTCATGGCTTTCTTTCAGGAGTATCCCGTGCTTGCGCGTGTTCTGACGCAGTGTGTAGATCATTGGGTTGCAACAAGTTTGGAATTTTTACAGCGGCTGTGTGCCGATTGGGAGTCGATCCAGGCTACCTTTGGCGTTGAGGCACCTGGCCATCTGACTGAGATCGATGCCAGTGGCGATACCCATCGCGAGGGTCGTGCTGTGATTGTTGCAACATTCAGTTCCAACTTCCGCGTTGTATACAAACCTCGTAGTATGGCGGTAGATCAACATTTTCAAGAGCTGTTGACATGGGTGAATGAGCGCAGTAAACAGGCTGGCACAGGCCCAATCTCTGCAAGTGAGCAGGAATTATTCTGTACGCTGCGTATTCTGGATCGCGGTGAGTATGGATGGATGGAATATGTGGCCATGGCGCCCTGCACCACACCCGAACAAGTGCAACGTTTTTATTACCGTCAGGGTAGCTATCTGGCGTTACTCTATGGGATTGCAGCCACCGATTTCCATGCCGAGAACTTAATTGCGGCAGGTGAGAATCCGGTGTTGGTCGATTTAGAAACCTTGTTCCATCCCACGATCGGGAATGATCATCAAGGAGACGTCGAGGCGGACGTTCTGGCTGCTGAACATATGGGCTCTTCCGTGCTCGGCGTTGGGTTACTGCCGCAACTCCTGTGGGGGAGTAAGGATGCCGAAGGCTTTGAGTTTAGCGGAATTGGTGGCCAGGGCGGGCAGTTAAGTCCGCTGGCGGTCCCTAAACTGGATGGCGTTGGGACCGATGTTATGCAGGTTGTGCATCAACGAGTCGAGCTTAAAGGTGCGCGAAATCGACCGACATTGAATGGAGCAGAGGTCAATACCAGCGAGTACACGAATGAGATCGTCCTCGGCTTTACCGATATGTACCAGTTACTCCTGGATCACCGTGAGGATGTACTGAGTGCATCAGGACCGATTCTGCGCTTTGCGCATGACGAAATTCGGGTGATTTTGCGACCGACGATGACCTATGCATTATTGATGCGTGGTAGCTTCCATCCCGATGTGCTGCGGAGCGCCCTCGATCGCGATCGTTTCTTTGATAAGCTGTGGGAGCAGGTTGAAGCCCAACCGTATCTTACCCAATCTATAGCGGCTGAGCACAAAAGCTTGTGCCGGGGCGATATTCCCATGTTCACCTCACGTCCAGACTCCGTCGATCTTTGGAGCGATATTGGTGAGCACATTCCACATTTCGTCAAAGAACCCGGTTTAGTATCAGCTCAGCAGCGGCTATCTGAGCTGAGTGCAGATGACCTCACGTGGCAGCAATGGTATATTCGGGCGTCTATGACAGCCCTTACGATGGTTAGCGATCGGACAAACCAGCACACGTATCATCTGAGCGACTCTCAGCCACCTGCGACGCGGACACAGCTACTTGCTGCCGCTCGGGCATTAGGTGATGGGCTGGAACGTCTTGCATGGCGTGGTACGGATAGCGCGAGCTGGATCGGGATGGTCGAAGGTAAAGGACAATCTTCGGTACTGGTGCGGCTGGGTACCGATCTTTACTATGGGACTCCAGGCATTGCGCTCTTTCTGGCGCATCTTGGCAAGGTTGCCAACGAGGCACGTTATACCGATTTGGCGCGGGCGGCAGCCACCACAATGCGTCGTCAGATTGCACGGCGTGAATTTAATGACGCGGCAATAGGCGCGTTCGAAGGTTGGGGTGGTGTCATCTATGCGCTAACTCACCTGAGTATGCTTTGGGATGATCCTACGCTCTTGGCAGAAGCAAATGATCTACTCGATCTCCTTCCGCCCCTGATCGAACAAGATAGCGCGTTTGACTTCATGATTGGCTCGGCGGGATGTATCGCCAGCTTACTCGCCTTCTACCGCTGCACAGAATCGAAAAAAGCGCTGGACCTTGCTATTCAATGTGGCGAACGACTTATTGCAGGGGCAGTGCCTCAGGCCAATGGGGTTGGCTGGATGTCGCCTATCGAGTCAACCCAACCGCTTACCGGACTCTCCCACGGCGCAGCAGGCATCGCGTGGTCCCTTTTGGAATTAGCGGCCTTGACCGGCCAAGCACGTTTCCGAGACACGGCTCTAGCCGGTATCGCCTACGAGCGTAGCCAATTTTCGCCCAAAGTCGATAACTGGCCGGACTTCCGAGCGATCCTGGTACGTAACCAGCCAGAGGACGAGCGCAAGCACTATTTTTCCCATTTCTGGTGTCATGGGTCAGCAGGTATCGGGCTAAGCCGTTTGATCAGCCTCCATCATTTGAATGATGATCAAACACATGAGGAAATTCGCACGGCAATCGAGCAAACTACCCACCATGGCTTTGGGGCAACACACTGCCTATGTCGGGGATTTTGGGAACCTGGAGCTGTTATTGCAGGCAGGCTCTCAGCTGAATGACCCCGCGTTACTGACTCAAGCCTACCAGCTTGCAGCTCTCGTTCTGGACAGTGCGGAAGAGCACGGTTGGTTATGTGGCGTGCCATTTAATGTCGAAACCCCTGGTCTTATGACGGGCCTCGCTGGGATCGGTTATGGCTTGCTCCGATTAGCTGATCCCCAACGTGTACCGTCAGTACTGCTGTTAGAGCTACCTCAGGTGGGAGAGGTCGACAATAGACAACTCACCGATCAAGAAGAACTGGTTGAGTTGTCAGTATAAGGTGTGCTTCCTGCATCTGAAGCACGACGACACACCTTTCGCGGGCGTAAAGAGAAGTAAGGATTAACCGCAGCGGCGTGAGTAGCTCAAACTACTCACGCCGTTTGTTCTAGTTGAACAAACAACGACGTTCACGGCTTCGAGTCACGGAGTTGAGGGTAGTTGCAGTGTGCCCCGTCTGAGGGGATGAAGAGGAAGATCCGGAAGTGTAAAGAGTTTTGTGGGAGAATTTTATAAAACTGGATCGTTGAGGAGCAACATTTTTTGGAGGCGAGTTACCAACTTAATTTTCCAGTTACGATCTTAATTTTCCAGTTACCAACTTATTTTTCACGCTACAATACACCTATGCATCACTCTTCTGAACAGCTGCCGGTTTTTGTGTACGGCACGCTGCGCACAGGGCAGGACAACTGGCGGCGTTACCTTCAGGGCAAAACATCGGCCCAGCGCCCGGCGATCGCGCCCGACCACAAAATGTATGCGACCAACTACGCCTATGTGACCGACGCGCCGGGCCGGCAGATCATCGGCGAGTTGGTCGAGATTCGGCCCGACTGCTACGAGCGTGTCATGGGAGATCTCGACCGGCTCGAAGACTACGATCCGCTTGATCCTGAGCACAGCCTGTATGTTCGTGTTGAGCGCGAGGTGCTGCTGATAGACGCGGAGCCACGCCGGCTGCGCGCCTGGATCTATCATCTCAATCCGCGCCGGCATAGCTCATTCAGTGATGCGGATCTGGTCGCGGGCGGCGATTGGCTGTATCATTGTGCGCAGACGAATCGTGGCTGCCGATAATCTGTTCTATTGACACTCAGGAGCGGAAGGACACGCAATGACGACCTGGCTGGCTATTTTTGGTATGGCGATCGTGACCTACGCGACGCGAGTGGTTATGATGGTAGCGCTGCGGGGCAGGCTCTCACCCGTGCTCCAGCGCTGGCTGGGCTATGTGCCGGTCGCGGTATTTACGGCGCTGATCGTGCCGCCGCTGCTGCTGCAACCACAGGGCGACGCGCAGGTGCTCATGATCGGGCCGCCGCTGGTCGCTGGGAGTGTAGGCGCGCTGGTGGCGTGGCGAAGCGGCAACCTGCTGCTGACGATCGGCGCGGGCATGGCGACCTTCTGGCTGCTGAGCTGGCTGGGGTTTTAGCGCCTGTCGTCTGTGGGACGCGCTGTCTTGAAACAGTCCTGCACGTGGTCGTTGACGATGCCGACGCTCTGCATAAAGCTGTAGCACATGATCGGCCCGACCATCTTGAAGCCGCGCCGGCGCAGCTCCCTGGAGATCATCTCCGACTCGGGCGTGGCGGCCGGAACCGCGCTCCAGGTTGGTGCAGCCGGACGGCGCAGCGGCGCTCCGTCTACCAGCGACCAGATGTAGCGATCGAACGAGCCGTGCTCGGCGCTCACGTCCAGGAAGCGCTGCGCGTTGTGGATCGTGCTGAGGATCTTGCGCCGGTTGCGAACAATGCCGGGATCGCTCATCAGCCGCGCGACATCCTGCTCGCCGTACGCCGCAATCCGCGCGACATCCCAGCCGTCGAACGCGCGGCGAAAGTGCTCGCGCTTGCGAAGAATCAGCAGCCAGGATAATCCGGCCTGAAACGCTTCCAGCGTCAGCCGCTCAAAAAGCTCTCGGTCGTCGTGGCACGGCTCGCCCCACTCGTGGTCGTGGTACTCGATCATCAGCGGATCGGTACTGGTCCAGCCGCAGCACTGAAGCTCCTCGCTCATCCCAGGCTCCGATCGTAGGAAGAATTGGCATCCTCTGGCTCCAGCTTTTCGCTGTACAGCTGATCGAGCAGCGCCGGATCTTGCCACATCGTTGCGGCCGCTCCGCGCTCCCAGCCCTGGCGAAAAGCAGCCTCGTCGAGATAGGTGTAGAGCGTGCGCTGGAGCTGCTGGTAGTAGGCGCGATCCGCCGGTGGCTGCGGCGCTTTGATCGTTGCGCGCAGCGCGGCCGCCGCTCCCCAGAGAAACACACTGCGCAGCGCCAGCCCTTCAGCGCTATACACGCCCGCCAGCCCTTCGAGCGCCGTCGCGATGCCTTCTTTGTCGCCGACCTCGTGAAAGATCGACAGCGCCTCCTGAAGCAAGCCCTTCGCGTGACCAAACTGCTCCTGCTTCAGCGCTATTCGTGCCAGATACGCATAGGATCGCGCAATGCCGGGCTTGTAGCCGGTCGGCTGAAAGATGCGCAGGCTTTCTTGCAGCAGCACAGCCGCCTGATCGATGTCGCCGCGATAGAGCGCCGCGCGGCCTTGAAAGTTGAGCACGGTGCCCAGGCCGTTCTGGTAGTTGATCCGCTGGTACAGCTCGCGGCTGCGGCTGAGCAGCTGCTCGCTACGCGCGAAGTCATCCTGGTTGAGCAGCGCCATCGCCAGGTAGAGCTGGGCTTTCGCCGATGCGCGCAGATCGCCGCCGGTCTGCGCTAGCTGCCAGCCTTCCTCAAGCAGCTGGATCGCCTGGCCGTACGCGCCCTCCCAGTAGGCGAGCAGGCCCAGATTGATCATCGCCTGCGCGGGATAGAGCGTTTCCTCGGCACCTGAGCGCAGCGCCAGGATCGCCTGAAAGTAGCTCTGCGCCTCCGCGTAATCGTCTTGCATAAACGCCAGCACGCCGGCCACGTCCAGCGCCTGCATCTGGATCAGCACCGGCACCGCGCTGATGTCTCGCGCCAGAGCCAGCGAGAGCCACTGCCGCCCCTCGCTGACGTAGCCGCGCGCATTCCAGAAGACGCAGAGCATCCCCGCCAGCCGCAGCGCGATCTCGGGCTCACCATCCTGAAGCGACCAGCGCAGCGCCTCGCGGATATTATCGTACTCCTGCTCCATGGCCTTGAGCCAGCGGCTTTGTCCGCGCCCTTCCAGCTCCGGCCCGATCCGCTCCACAAACGAGACGAAGAACAGTGCGTGGCGTCGGCGGATCGCGGCCCACTCGTCGCTGGCGATCAGCCGCTGGAGCGCGAACTCGCGGATCGTTTCGAGCAGCATAAAGCGCACGTCGCCGTCGGACGCGACCTGATACACCAGGCAGTTGTCGATCAGCGCCGAAAGCTCGTTCAAACAATCGTCGACGTTGCTCAGGCTTGGCACGCCCAGCGCCGGCTCGACATCGTCCGAGCAGATCGCGGCGATCGCCTCAAGGCTACAGCCGCCGACAAAGATCGATAGCCAGCGAAACAGCTGCTGCTGCGCCGGGCTGAGCAGCTCGTAGCTCCAGGCCATCGTCGCGTACAGCGATTGGTGCCGGTCGGAGGCGTCGCGCGGCCCGCCGTTCAGCAGCTGGAAAAACGATCCGTTGGTGCCGCTGGTGATCTGCGCCAGCATCGCCTGCGGCGTGAGCAGCTTGACCCGAGCGACGGCCAGCTCGATCGCCAGCGGCAGGCCGTCCAGCCGCACGCACAGCTCGGCGATCGCGGCGGCGTTGGCCTCAGTCAGCACGAGGTCGGGATTGATCGCCTGGGCCCGCTGCAAGAACAGCTCGACGGCGCTGTAGTCCATCAGCTCGGCGATCGGCGCTTGATCGGCCAGATCCGGCAGCGAGAGCGGCCGTACCTGAAACTGGTGCTCAAGCGAAAGATGCAGCGCGGCGCGGCTGGTGACCAGAATCTTAAGCTGCGGGCAGGTTTCCAGCAGCGTTGCGATCGACAGCGCGCCGTCGAGCACCTGCTCGAAGTTGTCGAGCACCAGCAAGACCTGCCGACCCGCGAGCCGCTCCGCCAGGATCGCCGTCAGCGTCTGGTCGGCATCCTTCCAGATGTTGAGACTATGCGCGATCGTCGGCAGCACCAGGTTGGGATCACGCAGTGCCGCCAGCGGCACGAAATACACGCCGTCCGCGAACGCCGTCTCCAGCTCTGCTATCAGCTGAAGCGCCAGCCGGGTCTTGCCGACGCCGCCCGGTCCCAGCAAGGTGAGCAGCCGAACCTCGGGCTGCGACAGCAGCCGCGCGGTGCGCTCCAGGTCGGCGGCACGACCGATCAGCGGCGTGTAAGGCACCGGAAGTGTGCTCGCGATGCGCTCGCTGCCGCCGGCGGGCAGAGCTGCCGGGCCGGTTGGATCGTCTTTGGCGCGGGCAAGCTGAAGAAATTGTGGCCGGTCCGACTCGCTGACCTGAAGCGCGACCGCCATCCGCTCTGCAATTTGCAGCGATGGCCGCCGCCGCCCGGTCTCGATTTTGCGGATCGTCTCGATCGAACAGCCAACCTGGTCGGCGAGCGCTTCGCGTGAAAGCGCAATGGCTCTACGTCGCTCTTTGATCCAGTGGCCTAATGCTGAAATGCGCTGCTGCATGTGGTTCTCTGGGGGGAATGTAACATCGGCATTGTGAAGCAGGCGGTCCAGAAGCTGGCGTCCTGAGTTGGCGAAGATGTTCTCGCGCCGAGCGGTCAACGTATGATGTTGTCCCATTGTAACACAGGATCTCGTCTACGATCGACCGCCGGTACCCCGAACTGTACCCCTTTTTGTACCCGCTGACCCGTAGATCTCTACCGCATGCTATGGTTTAATATTGGTAAATGAACGGTTTAAAACTGGTAAACACTCGCGGATGACCTGTTCATATCTCAGAACTCTACGCTGAGATCGCCCCCAGGAAACGGTTGTCACAACTCGAAGGATCTTCCATGTTTACGAACATCCTTACTCGCGGCGCCGCGCTGTTCGCCTCGGTTACAACCAGTGGCCTCCTGCTGGCTTCGATGCTGCTGCCGCAGAACGTAGAGCCAGCCGTAGCTGCGCCGGCGTTCCAGATGCCGGTTACTTGTGGGCAGTCCTGGACCGGCACCACCTTCACCAATCATAACCCACTCTATGCGGTTGATCTTAACCGCGCCAACGATTACGGCGATAACGTGCTCGCCAGCGCTGACGGCACCATCACCCGCATCGCGAACCTGGGCGATAGCAGCTACGGCCGGTACATGATCATCGATCATGGCGGTGGCTGGCAGACGCTGTATGCGCATCTTTCAGGCACCTATGGTCGGGAAGGCGCATTCGTCTCGCGTGGCACGCGCATCGGCCTGGTCGGCGATAGTGGCAACGTGACGGGCACACATCTGCACTATGAGCAGCGGCTCAACGGCAGCGCTGTCCAGATCGTCTTCAACGGCGCGCGCATTGTGTACTACACGTCGCAGACGCTGACCAGCCACAACTGCTAACCACTCACGAAACCCTGCTGCTCAGGCATTGTTCGATCTTCACCATAGGAGAAACCCATGTTTAGCCGACTCGCTCCCGCCGGCCGTCGTACCGCCTTGCTGGCCTCGTTCGCTACCGGCGCTCTGCTGCTGGCCTCGACGCTGCTGCCGCAGAATGTTAAGCCGGCCATGGCCGCGCCGGTCATGCGCATGCCGTTCCTTTGCGGCCAGACCTGGATCGCCAGCACGCGCAGCGGCCATAGTCCGCAGCTCGCCGTCGATTTCAACCGCGACAACGACCTTGGCGATGCCGTAATCGCCAGCGCCGGCGGCACGGTCACGACAGTTGCCAATCTGGGCTCTGTCAGCTATGGCCGCTATATCGTCATCGATCATGGTGGTGGCTGGAACACGCTGTATGCACATCTGTCGGATGTCCGGGTCAGCCAGGGCCAGTCCGTTGCGATGGGCCAGCGCATCGGCTCCGTGGGCAGCACCGGCAACAGCAGCGGCCCGCATCTGCACTACGAGCAGCGCATCGGCACAACTCCCCAGCGCGTCGTCCTGGGTAGCACGCCGGTCGTTTATTACAACGACTCGCAGCCGTTCACCAGCCACAACTGCTAATCATGTAGATCCCGCCGTATTGCTGCCGAAGCTCAAATCTTTATGTCAGGAGAAACCCATGTTTAGCCGACTCGCTCCCGCCGGCCGTCGTACCGCCCTGCTGGCCTCGTTCGCCTCCGGTGCGCTGCTGCTGGCCTCGACGCTGCTGCCGCAGAATGTTAAGCCGGCCATGGCCGCGCCGATTATGCGCATGCCGTTCCTCTGTGGTCAGACCTGGAACGCCAGCACACGCAGCAATCACAGCCCGCAGTTCGCCGTCGATTTCAACCGGGCCAATGACCTAGGCGATGCGGTGATCGCCAGCGCCGGCGGCACGGTCACGACAGTTGCCAATCTGGGCTCTGCCAGCTATGGCCGTTATATCATCATCAGCCACGGCGGCGGCTGGACGACGCTGTATGCGCATCTGTCGGATGTCCGGGTCAGCCAGGGCCAGTCGGTGTCGATGGGCCAGCGCATCGGCTCGGTCGGTCAGAGCGGCAACGTTTCCGGCCCGCATCTGCACTACGAGCAGCGCCTCAACGGGGCTGATCAGCGCGTGGTCCTGGGCAGCACCCCGGTCGCCTATTTCGACGAGACCCAGTCATTCACCAGCCACAACAACTGCTAATTGCTCTGATCCGCCCGCATAGCCGACGAACTAGCGAACCTTTATGTCAGGAGAAACCCATGTTTAGCCGACTCGCCCCCGCTGGCCGTCGTACCGCCCTGCTTGCCTCGTTCGCCTCCGGTGCGCTGCTGCTCGCCGCAACGGTTTTGCCGCAGAGCGCCAAGCCCGCGTTGGCCGCGCCGCTGTTCCGCATGCCGTTCCGTTGCGGTCAGACGTGGATCGCCAGCACGCGCAGCAACCACAGCCCGCAGCTCGCCGTCGATTTCAACCGCGACAACGATTTCGGCGACGCGGTGATTGCGAGCGCTGCCGGCCGCGTGACGACCGTGCGTAACCTGGGCGATACTAGCTACGGCCGCTATATTATCATCGACCACGGCAATGGCTGGACGACGCTGTATGCGCATCTGTCGGAGTTCATGGTCACTCAGGGCCAGTCGGTGTCGATGGGCACGCGGATCGGCTCGGTCGGCAATAGCGGCGGCAGCAGCGGCCCGCACCTGCACTACGAGCAGCGCCTCAACGGCAACGATCAGCGCGTCGTGCTGGGCGGCAATCCGGTCACTTATTACGATGAGTACCAGCCGCTGACCAGCCACAACAGCTGCTAGTTCATCTGCTCAATCGAACCAGCGGATCGCGAATGCCAGCAATGGTGTTCGCGATCGTTCGTTTCCGTTCATTTTCTGGAGCGCCAATATGTTTAAGAAAATCGATGGGTTTCGCCGGCGGGCCGGGCTGCTGGCCGCACTTTCCACGAGCGCCGCTCTGCTGCTCTCGGCGCTGCTGCCACAGAGCGCTCAGCCTGCGCTGGCCGCGCCCAACTTCCAGGCGCCTTATGCCTGTGGCCAGACCTGGGTTGCGACGGAGCATCGGGGCAGCCGCGCGCTTGACTTCGACTACTCGCCGCCCGATCAGGAGATCGGCAAGCGAATTCTGGCCAGCGCCAACGGCACGGTCAGCTTTGCCGGCACCACTACCACGGGTAGAACGGTGAAGATTCGCCACGGTAGCAGCGGCTATGTCACGGTCTACGCGCATCTCAGCTCGATCAATGTGGCTGTGGGACAGAGTGTTACGCGCGGCCAGGTGCTTGGCGTGGTCGGCTCAAGCGGCACCGATCATGTGCATCTGCACTACGAGCAGCGCCTCAACGGCGATGAGGTTACGGTTGTTCTCGATGGAGTGCCGATAATCTTTGATTACTCACGTATGGTGACCAGTAACAACTGCTAACGCTCTCACCCGCAGTGCCGGGGAAGTTGACCGTATTGTGGTACTATGTCGATCGTGTAAACGATCGGCATTTTTATATTGACGACGATCAGCTAAAGATAGAAAGCTTGAAACAGCGCGGCCGCGCTGAATCGCTTGTGTGATGGGTATGACAGAACGAAACCGAATCCGGAAACCCGAAGTGCTGAGCCCGGTAGGCTACTGGCCGCAGCTTAAGGCCGCGATCGAAGCCGGCGCCGACGCCGTTTATTTTGGCCTGAAACATTTTACAGCGCGTGCCAAAGTCGGCTTTACGCTCACGGAGCTGCCCGATGCGATGCGTACGCTGCACCAGCGCGGCGTCAAGGGCTACGTAACCTTCAATACGCTGGTCTTCGATCACGAGCTGCGCGAGGCTGCTAAAACCCTGGGCGCGATCGCCGAGGCCGGAGTCGACGCGATTATTGTGCAGGACGTGGCGATCTCGCAGCTGGCGCAGCGGATCGCGCCTGAGCTGGATGTGCACGGCAGCACGCAGATGAGCATCACCAGCGCGGAAGGTGTGCGGCTGGCGCAGCGTCTCGGTGTGCGGCGCGTGGTGCTGGCGCGTGAACTGTCGCTCGACGATGTGCGCGCGATTCGGGCCAATACCGACTGCGAGCTGGAGATTTTTGTGCATGGCGCGCTGTGCGTCTCGTACTCGGGGCAGTGCTTCTCCTCTGAGGCGTGGGGCGGACGAAGCGCGAATCGCGGCCAGTGTGCGCAAGCCTGCCGCCTGCCCTACGAGATGATCGTCGACGATCGTCCGCAGCCGCTGGGCGACGCGCGCTATCTGCTCTCGCCGGGCGATCTTTACACGGTGCAGCAGATCCCGGAGATTGTTCAGCTCGGCATCTCGACGCTCAAGATCGAAGGTCGCTACAAAGACGCGCGCTACGTCGCGCTGACGACGCAAGCCTACCGCAAGGCTGTCGACGAGGCCTGGGCCGGCCTGCCGCTGAGCATCACGCGCGGCGAGGAGATGCAGCTTGAGCAGGTTTACTCGCGTGGTCTCGGCCCGTACTTCGTGAGCGGCACCAATCATCAGGCGGTGGTCAAAGGACGCTCGCCCGGTCATCGCGGCGTGCTGATGGGCCGCGTGGTGCGGGTGCTGCCCGAGAGCGTGATCGTCGCGCCGGCGCCGGAGACCGAGGCGGCGCCGCTCAAAGCCGGCGATGGCGTGGTCTTCGACGCGGCCGATTGGCGCAGCCCCGAGGTGCACGAAGAGGGCGGTCGCATCTATCAGATTCAGCCGGCGCGCGGCGGGCAGATCGAGCTGCGCTTCGGCTATGACGCGCTCGACACCGGGCGTATCCGAGCCGGCGACCTGGTCTGGCGCACCCACGATCCCGACATCGACAGGGCGGTGCGGCCTTTTACCCAGGCGAACGCTCCCGTGCATAAGCAGCCGCTGCGGGCGCAGGTAACGGCACACGAGGGCCGGCCGCTGCGCATTGTGTGGACGCTGATCGAGCGTCCCGGCGTGGAAGCGATCGTACAATCGCAGGAGCCGCTGGGCGCGGCGCAGAACCGGGCGATCAGCGACGACTATCTGCGCGAGCAGCTCGGACGTTTGGGCAATACGCCCTACGAGCTGGCGGATCTTGAGCTTGACATAACAGGAAAGCCGTTCGCGCCTAGCTCGCTGCTGAACCACCTGCGCCGCGAGGCCGTCGATCAGCTGGTCGCGCTGCAAGGACAGCCTCCGGTCGTCGAAGTTCGCGATCCGATCGCAACTTTGGAGGCCGCGCTCGCTGCGGTCGATCGCGACCCGTCTCCACTGACGGCGACCGAACCGCAACTGCATCTGCTGGTGCGCACGCCGGAGCAGCTATCGGCCGCGCTTGAGCTAAAGCCTGCCAGCATCACGCTCGATTACCTTGAACTGTACGGCCTGCGTCCAGCGGTGGAGCAGGTGCAGGCGCGGGGAATCGTGGCCCGCGTTGCCAGCCCGCGCGTGCTCAAGCCCAGC
>DASWTQ010000101.1:0-6674 GCA_036402055.1 Herpetosiphonaceae bacterium
GCTCGGCGTAGCTCAGCCGCTGATCGTCGAATTGCACGGCGATTGCGTCGGGCGTGCGCCCAGCCTGAGCTTCGAAGATCTGGCTGACGGGCTGCGGCGGAAACTCGCGCGCGGTTGTGTTCCACGCGGCAAACAGATCGCACTCGGCCGCGCTCAGGATCGGCAGCGTCAGCACGGGCTGATCGGGAGCGGCGACCATTCCGGCCAGCAGCGTACGGAAATGATCGATCAGCCGGCGAATCGTGGCGGCGTCGAAGAGATCGGTGTTGTACTCGATCAGCCCGCCGATTCCATCAGGTTCTTCGCTCAGAAAGACCGACAGATCAAACTTGGCAGTCTCGCTTGACACCTGGATCTGGCTGATTGTCAGGCCGGGCAGCTCCAGAACGTCGAGCGGCGTGTTCTGGAGCGCAAAGCCGACCTGGAAGAGCGGATTGTAGCTCAGGTTACGCTCCGGCTGAAGCTCTTCGACCAGCATCTCGAACGGCAGGTCTTGATGCGCGTACGCCTGGAGGCAAACCTCGCGCACCCGCGCCAGCAGCTGCCGGGCGGTCGGCGCGCCACGGAGATCGGTACGCAGCACCAGCATGTTGACGAAAAAGCCGATCAGCCCTTCCAGCTCGGGCCGCGTGCGTCCCGCAATCGGCGATCCGACCACGATGTCGTCCTGGCCGCTGTAGCGCGCGAGCACGGCCTGGAATCCGGCCAGCAGCGTCATGAACAGCGTCACGCCCTCGCGACGGCTAAGCGCCAGCAGCGCGGTGGAAAGCTCCTGATCCAGCGCGAATAGCTCGGTCGCGCCCCCGAACGTTGGAAGCGGTGGACGCGGCCGATCGGTCGGCAGATCCAAAATCGGCAGATCGATGAGCTGGTTTTTCCAGTAGCTGAGCTGGCGATCTAACACTTGGTCCTGGAGCATCTGTCGCTGCCAGGCGGCAAAGTCGGCGTACTGAACCGGCAGCGGCGCAAGCTGGAGCTGTGACACGCTTGAATCGCCTGTCGCCGTGAAAGCGGTGTAGAACGCGACCAGCTCCCGCACCAGCATGCCCATCGACCAGCCGTCCGAGACGATGTGATGCATCGTCAGCAGCACGATATGCTGCTCGTCGTCGAGACGGAGCAGCCGCGCACGCAGCAGCGAGCCCTGCGCCAGATCGAACGGCTGATCGCCTTCGACGGCTGCTAATCGCAGCGCCTCGGCCTCACGCTCGGCAGCAGGCAGATCGCGCAGATCGACAATGGGCAGTGGGATCGGCAGATTCGCGTGGATCACCTGCACCGGATTGCCGTTCATTGGAGCGATGGTCGTGCGCAGCGCCTCGTGCCGCTGGACGATCGCGTTGAGGCTACGCTCAACTGCCGAGACATCGAGCGCGCCCGTCAGCCGAACCGCGACATACATGTTGTAGAACGAATGACCGGGATTAAGCTGATCCAGGAACCAGAGCCGCTGCTGCGCGAACGAGAGCGGCAGCTCCTGATCGCGGGCGATCGGCTGGAGCGGCGGGCTCGGGATTTGCTCGACGTGCCGGCGCGCGACCTCGATCTGCTCGGCAAGGCCGGGAACCGTCGGCGTGTCAAACAGGCTCCGCAGCGGCAGATCGATCCCGAATGTCTGGCGCAGCCGCGAGATCACCTGCGTCGCCAGCAGCGAGTGACCGCCGAGCGCGAAGAAGTTGTCGTCCCTCCCGACGCGCGCCAGGCCCAGCACATCCGCCCAGACATTCGCAACCACCTCTTCGACCGGCGTGCGCGGCGCGATAAACGGCTGATCCGAGACGATCGCGCTCCACTCCGGCGCCGGCAGCGCCCGACGATCGATCTTGCCGCTGGGCGTGAGCGGCAGCACGTCGAGCACAACAACCACGCTCGGCACCATGTAGTCGGGCAGGCGCGCGCCGAGCCACTGGCGCAGCTCGGCAGAACCAAGAACCGGGTGCCCTCCGGGCGACCTAGAACCGTCCGAATCATCCCCTTGGTTCTCAGTTCTCAGTTCCAGGTTCTCTTGTTCCTTTGTTCCCTTGTTCCCTTGTTCCCCAACGACATATGCCACCAGCCGCTTGTCGCCGGAGTCTTCACGCACCACGACGACCGCCTCGCCGACGGCTGGATGCTGGCGCAGCGTGGCCTCGATCTCACCCAGCTCGACGCGGAAGCCGCGCAGCTTGACTTGATGATCCAGCCGACCGAGAAACTCGATCGTGCCATCCGGCAGGAAGCGCGCCAGGTCGCCGGTTTTGTAGAGCCGCGCGCCAGGTACTTGGGCGAACGGATCGGGAATGAACTTGTCGGCAGTCAGATCGGGCCGGTTGAGGTAGCCCCGCGCCAGCCCTGCGCCGCCGAGGTACAGTTCGCCCGGTACGCCGACGGGCAATAGCTGGCACCGCAGGTCAAGAATGTAGGCCCTGGTGTTGCCAAAGGGTCGTCCGATCGGCACCCATTGATCGCCAGCGCATGTCGGCTGTGTGGAGTCGTACCAGGTACTATCAATTGTGGCCTCGGTCACGCCAAACGAGTTAACGACTCGGGTGTTCGGACCGCAAACTTGCCGGACCTGATCAAATTCTTCCATCGACCAGCTATCCGACCCGCAGACCAGCAGTCGCATCCCGTCCAGCAGCTGGTTGGACTCGCGCAGGTATTGCAGCAGCGGACGAAGCACGACAGGCACAAACTCAGCGCTGTCGATCTGCTCACAGCGGATTAAGTTATACAGCTGGTCGGGCGCCAACAACAGCTCACGTGGGCACAGCACCAGAGTACCGCCCGAGCACAAGGCACGTACAAGATCGCCGGCGAAGACATCAAAGGTGACATTCGCCATCTGCAAGTGGCGGCGAACAGCTGTCTTGAGCTGGTAGGTCTCCTCCCAGGCGGAGTACATGCTGACAAGGTTGCCATGTGGAATCATCACTCCCTTGGGCCGTCCAGTCGATCCAGATGTATAGATGATGTAGGCCAGATTGTTGGGCTTACTCACGCAGGGCGGATTCGTATCCGGCATCTGAGCGATCGCTGCGCTGTCGGAGTCCAGGTAGACGCTGTACGCTTCATGCTCAGGCAAGGCGGCGGCAAGTCGTTGCTGAGTCACCAGTACGGCTGCGCGTGTATCCTCCAGGATAAAGCGCTGTCGCTCGATTGGCAGGGTCGGATCGATCGGGGTATAGGCTCCGCCGGCCTTGAGAATACCCAGGATGCCGACAATCAGCTCGAACGAGCGCTCCACACAGATCGCGATCCGGTCCTCCGGCTGAATGCCCAACGCTCGCAAATAATGGGCAAGCTGGTTCGCACGCCGATTGAGTTCGTGATAGGTTAGCTGCACCCGCTCGCGGGTACCCGCCTCGAACACAAGCGCGGTGGCGTCGGGCGTGCGCTGGACCTGCGCCTCGATCAGCTCGTGCAAGACTGTACCGCTCGGATACGGCACGGCGGTTGCGTTCCAATCATGGAGCAGCGCCTGACGCTCCGCAGCGGACAGCAGCGACGCAGTTTCGTAGCGGCTGTCTGGCGTGAGCGCCAGCGCGGTAAGCGCCTGGGCATAGTAGGCGGCGATCGCGTGAAGCTGCTCCGTCCCGATCTCGTCAGGATTGCAGCTCACGGCCAGCCGTACATCTGTCGTGGTCAGATCCAGGCTAAAGTCCGCGCTCAGGGTAAAGTTGGTCTGCGCGAAAGCCCGACTATCGAGCACCGCAAGATCACCGACGCCGTGCAGCCGCTCGTACACATGGAAATGCACGAAGTTGAACATCGTCTCAAAGAGCGGCTGTCCGCCGAGTAACCGCTGCACCTCAGCCATAGGGTAGCGGCGATGGGCCAGAATCTGCTGCTCGGCGGCGAAGGTCGCGCGCACAAGCTCACGCCAGGTGCCGCCCGATAAGCGCTGGCGCAGCGGCAGGGTGTTGAGGAACAGCCCAAGCACACGCTCGCCGTCGACTGTCTCGGGCCGGCCATTGGCGACCACGCCGGTCAACACATCGCTTGAGCCGCCAAGCAGAGCCATCACCCGCAGATGCGCCGCCAGCAGCACGGTTTTGATCGGCACGGCGGCCTCGCGCGCGACTCGTTTGAGCGCCTGCGAAAGCTCGGGCGCGATCGGCACGTCGATCGCATCCAGCGCCGAGCCGGCAGCGCGCGCGGGCCAGCGCGGAACGCGGGTCATGGTCGCGTCCTGCATCTGCTCCAGCCAGAAGCTCTGCTCCGCTTGCGAATTGAGCGCGGCCTGCTCAAGCGCGACAAAATCACGGAAGCTGCTTGTCGGCGGCGCTGGCGGCACAATCGTCTCGTCGCCGTAGCGGGCGTACTCCTGGAACAGCTCGGTCAGCAGCGAGGCAACGCTCCAGCCGTCGAGGATCGCGTGATGCTCGCTCCAGCTGAACTGAAACGTATCGTCGGAGCGCAGGTGAACCTGGAAGCGGATCAGCGGCGCGTGGGTCCAATCGAACTTTTGGCGGCGCTCGGCCTCGAACCAGGCTGCCAGCTCCTGCTCCTGCCGATCCGGCGGCAGCGCGCGCAGATCCATGATCCGGATCGGGATCTCGGCGTGGCGCTGGACCAGCTGGAGCGGCCGGCTAAAGCTCGTGAGATCGAACGCGGTTCGTAGCATCGTGTGCCGCGTTGTTAGCTGGCGTGTCGCCGCCTGGAGCGCGTCGCCATCGAAGCGGCCTTGCAGTCGCAGCGTGTTGACGTTGTGATAGACCGCGCTCTCGGCGCTGTACTCGCTGTGGAACAGCATGCCGGCCTGAAGCTGCGTCAGCGGATACGCATCCTCGACTGATTCGGGCATACGCGCGCGGTCAGCCTCGGCGATCAGGCTGAACGGCCGGCTCTGCTCGGCGCTGGCCGCGTCCGCGTCGGCATGCTGTAGCTCCCGGGCCAGCACACGAATCGTCTGGTGCTGAAACAGCTCGGGCAGCGAGAAATGCAGGCCGCGCTCACGGGCCAGCGCCAGGATCTGAATGCTGCGGATCGAGTCGCCGCCAAGCGCGAAAAAGTTATCGTCGATGCCGATACGGTCTACGCCCAGCACTCGCGACCAGATCGCCGCCAGGATGTCTTCGGTCGGCGTGCTCGGCGGCACAAAGGTTGTCTCGCCCAGCGCGCGGTCAGCGTCCGGCTCCGGCAGCGCCCGGCGATCGAGCTTGCCGTGAGCGGTCAGCGGCAGCGCGTCGAGCAGCACAAACGCGGCGGGCACCATGTAGGCGGGCAGCCGTGCGCCGAGGAAGGTGCGGAGCGAAGGGATCAGGCCCTCACCCCCGGCGCTTTGCGCCTCCCCCTTCCCCGAACCTCGGCGGGCCTCCGCCTCGGTTGCGGCAGGCGAGGGGGAAGAATTTTGTTCGCTTGTTCCTTTGTTCCTTTGTTCTTTGTTCTCCCCTAGGTTCTCAGTTCTAGGTTCTAGGTTCTTAACCACATACGCCACCAGCCGTTTGTCTCCGCCCGCCTCGTCCCCGCGCACCACGACGATCGCCTCGCGCACGCCGGGATGCTGCGCCAGCGCCGCTTCGATCTCGCCCAGCTCGATGCGGAAGCCGCGCACTTTGACCTGCTGATCGACGCGGCCCAGGTATTCGAGATCGCCGTTGGGCAGATAGCGCGCCAGGTCGCCCGTGCGATACAGCCGCGATCCTTGGATGTTGGCGAAGGGGTCGGGGATGAAGCGCTCGGCAGTCAGCGCGGGCCGGTTGAGGTAGCCGCGCGCCACGCCTGCGCCGGCGACGTACAGCTCGCCCGGCACGCCGATCGGCACGAGATGCTGAGCCGGATCGAGCACATACAGCTGAAGATCCGGGATCGGGCCGCCGATCACGCTGCCCGGCGCGGATTCGAGATCAGCCTGCGCGATCGGACGATAGGTGACATGGACGGTGGTTTCGGTGATGCCGTACATATTGACGAGCTGCGGACGCTCGTCGCCGTGCCGCTCAAACCACGGCCGCAGCGACTGCAGCTCCAGCGCCTCGCCGCCGAAGATCACATAGCGCAGCGCAAGATCGTCGGCCGGCGCGGCAGCATCGGCCTGGATCAACTGGCGAAAGGCCGAGGGTGTCTGGTTAAGCACCGTGACCCGCTCCGATCGCACCAGCGCGTAGAACGCCTGCGGATCGCGGCTGACCCAGTAGGGAACGACCACCAGCCGGCCGCCGTAGGCCAGCGCGCCCCAGATCTCCCAGACCGAGAAGTCGAACGCCGCCGAGTGAAACAACGTCCACACGTCCTGCGCGTCGAAGTGGAACCAGCCGGCCGTCGCGTCGAGCAGCCGGGTAACGTTCGCGTGGGTGATCTGCACACCCTTGGGCTGGCCGGTCGAGCCCGAGGTGTAGATCAGGTAGCAAAGATTATCGGCAAGAATCTGGCAGTCGGGATTGGTCTCTGCGAAGCGCGCCAACAGCTGCCAGTCCGCGTCAAGACAGATCGTCGTGGCGGCGTGTGCGGGCAAGCGATCGCGGAGCGACTGCTGGGTGAGCAAGACCGGCGCCTGCGAATCCCGGATCAGAAACGCCAGCCGCTCCTCGGGATACTGCGGATCGAGCGGCACGTACGCGCCGCCGGCCTTGAGAATACCCAGGATGCCGACCACCAGATCCAGCGAGCGCTCAACACACAGCCCGACGCGAACATCCGGCCCGACGCCGAGCGAGCGCAGGTAGTGCGCCAGCTGATTGGCCCGGCGATTC
>DASWTQ010000102.1:0-29936 GCA_036402055.1 Herpetosiphonaceae bacterium
CTGACGCTGATGGAGCTGCTGGCGCGCCAGCTGATCACGCTGCGCCACGAGGAGAAGCGACTCTCGTTTGGCCGCACGCGCAAAACCGATTATCTCCAGCTCAGCCCGGATGCGCAGACCCAGGTCGCGGGCAGCCCGGCGTTTCAAGCGGCGCTCGGCGTCGTGGCTCAGGCTCGCGCCAAAGAAGCCGACGCGACAATTCCGCTGGTGGTGCAGCAGGCGCGCAAAAGCTTTGGCACCGACCTCGGCAAGTTTCAAAGCGAGCAGATCATTCCGGCGCTCATCCGTCGTGGCCTGATCGAGCAGTACACCAAAAAACGTCTCGGCCTTTTCAACACCACGCGCTACCGTCCGACGGCGGCCGGCGAGGCGCTGCGCCAGGAGATCACCGGCCACCTCAACCAGGCGCGCACACTGCCGACGCTGGTCGACCACGATCCGGCCACGGCGGCGGCGCTGATCGCGACGTTGGGCGCAACGGTGCTGCTGGTCGACGAGCTAAAACCGCACTACGGACGCATCTCGCAGGCGCTCAACGTCAGCCAGGGCGGCGACAGCGTGTTTGCCGGCCCGTTCGATCACGACGACTCCGATTTTGACGGCTTCGACTTCGATTTCTCGGCCTTCGACACGCTCGACAGCACGCTGGACTCCTTCGACAGCAGCTTCGACTCGGCCGACTTCGGAGGCGACAGCGGTGACGGCGGCGATGGCGGTGGTGGCGGCGACTAGCTCCAGCCTTGCATCATCCAGCAATCATTCCAGGCACCTCGATCGAAGCTGATCGAGGTGCTGATCTTTTCCAAAATTTGACACATCGATTAAAGTACAAAAGCTTCCGTAGAGTCGATTCGCAGCCGGGAAAGGAGGACGAATCGGGCTTGAGATCCGGCGTTCGACGTTATCCAAACCTGTATCAATCGCTCAACATAGCAAGGATACACGCATGAAACGACGATCATCGCTAGCATCGCTGCTAGTCTGCCTCAGTCTGCTGCTGGCGGCCTGTGGTGGAGCAGCGCCGCAAGTTCCCAGCGCCGACGCGACCGGCGCTCCCGCAGCCTCAGCTACCAATGTCGCGGCAACCGCAGCCGCCCCCGAAGGCGATCCCGCAGCCGGCGCGGATATTAGCAAAACCATTCCCGAGATCCCAATCAACAGCACCATCGCAGAGCAGGGCGACCTCACGCTCGACGTGTGGATGGCCGCCGACTACTACCAGACCAAGCCGGTCGAGGCAGTCTTTGCCGCGTTTCAGCAGGCGTATCCCAACGTCAAGCTGAACATCAGCGGCTACGAGTGGGGCGACATGCAGAATCAGGTCAAGCTGGCCGTGGGCACCGGCACCGCGCCCTGCGTCAGCCACGGCCATCCCTACGCCATGGGCGCGCAGGGCTTCGCCGAGGACGTGACCGATCTGTGGACCGCCTGGCAGCAGAACGATAAGTTCATGGAGAGCGCGGTTCAGGATGTGACCTGGAAAGAGCGCGTCTACGGCATTCCGCTCGACATCAACACGCTGTTCACGATCTACAACAAAGAGTTGTTCGCAAACGCCGGCGTTGCCGAGCCGACCGCGAGCTGGACCTTTCAGGATGCTCGTGACGCGGCCCAGAAGCTGACCAAAGACGGCGTCTACGGCACCGTGATCTCGGCCTCCTCCTGGGCGATGAGCGGCATGATCGTCGCCAACGGCGTGGATCTGCTCAAGACCGAGAACGATCAGATCAAGGCTAATCTTGACGATCCCAAGGTCGTCGAAGTGCTGACCAACATCTCGGAGCTGGGCCACAAAGACAAGGTCAGCCCGATTCCGCCGCAGACGCCGCGCCAGACCGATGCGCCCGTCGCGATCTTTGGCGCGGAGAAGGCCGCCTTCTTCTTCAGCGGCCCGTGGGATCTGGCTCGCATTCGCAAAGAGGCCAAGCCGGATCTGATCGAGAAAGTCGGCACCGCGCCGCTGCCCAACGGCATGACCGGCCAGACCGATGGCTCGGTGCTCGGCGGCGGCTCGCTCTGGATTCCCAAGGGCTGCAAAAATAAAGATGTGGCCTTTGAGCTGCTGAAATGGTTCACCACTAACAGCTACCAGATGGGCATGGTCCAGGATCAGGCGCGCTACCCGGTGATCGCCGAGCTGTACAACACAACCTACCTGCAAAACGACACGCTGGCCCAGCCGTTCTACGAGCAGCTCAAGACGGCCGCTCCGTATGCGCTGGAGCCCTACGCCGACGCCGCCAAAGCCTGGAACGACGCCGTACGCGCCGCGATGGACGGCGGCAACGCGGCCGATCTGCTCAAGACCGCGCAGACCACCGCCCAGGCCGCGATCGATAAGGCCGAGGGCCAGTAGACTCGCTGCGGTCCCACGCGCACAATCCAGGCGTGGGACCGCGCCCGGAGAACACGCATGTCAACATCCCTCGAACGGGCACAGCCGCGCGGCGCCGCGTTTGGCCTGAGCAGCGCCCGGCATCAGCGCTGGCTCTACGGCTACCTGTTTATCGCGCCCGCGCTACTTGTGCTGTTCGTGTTCGTGCTGCTGCCCATCGTCGTCGCGATCTATCTCAGCTTCACCAGCTACAACCTGATCGAAGCGCCGCGCTGGGCCGGGCTGGATAACTACCGGCAGCTGGCGGGCGATCTGTTGTTTCGCAAAACGCTGCTCACCACCACGATCTATGCGGTCGGCTCGATCGCACTGGGGCTCGGCGGCGCGCTGGCGGTGGCGCTGCTGCTCAACCGCCGTCTGCCGGGCATCACCGCCTTCAAAATCCTCTACTTCCTGCCTACGATCGCCTCCGAGGCCGTGATGGCGGTCGTGTTTCTGTGGATGTACCAGGACGAGGGCACGCTCAACGGCCTGCTGGTCTCGCTGGGCTTGCCCGCGATCGGCTGGCTGCGCTCGGGCGGCATGGCGCTCTTCTCGATCGTGCTCTACGGCGCGTGGCGCGGCCTGAGCTACAACACGCCGATCTTTCTGGCGGCGCTGAAAAACGTCTCGCCCGAGCTGTACGAGGCCGCGCAGATCGACGGCGCTGGGAGCTGGGCGCGCTTCCGCTTCATCACGATTCCCGCGATCATGCCGATCGTGATCTACACCGTGATTATGTCGACGATCGCCTCGTTTCAGGTGGTGGCGGTGGTGGATCTGATGACCGACGGCGGGCCGCAGAACGCGACCGAGGTCACGGTGCGCTACATCGCCTTCGCGGCCTCTGAGTCGCTCAAGATCGGCTATGCCTCGGCGATGTCGGTGGCAGTGCTGGGGCTGCTGCTGGTGATCACCTATTTTCAGATGCGTCTTTCACCGGAGGATTGAATGGCTGCTCGCGCTCCGCGATCGCCGGGCTGGCTCAAAAACACCGCGATCTACGCGGCGCTGCTGGTCGTGCTGCTGATCACGCTCGGCCCGTTCGTGGTGATGGTCTCGACATCGCTGAAAGCGCCGTGGGAAAACTTCGTCTATCCGCCGACCTTGCTGCCGCAGCAGGTGACGCCGCAGAACTATAGCCTGGCCTGGAGCCAGAGCGCCGTGCCGCGCGGCGTGTACAACAGCTTCGTCGTCTCGGTCGTCTCGGTGTTCACCAATCTGCTCTTTGGCTCGCTGGCGGCGTTCGCCTTTGCGCGGATGGAGTTTCCCGCGCGGCGCTTCCTCTTCTGGGTCGTGCTGGCGACCATGATGATGCCGGCCGCCGTGCTGGTCGTGCCGCTGATGTTTATCATCAAAAACATGCCCTTCGGCGGCGAGCAGGGCTGGTTCAACACCTATCAGGGATTGATCGTACCCGGCGCGGTGACGGCGTTCAGCGTCTTTTTTATGCGCCAGTATTTTTTGAGCATTCCCCGCGACCTCGACGAGGCTGCGACGATCGATGGCGCCTCGCCCTGGCAGGTTTTCTGGCTGGTGGCGCTGCCGCTGTCACGGCCCGGCCTGGCGATCGTGGCGATCTTCACCTTCCTGAGCCGCTGGAACGAATATCTGTGGCCGCTGATCGTGGCGCGCCAGCCGCCGATGTACACCGCGCAGATCGCGCTACGCTCGTTCGTGCTGACCTATACCGTCGAGTGGCAGAAGTTTATGGCGGCCGGCGTGATGATCGCGCTGCCGGTGCTGCTGCTGTACCTGATCTTGCAGCCCTACTTCGAGCAGAGTCTCGGCGCGCTAGGCCGGGGCGTTAAAGGCTAGCTTCGCAAAGAATCGAGAACATACAGTTCATGAATACATTCGCGCTCCAGCTCAGCGATCACGTCTCGCCCGAAGATAAGCTAAATAACGATTATCGGTACGTTCCGTTTACGCTGCCGGCTCCCGCGAACCGGCTGCACGTCAGCTATCGCTACGCCGCGACCTCGCCCGCCGACGCGGGACAGCAAACGGTGATCGATCTCGGCCTCTTCGATCCGCGCGGCTCCGAGTTTCCCGGCGGCGCAGGCTTTCGCGGCTGGAGCGGCGGCGCACGCGGCGAGTTTACGATCACCACAACCGAGGCGACGCCCGGCTACCTACCCGGACCGCTGCCCGCCGGAACCTATCAGCTGCTGCTTGGGCTCTACCGGATTCCTCCTGGCGGCGCGGACTACCAGATCACGATCGAGGCCACGCTCAGCGATGAGCCTCAGCCGATCGTCGATGCGAGCGCTTCACCGACAGCAGTTCCCGTTGAACCAGAGACCGAGGGTGGAGCGCGCTTCTGGCTGCGTGGCGATCTGCAAAGCCACACGCATCACAGCGACGCAAAGGGCACGCCGGAGCAGCTGACCGCCAAAGCCCGAGCGCTCGGACTCGACTTCCTGGCGATCACCGATCACAACACGATCAGCCATCATGCTCACCTGGCCGCGCTCGCCGACGACGCGCTACTGCTGATTCCCGGCCAGGAAGTCACAACCAACTACGGCCACATGAATGTCTGGGGCACCGGCCGCTGGTGCGATTTTCGCTGCCTCATCGACGACGACATGCGGGCCGTGATCGCGCTGGCTCACGCGCACGGCGGAGTCTGCTCGATCAATCATCCCAAGCAGGACGGCCCCGCCTGGCAGTACAGCCCGGATCTGCCCGTGGACACGCTGGAAGTATGGCAGGGGCCGTGGCCCTGGCGCAATACCGAAAGCCTGGCGCTGTGGGATCGGCTGCTGGCCGGCGGGCGACGGCTACCGGTCGTGGGCGGGAGCGACTACCATTGTCCGGCCGGCGACGAGACCGGATTTCTGCGCCTGGGCCAGCCAACAACCTGGGTCAAGGTGACTGAGCGCACTGTTCCTGCGATTCTAGCGGCGATTCGCGCCGGACGAGCCTCGATCAGCGCCGCGCCGGACGGTCCACGGCTGGATCTGCGTGCCACAGCGGGCGACTCAGCCGCCGAGATGGGCGAAATGCTGCGGATCGCGCCTGGCTCTGAGCTGAACGTCGAGGTGCAGATCGAGCGCGGGGCCGGGTGGACGCTCCGGCTGATCGCCGATGGCACGCTGGCTCACGCAACGCCGATCACATCCGCGTCGGCAACGGTGCGCCACACGCTCACCGCCGCACGCTACATTCGCGCCGAGCTAGTGGGCGATGCGCCGCCCGCGATCATTCCGCCGCACGCGCCGCCGAATCTGGATCTGCGCGACTGGCGCTGGGCGCTGACCAATCCGATCTACGTAAGCGACGATCCAGCGCAGTAGTCAGCTGCTCCTGAATCGTCGCTCAGCGTGATCTTTTGCCGGTTGCAGCCTGTGGTTATACTGGTATGCGCCCGCGTTCGGCAAGCAACAGCGTCGTTTATCCAAACCTGAGGAGCATGAGCAGATGACGACTTATCCACACAACCGGCAAGCCCCGCAGCTATCAGAATCGATCATCCAGTGGCTGCTTGATGGTGACCCTGCGATCCGCTGGCAGGTACTGCGAGACCTGCTCGACGCGCCTGCGGATGAGGTCGCGGCCGAGCGAGCGCGGGTTGCCACCGAGGGCGCGGGCGCGCATCTGCTCGCGCTTCAGGGCGCTGGTGGACTGTGGGGTGGCGCGGCGTGGAACCGTGGCTGGAACTCGACCATGCACGTCCTGATGCTGCTAAGAGACATGGGCCTCGATCCCGCGAGTGACGAGGCGCGCCGCGCGGTGGGCCTCGTCCGTGATCACGTGACCTGGCAGGGTTGGGGCAACCCTTTCTTCGCCGGCGAGGTGGAGCCCTGCATCAACGGGCAGGTCGGCGCGGTCGGCGCGTACTTCGGCCAGGATGTTCGCGGCATCGTCGACCGGCTGCTCGGCGAACAACTGCCCGACAGCGGCTGGAACTGCGAGGCCGCGAACGGCTCGACCCGATCGTCGTTTAACACCACGATCTGCGTGCTGGAAGCCCTGCTCGAATACGAGCTGGCTTTCGGGGCTAGCCCGGAGGTGACCGAGGCCCGTCTCCGTGGGCAGGAGTACCTGCTTGAGCGCCGCCTCTTCCACCGTCGGTCCACCGGCGAGGTGATCGAGCGCGATCGCAAGGGCAACGCCGCGTGGACCCGCTTTGCCTTTCCGACCTGGTGGCACTATGACGTGCTGCGCGGGCTGGAGTATCTGCGCAGCGCCGGCGTCGTGCCCGACGAGCGCGTGGCCGAGGCGATCGACCTGGTCGTATCCAAGCGCGACGGCGATGGACGGTGGCCGCTTGAGACGCTTTATCCCGGCGAGATGCCGATCGAGCTGGACGAGGGCGAGGGCCGGCCGAGCCGGTGGAACACGCTGCGCGCCTTGCGGGTGTTGAAGTGGTATGCAGCAGGCGGCTAACACAGATCCCGCAGCTACACAGCCGCTGAACTCATAGCTCTTCGTGGCTTGCGCCTCACAGGTGATCGAGTATACTGCAAGCGTTGTCGCATCTGCGACCGGCGTCGTGCCTGCCGCTACCTGGCACAGCCTCATGAGTCTGCGTGTCGAAGCTCGTATCGGGGAAGATTTCACCGATACGCTCGATCGATTTTCTCACCTCGTCCAGCATGAATACGAGCGGCCCTGGACCAAACGCCGCTATGGCTACTACGAGCCGCCCAGTGCCCTGCGCCGCAAACGAGCCAAGATGCGCCGGCTGCGGTCTGGATCTACCGGCAACCTCTGGCTCCACATCGACATCGCGGATCAGCTGCGCCGCACCGGACCAACCAACGCGGCCGGGCGCTAGCGCTTCTCATCGGCTGGCGTCTGTACTCGGCTTGCAGCGTGGGCAGATCCTCGCAGTACCGCGCGTGCAACATCGAGCGCGGCGACAGCGTACAAATCGTGCTAGCCTGCGCCGATGTCGTCTCAGGCTAGCGTGAGGAGCAACGTATGCAATCACTTACGGCACTATCCGGCCAGCCGCTCAAGTGGAATCAGCCCAAAGCCTCGAAGATGGAGTACGAGCTGCGATCCGGCGATCAGCTCGCGGCAACCCTGCGCTTTCGCAGCTCCTTTGGCTCGTTTGCCACTGCCCAGAGCGCTGGCGGCTGCTGGACCTTCAAGCGCGTCGGATTCTGGCAGACCAAGGTCACCATCCGTGTATGCGACAGCGATACCGACATCGCGACCTTTGTCAACAACTGGAAAGGCGGCGGTACGCTCACGCTGCCGGATGGCCGTAAGCTGCTCGTATCGACCAACATGTGGCTGAGTCGATTCGAGATCAAGAACGAGAGCGACGTGGCGCTGATGCGCTACAATATGAGCGGCCTGATTCATCTATCGTCAGAGGTCGAGATCCAGCCCGCCGCGATGGAGCTTCCCGAATTGCCCTGGCTGGTTCCATTCGGCTGGTATCTCGCGCTCCTGGCCTACATGGACTCATCTGCCAGTGCTGCGGGATAGCTGATCAGCCAGCCACCATCTACGGTTACACCGCCCGCTTGGAGCGGTGTAACCTGCTTAAATTCCCAGCCTCTACAATCGGTTGCGCTACCGTGAGAGCGAGTAGGGCTTAGCCGTGCGGCGCGGCTTCGCTCCATCCCCAAGCTGCTCGGGATCGGCGACCACGCGCCCACCGCGCACGGTTGCGCCAATCACCAGCGCGGCGCTCACCAGCACGATATTTTTGATAATGTACTGTCCTTCCAGCGTCGGCGCGATCGGAAAGACCAGAAAAGCCTCGCCGGGAAACAACGCCAGGGGCGTCACCGTGCCCAGCATCTGCATCAGCAGCAGCAGAATCGTCACTCGCAGAAATTTGCCGCTGATCAGTCCCAGGCCGATCGCGCACTCCCACGCAGCCAGAATGATCAGGCTGATGCTGGCCGGAATCAGCCCGAAGGTCAGCAGGTCGATCGTACGAGTAGCCAGGTCCTGGGCCGGGCTCAGGCCAGGAAAGAACTTGAGCACGCCAAACCACAGGAACACAATCCCCAGGCCGATGCGCATCAGAACGATGCCGTAGCGCGCCATGCTCTCTGTAATCAGCGTATCGAGCCGATCAAACCGCGTGTACCACTTCGTCATGTCGATCGCAGCCTTTCGTTACAAAATTCACAACTATATTGTACTACGTAACTGATCGGCATGAAGATTTGACATCTTCCAAACTTGTGGTATTCTTTCTTACGAAAGATAAGCTACAAACTAAAGTATAGTTTGATGCTAACCTAATCGTCGTCGGAATCATCCAGCTAAAAAGGACGTATCATGGCACAGCCTAAGATCGCAGTTATCATCAGCAGCACACGCGAAACCCGGTTTGGCGAGAAGCCGGCCCAGTGGATTTATAACCTTGCCTCCCAGCGCGGCGATATCGACGTCGAGATCCTTGATCTCCGTGATTTCCCGCTGCCTTTCTTTGACGAAGTCGCCTCGAACGCGTGGGTACCCGCCAAGAACGAAGTTGCACAGCGCTGGCAGCAGAAGGTCGCCGAGTACGACGGCTACATCTTCGTGACGGCCGAGTATAACCGCAGCATCACCGGCGTGCTGAAGAACGCGCTCGACTACGCGTATCCCGAGTGGAACAAGAAGCCGGCTGCGTTTGTCGGCTACGGCAGCGTCGGCGCCGCCCGCGCGATTGAGCAGCTCCGCTTGATCTGCGTCGAGCTACAGATGGCCCCGACCCGCACCGGCGTGCACATTCAGGGCGCCGATTTCATGGCCGTCTGGCAGCAGGGCAAGAACATCGCCGAGCTTGAATACCTCCAGCAGAACGCCGCCGCCATGCTCGACGAGCTAGTCTGGTGGACCAACGCGCTCAAGACCGCTCGCGAACAGATCTAAACAGCGCGACAGGCTGCGTCTATGGCGCAGCCTGTCGCCGCTTCCTGCTCAACTTCTCTCCTGCCTCAGCACCAGCTTTCACCAAATCAACATTCGCGCTCCTCGCCTCTCCTGAGCGCAGCTTGCCCGCGCCCTCAGCTCCGCGCCTGGCCTCAGATCTTCTTCAGACCCCACCGCGATTCTTGTCTTACTCCTACAAACCATGAGTACTCACTGGCCCAGCAATTGCTATCAGCGCCCCTCCTTGTATTCGGATCGCAACGATCGAAAGGAGGAGCAAGACGTAGCGACTCACGCAGATCTATCGGCTTAACCTTGTGGAAGAAGAGGAGAATTATGTTCTATCACGACAAGAATCTTCAGTACACGGTACGCGTCGACAATCCGAATCCGGCCTTTGCCAGAATGCTTCAGCAGGCGATCGGCGGCGTCGAGGGTGAGATTCGGGTTATGCTTCAGTATATGTTTCAGGCCTGGGGCTCGCGCGGCCCGACGAAGTATCGCGATATGCTGCTGGAAACCGGCACCGAGGAGATCGCGCATATCGAGATGCTCTCGACGGCTGTGGCGCTGAACCTTGAGGGCGCGCCCACCGATCTGCAAGACGAGATGGCCAAAAATCCAATGGTCGGCGCTGTGCTGGGCGGGATGAACCCACGGCATTATCTGTCTACCGGCCTCGCGGCGATGCCCACGAACAGCGAAGGCGTGCCCTTCGACTGCTCGCATGTGTATGCCAGCGGCAACATCGCCGCCGACATGTACGCTAACGTCGCCGCCGAGTCAACCGGCCGTGTGCTGGCGACGCGGCTCTACAATCTGACCGACGATCCCGGCATGAAAGATATGCTGTCGTTCTTGATCGCCCGCGACACCATGCACCAGCAGCAGTGGCTGGCGGTGATCGAAGAGCTGGGCGGTCACGAGGGTGTTCTGCCGATCCCGAACAGCTTTCCGCAGGCCAAGGAAAACACCGAGTTTAGCTATGCCTTCGTGTCGACCGGCGTGGACGGCATCGCGCCGCCGCAGGGCCGCTTCAACAGCGGGCCATCGCTCGACGGCAAGGGCGAGTTCAATATCCGCCGCGCGGTGCCGCTCGGACAGGAGCCGAAGCTGGCGCCGCCCCGACCCGACGGCTCTGCGCAGGTCCAGCAGATGCAGGACGGCGCGTCGGGGCTGCTCCAGAAAGCGATCAACAAGCTGACTGAGTAGCACATCGGCGCAGGCTGCAAGATGCGGCAAGGAGGCTGGCTGGATCGGCCAGCCTCCTTACTTTTAGCGCTGTTCGCTCAGGAGATATTTGCGGCTCATCCAGCCCTGACCAGCCCCGTAATCGACCAGCTGCCAGGTTACACCGTCGGCGCTGACTGTCGGCTCACAGACCAGCTTGATACTGCGGCCCTGCGGCACTTCGCCGACAACAGCATACTGCCGCGAAGGCCCTTCGCGAATAGCCAGCGCCGCCACGCCCTGCACGATCGCCGTACCACACACATCCTCTAGCGCCTTTTCTGTGGGTGAGGCTCCACTAGACGGGCTTGCTTCCGGCACGACGGTCGCGGTTGACTCAAGAGCCGGCGCGAAACCACGTAGCCCTGGTGCGGCTGGCTGAGGGAGCTGGCTCTCGATGACCGGCTGGGGTGATTGCTGCGGCTTCAACCAGGAAAATCCTTGTGGCCAAAACCCGACCAGACCGACGCTCAGCAGCGCTCCGGCCAGCAAACCGGTAGATCGGCTCCTTCGGCGATATAACGCGCGTGTCCGCACCTTGTCATAGCGTCGTCGCGCTCGCCACTGCGCAATCTCGCTCAACAAAATCTGCCGATCCCACAGCATAACCCCATTGACTTCAGCCAGATGCAGCGCCGAGTGCGTGTAGAGATTGTTCGTCACAACCATTGCTACCGAGCAGCTATACATCGCTTTGGCTGCAACAACTTGTTGGACGGCGACCACACCAACATACTCGCTTTGCCGCCGGGCATGAACAATAATCCGCGTGCCTTCGCGTTCCAGGATCAGATCTGCTCCGTAGTCGTGGCCGTCCTGGACGATCTGCACCCCGTAGCTCAGATCTGCAAATAGCCTGGCAATATAGGCGGTAAATGTTTCACTGCCCATGCGATCAATAGCAGACTCGGCCTCCTCAGCGGTTGAAGTCGAGATCCAGCGGATCATGCTCTTCCCTGCAAAGAACAGGCTAACTCCGGCCAGCAGAAACCAAACAAACCATAAAGATAGCATGGTTGACACAAGTTCACTCCTTCGCTGCTAACGTTATAGTTGGATGGAACGAGTCGACAATGGAGGAGCAAGATGGTACAAGCACCTACTAACCTAATTAGTAACCATCGCAGGAATTTTCTTGCTCTTGAGGTAAGATACCGGCTGGCTGTGACAGATACAGCCACACAAGCGCTCGTCAGACGTGAGGACCTGCCATGCCCGACACGCTTTTCCACATCAGCGATCAGCCCGGCATTACGCGCTTCGAGCCACGGCCGGCGCCAGGGCCAAATCCTACCCAAACCGGCGCGATGGTCTGGGCGATCGACCAGCAGCATCTGCACAATTACCTGCTGCCGCGCGATTGTCCCCGCGTCACGTTTTATGCGCTGCCCGAGAGCAGCCCCGAGGATGTGACGCGGCTGCTGAGCTACAGCAGCGCCAGCTACATCATCGCGATCGAGGCGGGCTGGCTGCCGGCGGTACAGCGGCAGCGGCTGTACTGCTACGAGCTGCCCGGCGCGGAATTCGCGCTGCTTGACGCGGGCGCGGGCTACTACATTTCGCGTGAGCCGGTAATCCCGCGCGCCGTCACCGCCATCGACGATCTGCTCGGCGAGCTGCTGCGCCACGATGTCGAGCTGCGGATCATGCCCTCGCTCTGGCCGCTCTACGATGCGGTTGTCGCCTCGACACTCCAGTTCTCGATCATTCGTATGCGCAACGCGCAGCCGCGTGAGAGCGCCTGACACAATGACATCCGGCTTAATCCCACCTGCTGGTCGTCAAAGTGGTACCGGCGGCACGTACCAGAGACCTAACCGGGATCAAGCAAAATCACACACTACGCGGTATAGTGGGCACTATTCCAATCGTGTACGAAATATGGACAGGCCCGGTAATGTGGCTACCACAGTACTGGTAAACATACCAACGCTATGTTTGTGCATGTGTAGAAACATAGCCGCAGGAACCCCCAGACTCTTGCGAGCATAGCGCGACTATAGGAGCAGAAACGTTTGGAGCGACCATCCAAGCCGGTAGCCGGACCCTGACACTCCATCTAACACACTTCCCCCACTTTATGTGTGAAATGATCTCCTTATCGCTTGTTGGCACGCTCAACAAGCGCACAGGGTTGCGCAACACCAGAGCATCCGACCTACCGTCACGATGCTTTGGGTCTTACTTTAGGGAGCGATCGTATGACTTATCACGCAACCGTGCCGCAGCAGGCCACCGTTTTACTTGTGGAAGATAACCTGGATAATTTATTTGTTTTCCAAGATATTCTGCGCACCGATCTCGGCGTGCCGATCTGCACCGCTCGCGCCTCGGGCCAGCAGCTGCTGACCTTTCTCACCGAAAATCCTTCCTGCGATCCGGATCTGGTGCTCGTCGATCTGGCCCTGCCCTATGAAGATGGCTTTGCGGTTCACCAGGCGCTGCGCGCTCACTTTGGTCGCGACGAGGGTGTGCCCAAGATCGTCGCGCTGACGGTGGACTGCGCGCCGCAGACCGTCGCTCGCGCACGCCACGAGGGCTTCGACGGCTTTATCGGCAAGCCGATCGAGCGACTGCGCTTTATCCAGCAGATCACGCGCATTCTTCAGGGCGATCCGGTCTGGGAGCCCGTCTAAGCATATAGCTCCGGCTCAGCAATGGCGCTGTGACCGAATGACCTCTTGAAATTATGCTGTTTTGAGTATATACATTCTTCTATAGACATCAGATTGCATCCTTTCACCGCAGAGTACTCTGCGGTTTGGTATTTTCAGCGCCTCCGCCTCCGATCCCGCTCAGGATGGCGGCTCAACCCATTCGCTCTAGTAGGACAACCAGCGATGCAGTGTCAGCTCTTTCCGATCCGAGGCGTGATCGAGGGCTTTTATGGTCCTTTCTACACGTTTCCCGAGCGCATCGATCTGATCCGGTTCATCGGTCAGCACGACTACAATCTGTACATCTACGCGCCCAAAAACGATCGGCAGCACCGGCAGCGCTGGCGCGAAGCCTATCCCGCTGAGATCATGGAGCAGTTCGCGCAGACGGCCAGGATCGCCCGTGAGGCCGGCGTTATTTTTTGCTATGCGATCTCGCCGATCGACTACGATCCCGCGCACGATTTTGCTGCGCTGACCGCCAAGCTGCACAGTCTGTATGTCTGCGGCGTGCGCGCGTTCAGCCTGCTGGTCGACGACATCGCGTGTACAGCGCACCGGGCGACGGACTGCGCGCTCTGCCAGGAAGGCGGCAATCTGCACGCCCAGGTTTGTAATCAGCTCCTGGCCTGGCTGCAAGCGCTCGATCCCGGCTGTAGCCTGAGCATGTGCCCGACCTACTACCACGGCACGGCTCCGTTCGGCAGCTATCTGTACGACCTCGGCGCGCAGCTCGATCCTGCGATCGCGGTCTTCTACACCGGCCCCGAGATCTGCTCGCCCGCAATCACCGCCGCGCAGGCCAGCGATTTTGCCGCGCCGCTGCGCCGCAAGCCGCTGATCTGGGACAACTACCCCGTCAACGATCTGGCGATGCGTCCTAATCTGCACCTCGGCCCGATTCGCGGTCGTGATGCCGCGCTTCACGAGGCCGTCGGCGGCGTGGTCGTCAATCTGATGTTGCAGGCGGAAGCCTCGAAGATCGCGCTGCTGACCTTCGCCGAGTATTTCGCCGATCCCTACAGCTATGAGCCGTGGCCTGCCTGGGAGCGCGCGCTCCACGAGCTTGGCGGCAGCAGCAGCTTCACGGCGCTGCGCGCGTTCGCCGAGAACTCGCTGGCCTCTTGCCTCGCCCGTGACGAGCCGTCACACCTCAAGCGGCTTACCCAGGCTACCCTCGCCGATCTCAAGCACGGCGCGGCTGCCACCGGCTGCGTGGCGGTCCACCATCTCCGCCAGCAGCTCAACGATCTGGACGAGCACTGTTACTTTTTGAAGTATCGCATGGCGAACCTGGGGCTGCGCGAAAATCTGCTGCCCTGGATCGAGGCGCTGGAAGAGTGGATCTGGCTCGGCAAGCACGCTCTGACGCTGCTGGAGCGGCTGGAGCATGATCAGCCCTACGAGCAGCAGCTGCGCACCGTGGAAGAGTCGCTGGCGCAGGTGAGAAGGCAGACCAAGCAGATCGCCGGTGCCGACCTGCTGCCGCTGGCGCTTTACGCGCTGGAGCACACGCACTATCTGCGCATGTGTCGCCAGCAGCCACTCATCGACGCAATGAGCACGGCCTCATCGCTGGAAACAGCCAATATCGATTCTGTCCGGCGCACGATCGAAAGCAGTGCGGCGGGCATTGCGCCAGCTTCCTAGCGCAGCAGCCTTTACTCATCAGCGCGCTGATACTGGATCGGGCCAGATCCTCCCTGATAGGTTTCTGTGATCGTCAGCGTATCGCTGATTACCTGAAAGGTCGTGGTTACGGAGCCAGAAAATGAGTTCAATGGCGCTCCCGCCCCGGTTCCGATCTCCTCAAACTGGAGCCTGAGTGTGTCTGCATCCAACACTGTGTACTTGCCACTCATACTGAGAGTCGGCTGCCGACTCTCGCTATAGAGCGTGCGCCGGACGGTACCATCGGCGAAAAACTCCCAGCCCCAGGCCGTCCTGTTCGACTCGCGCGCCGCGTTTGAGCGCCACGTGCCGACAAGATGCTCCTGGATCGCGGTGTGATCCGTGCCACACGCACTAAGCGTGCTTGCCAGCAGGACGAGGACGAGGATCGCTCGCAGGTGGAACATCCGCATACGCGACAGTCCAAACATTGGGCGTCTGCTCACGACAATCGATTCTCCGGCTGGTAATTCCGCTGGTGCGTTGCTCATGATGCGTCCTTTCCATGTTGATTACGGATGGGGCTTCCACGAGTGTACGATGATTCCCCATGCCCCTGGTACGGAACGGCAGCCGGAAAGTTCCACGGTGAGTAGCGGAGGTCTGCGTGACAGCCAGCGCCAGTGTGGGCGATCTGCTTGCACGAAGAAAGGCCGTCCGAGCATCGCTCACCGGCCATTCTAGCCTAACGGATATTGCCAACATGTTTCTGCGCTTGCGTTCTTCAGAAGATAGCGCTAACAGCTAGACATGTTGAAGCCAAAAAGCTAGTCACTTTTGTACTCCAGAATATCTCCAGGCTGACAATCTAAGGCTTTGCAAATGGCTTCCAACGTCGAAAAACGGATGGCTTTGGCTTTTTCATTTTTCAAGATGGAAAGATTAGCCATGGTTATACCAACCTTCTCTGTAAGTTCAGTGACGCTCATTTTTCGCTTAGCCAGCATGACGTCGATATTTATTTTGATGGCCATCATTGCACCTCACACAGTTAAATCATTTTCTGATTTTATATCGACGGCATTTTGGAGAAGTCTTTCAAAAATAGCAGCAGCGGTTGCGACTACTATAGAAGCAAACGTAGTAAAAATGCCCAAGGCAGTAGGACCTGCTGGGTCGTCACCTTGAGCAAATAACCTTATGAATAGTATTCCTAATACAATGAAGCCACTGATGATGATAGCGCAGTATTTTATATTCCTCAATGCTTTCACTGCTAATTGAGAAAAAACGTTATTGGTATCAATATAGCCTAAAAGCTTAAAGGCCTGGTATAACGCGGCAAAAAAAGGAATCGAAGCTATATAGCCATAGATAATAAGCGGATCTGCATAAATACTGATCAGATCTAAGTTGGTAGCTCTCCCTTCAGTTTGAGGAAACATAATCATAGCGGCAAGCACGACGACTGCGATAAGTAAAATGACGACCTTTAAGAATAAGGTTGAGCCTCGGTTTAGTTTCATACATACCTCATTGGGTAATACTACAGCTGGACATAGCAAAATATGCCTCCAGGAAGCCATCCGCTGGTGGCGTTTTGAAGACTCGTTGGCATTCCAACCAGCTATTTTGAAACAACTGTAGTACTAAACGATTGATATACTGTAATACATGATTTATCGTTTGTCAATATATTATTATCGTTATTCGCTATAATCCCCACAACAGTCTGCGTAACAGCTACTGGATCAGCTAGCTACGAGCCCGCTGGCAATGTCCGCAAAGTAGTGTACTATTCACGTGTTCGCACTCCCCATCGTCGTACAATCGGACACAAGCAACACGCGCATGTACACTGACCACTCACAACCTGGGTTCCACCGCCGCACCCAGCCCATCATCGATCGCCGACCGACGCGCAACGTGCATGTCTCGTACCTGCCCGGCCTGGATGGGCTGCGCGCCTTTGCGGTGCTCGTCGTTTTGCTCTACCACGCCAGCGACATCTGGGCGGTAATGCCCGGTGGGTTTCTGGGCGTCGAGATCTTTTTTGTGATCAGCGGCTACCTGATCACGGCGCTGCTACTAGGAGAGTGGCGGCAGCACGGCCGGATCGACCTCGCCGGCTTCTGGCTGCGGCGGGCGCGGCGGCTGCTCCCGGCGCTGTTTGTGCTGATCGTCGTGACGCTGGCCTACGCTGTGCTGGTGCTGCCGGACGAGGTCGCGCTGCTGCGCGGCGATGCGCTGGCGTCGTTGGCGTATATCACCAACTGGCATTTTATTCTGAGCCAGAAATCCTACTTCGCCACGGTCGGCCGTCCCTCGCTGCTCCAGCACCTGTGGTCGCTGGCGGTCGAGGAGCAGTTCTACCTGCTGTGGCCACCGCTGCTGGCCTTTGGGCTGCGGCGCTGGTCAGGCGCAAAAGTGCTGCGTGGCATGCTGATCGGCGCGGTGATCTCGGCGCTGCTGATGGCGATCCTCTACCAGCTCACGGGCGATCCTTCGCGAGTGTACTACGGCACCGATACACGCGCGGCCGGGCTGCTGATCGGCGCGGCGCTGGCGTGCGTCTGGATTCCCAGCGGCGATCGCCAGTCGCGGGTGAGCTGGTTCGTGCCGCCGATCCTGGATCTGATCGGACTCGGCGCGCTGGCTGCGCTGGTCTGGTACTGCCTGCGCATCAACGCGTACCAGCCGGGCCTGTATCGCGGCGGCTTCGCGGCGGTCTCGATCACGACGGCCGTGCTGATCGCCGTCGCGGTGCATCCACGCGCTCATCTCGGCTGGCTGCTGGATCGACAGATTGTGCGCTGGCTGGGCGTGCGCTCGTACAGCATCTACCTGTGGCACTGGCCGATCTTTATGCTGACGCGTCCGCAGCTCGATCTGCCGCTGACGGGCTGGCCGCTGCTGGCGCTACGGCTGATCCTCACGCTGCTGCTGTCGGAGCTATCGTTTCGCTATGTCGAGATGCCGGTCCGCTCCGGAGCGCTCGGCCGAGCCTGGCGCAGCCTGACGATCGCGCGTGGCGCTCAGCGCTGGCGGCTGGGCCTGCGCTGGCTTGCGGCAACCGGCACGATCGTCGCTCTATCGATCCTGCTGGGCCGGGCCGTGGCCAACGCGCGCCCACCGGCAGCTCCCGAATACCTGGCCGAGAGCGCAACGCCCACGCCGGCGACAGCGCAGGCCCAGCCGTCGCCTTCCTCGCCTTCGGATGCGCCGCCGAGCAGCACGCCTACGCCGGCTGGCCCGATCGTTGCCGTCGGCGACTCGGTGATGAACGGCGCACAGGCGGCGCTTCAACAGAGCATCGGCGCGATCAGCGTGGATGCGGCGCAGGCGCGGCAGGCCGACGACCTGATCGCGCTGCTCCAGGCCAAGCAGGCGGCGGGGCAGTTTGGCCCGATCGTGGTGGTGCATATCGGCAACAACGGGCCGATCACCAATGAGCAGTTCGATCAGCTGATGCAGGCGCTGGCGGGTGTGCCCAGAGTGGTGATTGTCAATGTCAAAGTGCCGCGCTTTTGGGAAGGCCCCAACAACGGCGTCCTGGCCGAAGGCGTCAAGCGCTATCCCAACGCCGTGCTTGTGGACTGGTACGGCGCGAGCAGCGGCCGGCCCGAGCTGTTCTGGGACGACGGCATTCATCTGCGGCCGGAGGGCGCGGCGGTCTATGCGGAGCTGGTCGCGGGAGCCGTCAAGTAGAGCGGACAGGACAGCCCATTTGCCTGACAAAATCGTTCTGGCAGGACAGCGACTCTAGCGCAATGTTGGACTACACTTATGAGGATTTGCGTTGGGTTAGGTTAATGTCTGATACATGAGGGAGGCTAGATTGCCGGGCGGCTAGCCAGTCTCGTTTGTGCCCGCGAGTTTAATACGTTGCTCTATGCGCTGCAGAATCACCTGGTGCCGCAACTCATATCCCGTCTTTATACTACAATATCTGGCTCTAAGTCTTCTAAATCAGGAGATGTATCTGAAAAGTCTACGTGAAGCAAATGCCAAGCGTTTCGAAATCGATCAAATCGAGGGTGCGACCGTCCACTATTATTTGTCGTGACAAGAAATCTCCACAACTTTCCTTGAGAAACTGATTTCAACTCAGTTTTAGGGACAACAAAGAACTCATTTTGATCAAGAAAGAATGCTACAAGAAAATCACAAGCCGAATATTCACCGTTTGTCATGGCAAAGTGAATGCGGTTTTTATGCTTGCCTGTGGTATAGAGTTTCTGGCGAGTTTTGACTTCGATCGCGATGCGTTCGTTTGTCTGAGTATTGAGTAATAAAATATCAAAGCCTGCTTCACCAAGATTATGAAACACTGACCAAGGCGGTGTTTTGTGGCATAAGATTGCCAGCCGAAGCAAAACCTGTCGCTCGCCAATCTCTCCAACAAGCGTTTGAATATTCTGTGGGAGTCGTGTTTCCATTGCGATTCTAATATATTTGGACCTATAAGCAGAGTATTCGGTTCTTCACTGTAAAGCGACCAGCTTACCATTGAGGTATTGCTCGAAGTACAGCATAACAAACATTTGACCTGCTTGACCCAACACTTGAGCTGAGAAGCGCTTATCAAACCTAAGTCAGGGCTATTATGCAGCAATCCATGCAGCTTGTAAAACAATACCAGGTTTTCAAGGGTCGTTTCCAGCTTGCCATGCATGTAATCGTACCCCTTGGGCATGGGGTGGTGACTACATCCAAGATAGCCTATTTATCTCAGCGCTGAATGGCTACTGGTCCTAGAACCAGAATAGGATGTTTAGACAGGCTGACGAATCGGCGAGTGATTGCTATACTTCGAACATCCACTACCGATGATGCTCGACCGACTGGGGGGTGGGCCGAGCACCTGAGGTGGTGGATCTTCTTTTAACTCCAGAACTCTCGATCAAGCTGAGACGGGCCGGAAAACTATAAGCAGCGCAGCGCCTCATAGCTCCTGTTCTGGCGCTTGTTGCAGGGCCCAAAGAAACACCTCATTCAGCTTCTCGATCGGTGGCTGCGCTTCTGTGTTTCTGATGGTTTGTGCTGCCAGCCGCTCTAATTCCCGCTCGATAAAATCGCTGATCACTGCGATACGCGGCTCACGATCAAGCTCCTGGCCTTGCTTTTTCCGTTCGAGCAGTATGTCTATTTCGCGCCGTACGTCGGGCTGGTCGACCATCTGCTCGACGAGGATAGCAAACTCCATGGGAACAATACCCCGCCCTGCCTCGATCCACTTCATCGCCAGCAAGGGCCGCAGGACGTAGAAATACTTCTTGATCCAAACAGTCTCGCCGCGCAGGTAGTCACGAAAATTGCCCTGCGCCATATGCAAATAGTGGTAGAACGATGCGGTCGGCGAGTAGTAGTCAGGGAGCAGCGTTCGCAGCCGATCGGCAATCTCAAAGCGCTCTGCATATACGATCGGGGAATTGAGCCACTCCAGGAGCGGCGGGTTCGACTTGCGAAACAGTTTCAGGGCCTTGCGGAGATCCCAGCCTACCACATCAAGCTGGTCATTGATCGGGCGCTCGATGACATCGCGGCGGGTTTCTACATCAATGGAAAGATACCACGTGGTCGGATGCACATACAAAAAGCGTACGTCATAGTCGCTATCGGCCGAGGGAAAGCCCCACGCCCGGCTGCCGGACTCACACGCATAGAAGATGCGTACATCTTCTTCGCGCTCGATGCTATCCAATACCACACGAACTTGTTCCTGGATCATACTCACCTTTATAAGCTAGCCGCGCACTGCATCAACATCTACATCGCTCCGATCGAGTGGCTTGAACGCCTTGCAGATGCGCCAATAGTTAGCGGTAGAAATTGTACCTGAATCGCTCGCCGCCGGATGCTACGATCAGGCGATTGGCTCGGCGCGCGGATGGGCAGCGATCGTCCGCGCCAACTCAAGCGCACCGGCGATCGCCTGCTCGAAGGTGAGCGCCCGCCCGGCCTGTACCGCATTGGTCCATGTCTCGTGCTCCAGCCGCTCACGCAGCGCCGCGATCGTAGCGCTGTGATCGATGATACCGCCCTGCTGACCGCTGGCCTCGCGCAGTCGCTCCGCCGCCGCGAAGAGCCGCGCCGCCGCCTCGGGCTGCTCCAGCTGCACCAGCGCCGCCGCCAGCCCCGCGAGCGACTCGGCGCAATACCAGTGATCGTTGAGCGCGGCGAAGAGCTTCAAGCTTTCCGCGAAGTAGCGTGTAGCGGCGGGGTAGTCTGCCTGCGCCTGCGCCACCTGTCCCCGGTGGATCAGCGTCCAGCCGCGTCCACGCCGATCGCCCAGCTCCCGAAACAGCCTGACGCTTCGATCCAGCAGCGCCACCGCCCGCTGATGATCGCCCTGCAACGCAGCAGCATGGCCCTGGTTCGTCAGCCCCCACGCGATGCCGCGCCGGTCGCCTAGCTCCTGAAACAGCGCGATGCTCTGCTCAAACAACGCCGCAGCACGAGCGTAGTCGCTCTGCGCCTGCACGACCTGCCCGAGATTCGTCAGCGCCCAGGCCATCCCGTGACGGTAGCCCAGGCTTTGAAATACCGCCAGCGCCGACTCGAACAGCTCGATCGCCTCGCGATACGAGCCCTGGGTGTGGCGGATCTGGCCCTGGACCGTGAGCGCCGCCGCCCAGCCGCGCCGATCGCCCAGCTCCTGGAAGAGTTGCAGACTACGCTCCAGCAGCGCCGACGCACCGTCGTAGTCGCCCTGGGCCTGCGCGATCTGCGCCCGGCTGGTGAGCGCGGTCGCGCTGCCCTCGCGATCGCCGATCTCCTGAAACAGCGCCAGGCTTTGATCGAACATGATCGCCGCGCGCTCGTAGTGGCCCTGCGCCTCGGCGACCTGTCCCAGATAGTTGAGCGTCGCAGCGCTGGCGGCGGCATCGTCGAGGTTGCGGCTGATCGCGAGGCTTTCTTCAAGCAGCTGCGAGGCTTGCGTCCAATCGTTCTGCGCCCAGGCCAGCCGTCCAGCGCCACAAAGCGCTCGCGACCGCACGGCCGAAAGCTGCGCGGTCGCCGGCAGTGCCAGCATCGTCGCGATCCAGGAGCGTCCTTCGCTGATATAGCCGCGCACGAGCCAAAATTCCCACAGCACTTCGACCAGCCGCAGGCCAATCTTGGCAGCGCCGGGCGCCCGGCAGCACCAGTCGAGCGCAGCCCGTAGATTGTCGTGCTCAGTTTCCAGCCGCTCCAGCCAGGCTTCCTGCTCGGTATCCTGCAAGTGTGGCTTGGCTGCCTCGGACAGCTTCAGATAGTAGCTGGCGTGACGCTGACGATACGTTGCTTTCTCAGCCGACTCGCTCAAGCACTCAAGCGCAAACTCACGCAGCGTTTCCAGCATCACAAAGCGCACGCCGCCGTCGGGCTGCTCCTCCTGGCGCAGCAGGCTTTGATCGATCAGCGAGAGCAGCACCGGCAAGACCGATCCTTGCTCGGCAGGTGCAACCGGCGGCTCGGCACAGATCGTCTCGACGGCGTCCAGCGTGCAGCCGGCGATAAACACGCCCAGCCGACGAAACAGCGCCTGCGCGGAAGCGTCCAGCAGGTTGTAGCTCCAGGCGATCGTGCTGCGCAGCGTTTGCTGGCGTGTCGGCAGATCGCGAGGGCCGCCGGTCAGCAGGCTGAGCCGCTGCTCCAGCTTGGCCAGTAGCTCTTGCGGCGTGAGCAGCTTGACCCAGGCGGCGGCCAGCTCGATCGCCAGCGGCAGCCCATCCAGCCGCGCGCAGATCTCGGCGACTGCTGCGGCGTTGGCGGGATTGAGCGCGAAGCCGGAGCGCACCGCCCGCGCCCGCGCCACGAAGAGCGAGACCGACGCGTACTGCGACAGCGCCTCGACCGGCGGCAGCGAGTGCACATTGGGTAGCGCCAGTGGCGGCACCGGAAACTCGTGCTCGCCCGAAAGATGCAGCACGACGCGGCTGGTTACCAGCGCTTTGACCTGCGGTGCGCTCGCCAGCACGGCCGCGATCAGCGGCGCCGCCGGCGCAACCTGCTCGAAATTATCAAGTACCAGCAGCAGCTGCTTGTCGCGCAGATGGCTCTTGAGCAGCTCGTCGATCGGCTGCCCGCCCGCCTCGGTCAACTCCAGCGCCTGCGCGATCGTCGAGCCCAGCAGCGCCGGATCGGAGATCGTCGCCAGCGGCACGAAGCACGCGCCATCGCGAAACTCGCCGAGCAGATCCAGTGCGACCTGGAGCGCCAGCCGGGTCTTGCCGACGCCGCCGGGGCCGCTCAGCGTCAGCAGGCGCACGTTGGGATCGACAAGACCCGCGCGAATCGCCGCCAGCTCCTGCTCACGGCCGATCAGCGGATTCGGCGGTGCTAAAAGGTTGTTGAACTGCCGCTGAGCATGGCCGCGACCCGCAGCGATGAACGCCGCGCGATCGGCGAGATCGATGTCGAGTAGCTCGGCCAGCCGCGTGATGAAATGGCGCGACGGTCGGACTTCGCTCGCTTCGATCTTCCGAATCGTGATCTCCGCACAGCCGACCTGTCGCGCTAGCTCGGCCTGCGTGAGATCGAGCGCCTTACGTCGCTGCTTGACCCAACGACCAAACGACTCGCTGCTGGTCATCCAAGCTCCTTTGCTCAGCAACACCTGTTATGTCACGTGTAATCCTGCCATTATAGCTTAGATCAACCGCAATTTGACGTCTGCGGTCCTCGCTCTGAGCCATACGCTTGGCAGCGTCAGATTAACCACTACCGGCTTTCTATCGGTAATGCTATCGGTCGGCTACTTGTAGGCGCATATGTCGCCATGCTTTAATCATTTTAAATTATTTTGGGAGGCTGGCCCTTACCCCGCAGTTGGTAGGCGAGGGAAAATATTACAGGCCCTCACCCCCTGCCCCCCTCTCCCGTTGTGACAGGAGAGGGGGAAGGATGAGACCATAAGGCTTTATCAGATTGCCAATAAATCAATTGTGATGGTGAGGACAGGGCATGATACATCACACCCCTACGGGTTGATTCACCTTCAGATTGTAAAGCGTTTAATCGCGGTTTCAGACTCGTTGGTCTTTTTTGGTTCTAGGTTCTAGGTTCTCGATTTTGTTCCTTTGTTCTTTGTTCTTTTGTTCTTTGTTCTTTCGTCACCCCCCAACGTTGGAGGAACTTAGCGATGAGGCTCACTCACACCTCGACAGGTTCGCGCCGGTGGCCCGTTATTGGACGAGCGCTCACCACACTCGTTCTGATTGGCAGCATCATGTCTAGCAGCACAGCCTTCTTTACGCGCTCTGCGGAGGCCGCGCCGGTTGCGGTCGGTCTTGGCAGCTACAACACGACCAAGCCGGCCACGGGCGGCCTTCCCTCGAACTCGGATGGCGCGCCGGTCTCGCCCAAGCGCACCGCCAACGTCACAGGCGCCATGCCGACCAACGACTGGTGGTCGTCGCTGGGCTGGCAGCGCTACGCGGGCAATCCCTACTCCGAGAACATGTACGCGCACCCGCTGGCCCTGCGCGCTAAGTCGGGCGGCCTGGGCGTGAGCTACCCGACCAACCCGTCGATCTCGACCGGCAATCCGGCCTATCTTCAGGAGTATCACTACTCCTACACCGAGGATCTCATGCTCGGCGTGGCCGGTCTGAACGCGCCCGACGCCAAGGTCGACGGCTTCTCCGACTGGACGGTGACCGCCTCGATCGCGGATGGCACGCGCACGCTCAAGGCCACCTTCGGCCACGGCCTGCCCTTCGTCTATGCGACCAAGAGCGGCGGCAACGCGCTGATCGTCTTCAACGGCACGCCCACGATCTGGTCCAACAGCAACGGCACGCTCGGCGTGACGATCAACGGCCACCACTACGGCATCTTCGCGCCGAGCGGCTCGACCTGGACCATCAGCGGCACGACGATCCAGTCGACGCTGGCCGGCAAGAGCTACTACTCGGTCGCGGTTCTGCCCGACAACAGCGCCGCCACGCTGAGCTACTACCGCAACCACGCCTTCGCGTTTGTCACCGGCAGCACCGTCAGCTGGAGCTACAACCAGGCTACCGCGCGTCTGACCACCAACTACAACGTCACGACCAGCGTCCAGGAAGGCACCGAGAGCCGCGCGCTGCTGGCGCTCTACCGCCACCAGTGGCTCAACACCACCAACGCGCTGACCAGCTACACCTACACCTCGCCGCGCGGCCAGATGAAGGTGCTGCAAGGATCGTCGTTCAGCACGGGCATGACCTTCAACGGCGTGCTGCCATCGATGCCGAATAAGGGCAGTTACAACACGACGACGCTCTACAATTATGTCAACGATGTCTACGTAGCCGGCAACTTCATTCCCAACGGCACCGGCACCTACTGGACCGGCAAGGCGCTTGGTAAAATAGCATCGCTGGTGCGCATCGCCGACCAGGTGGGGCACACCGCCGCCCGTGACGCCTTCCTGAACGCGCTCAAGAGCAAGCTCCAGGACTGGTTCCAGGCTCCCGACGGCAAAGCCAGCAACATGTTCTACTACAACAGCAACTGGGGCACGCTGATCGGCTATCCGGCGGAGTACGGCTCCGACACCGAGCTGAACGATCATCACTTCCACTACGCCTACTACATCCAGGCGGCGGCCACGATCGCGCAGTACGACGCCAACTGGGCCACCGACGCCAACTGGGGCGGCATGGTTAAGCTGCTGATCAAAGATGCCGCCAACTGGGAAAGCACCGAAACGCGCTTCCCACGGCTGCGCAACTTCGATCCCTACGCCGGCCACGGCTGGGCCGCCGGTCACGCGGGCTTTGGCGCGGGCAACAACCAGGAGTCTTCATCCGAGTCGATCAACTTCTCGACCTCGCTGATCCTGTTCGGCTCGGCGACCAACAACACGACGATCCGCGACCTGGGCATCTACCTCTACACTAACGAAATCAACGCGATCGAGCAGTACTGGTTCGACGTCAACGACGCGGTCTTCCCGTCCGGCTTCAACCGCTCGACGGTCGGTATCGTCTGGGGCGACGGCGGCGCGTACGCCACGTGGTGGACGGCCAATCCCGAGGAGATTCACGGCATCAACTACCTGCCGATCACCAGCGGATCGCTCTACCTGGGCCGCAACCCGAGCTATATCAACACCAACTACAACGACATGCGCACCAACAACGGCGGCGAGGAGACCGAGTGGCGCGACATCATCTGGTCATTCCAGGCACTCAGCGATCCTGCGGCGGCGGTCAACAAGTTCAACGCCAACTCAGGCTACACGCCCGAGGCCGGCGAGAGCAAGGCCCACACCTACCACTGGATTCACAACCTGAACGCCATGGGCCAGCTCGATAAAACCGTCACCGCCAACGTCCCGACCTACGCCGTCTTCAACAAGGCCGGCACCCGCACCTACGTCGCCTACAATCCCGGCACGTCGGCGGCGACCGTGACCTTCTCGACGGGCGTCACGCTCAGCGTTCCCGCGCGCTCGATGGCGACAACCACCGGCACGGGCGGCCCGACCGATCCTCCGCCAGGCAAGAGCAACACGCTGTATGTGATCGACGGGGCGGCCACAGGCGTGACCGGCAGCCTGAGCTTCACCGAAGGCACCAACGCGGCATCGGACTCGATCGCGTCGGCGGGCGGCGGCAACTTCGACGGCACACCCAACAACCCGCTGGTCTATGTCGTCAGCGGCGTCACCGGCACCTACGACTCGACCAAGGCCACCGGCTTTAGCGTCTATCTCGACGCGGGCGCGAACGTCGCGGACGGCTCCCAGGTGCGCATCTCCTACGACTTCACCGGCAACGGCTCGTATGATCGCCTGGAAACCTACAACTACTTCGCGACCAACGACGTCGTCAACTGGGAGCAATACACCCAGGCACGCGGCCTGAAGTCGGCCACCGGCACCTTCAGCAACCTGAGCAACGGCAGGGTGCGGATCGAGATCTGGAACGCGATCGGCACCCACGCGGTCTCACTGCGCACCAGCGCGACCGGTAGCCAGGGCCAGCAGTCGCTCGTCACGATCCCGTTCACCGGCATCCAGTAGCGACACGCTTCACGCGGGGCACACTCAACGGTGTGCCCCCGTTTTTGTTTAAGCGATCAGCTCAGAGCGATCGCCGAGCAACTGCACAGCCTCCGCCGCCGATCCAGCATCCGATCGCGCCGCCTCGACCTCGCGCACAATCTGAGCGAGCTGCTCCAACTTATGCTCAGGCACCAGCTGATAGGTCGGCAGATACACGATCCGCTCCAGCCAGCGCCGCGTCCGCGCCGGATCGAGCTGGGGCCGGGTAGACGTGGGTGGGACGCAGATCAGGCTGGATGCGATGCGGGTCGCGTCGAAGCCCTGCGCCTGAAGCACACGCACCAGCGTATCCGGCGCGGCGCTCAGAATCGGAATCACCCAGTGTGTGTGCCGGTACGCCCGCGTGCCGAGCTGAACATGTTCCGGCAGCTGATCCAGCATCCGGCGCGCAAACGCAGCTCGCCGCGCCACTCGATCCGCATCGGCGTGGAGCAGGCGGCGCTCAAGCAGCCGCAGCAGTGGCGCCGACGGCTGGTGGCGCAACCGGGCCAGCAGATCGCGTCCGGCAAAGCCGCGCACTGCCGTGTACAGCAGCCGATCGTGATCGCGCTTCAGCAGGCGGCACAGCGCCACGAAGAGCACAAAGCGATCGGGCCGGGCCAGGAACTTCAGCGCCGCCATCAGCAGCACCCGGCGCGCAAACGACATCCGGCGCTGTCGCGGATAGCCCGACTGAATCCGGCGCATCCGTGCGAGCAAGGCCGCATCCTTGAGCTGCACGATCGCGCCGCCGAGCGCGGTCTCGGTCTTGATCGGGCCGAAGCTCCACAGCCGCGCATCGCTGCCGGGATCGCCGCGATAGACCGCATCGTAGACCTGGGCGCAATCCTCGATCACAAACAGGCCATGCTCACGCGCGATCGCCACCAGCGGCGCGAGCAACATCCGGCTGCCAAACAAATGCGCGACCAGAATCGCTCGGGTGCGCGGGGTGATCGCCCGGCGCAGCTGGTCGAGATCGACGGCCAGCGTCTCGGGATCGAGATCGATCGGCACCGGCACCAAACCATGCTGCTCCAGGAGCGTGATCATATCGGGGATCGTCACCGCCGAGACCAGCACCTCGCTGCCACGAGGCCAGGCCGCCGCCTGAAGCAGCAGATCGAGGCCGCTGCGCACCGATAAACAGGCCAGCGTATCCTGCGAGCCTGACCAGCGCCCTTCGATGCGAGCCTGCGTGGCGGCGGGATCGTCGGGGCACACACTGCGGAGCAGGCCGAAGACCAGATCCGCCCAGCCGATGTCAGGCGTTCCACGGGGAATCATCGATGCTCCTTTCCGGGAGGTGTCGCCCCATTCTACTCGCAAATCCGGCGATCCGCGATTGACATTCCCCGGCGCGTCTTCTAAGATTCCAGGCAGCATCAGCTTGCCTCAAACCGCTTCATACAAGGAACCGCGCATGTCAGATCAGCCGTTTACCAATCCCAACACCGCCGCGATCGTCGATTTTCTGCGCACGATCGGCCTCGATGTGCGCGTCGAGGCGCTGCCCGAGACGACCTTTTTACCCGGCATCTGGATCGAGCGCGGCGCGCTGGTGGTGGACGAGGCCCGTCTGCGCTATCCCGGCGATCTGCTGCACGAGGCCGGGCATCTGGCGGTTGCTGCGCCCGAGCGCCGCGCGACGATCACCGGCGACGCGGGCTCAGATCCGGCTGAGGAGATGATGGCGATCGCCTGGTCGTACGCCGCCGCCGTGCAGATGGGGCTCGATCCGGCGGTGGTCTTTCACGACGACGGCTACCAGGGCGGCGGCTCGTCGATCGTGGAGAACTTTAGCGAGGGCCGCTTCTTTGGCGTGCCGATGCTTCAGTGGCTGGGCATGACCGTCGATCCGGCGCAGAGCGGCAGCCGTGGCCTTGAGCCGTTTCCGCACATGCTTCAGTGGCTGCGCACCGTCAGCATCCCGTCGCATGAGCAAGCAGAGGCCGAGGTATGATGACAGCCGAGCAGATCGCCGGCCTGATGGCTGTGAGCGCCCAATCCTCCGCGATCCAGATCACACAAACGCAGTACCGCATGCAGCTTGTCGAGCGCTGGCAGATTCCGCCCGGCGCGCGAGTGCTTGAGATCGGCTGCGGGCAAGGCGACATGACGGCGGTGCTGGCGCACGCGGTTGGCGACGGCGGCCACGTCACGGCGGTAGACATCGCCGATCCCGACTACGGCGCGCCGGTCACAGTCGGCGAGTCGGCTCGGCATCTGCTGAACACGCCGCTGGGATCGCGCATCGACTTTCATTTCCGCTACGACGTGCTCGATCCGTCCAACACCTTCGCGCCCGACAGCTTCGACTACGTGGTGCTGGCGCACTGCTCGTGGTACTTCGCGTCCGTGGAGCAGCTGGGCCAGGTCTTGCGCCGGGTGCAGCCCTGGGCCAGGCAGCTGTGCTTTGCCGAGTGGGACTTGCAGCCGCAGTCGCTGGAGCAGATCGGGCATCTGCTTGCGATCCTGATCCAGGGCCAGATCGAAGCCTTCAAGACCGACAGCGAGGCCAACATTCGTTCGCCATTTTCCCGAACCCGATTCAAAGCGCTGCTAGAGGAGACTGGATGGAGTGTCGCCGGCGAATCTGTGATGGACACCGCGCCGCTTCAGGATGCGGACTGGGAGATCGGCTGGTGTCTGCGCTCTTCGCTGGGCGAGGCGGAAACGATGGCTGTGCCGGCCAAGTTCCGGGAACTGCTGAGCAGTCAGGTGGATGTGCTCAGGTTGGCCGCCCAGTCTGCCGGGAATCGTCCGCTGCCAGCCTACGCGATCAGGGCAGCGCGAGCAGCTAAGGAGCTAATGTAGCTGGTCATCGGCGCGATGGTGAACGGCACGCGCCTTGGCGAGGCGCATCAGATGTTCCAGCTGCAAATAATGACCAAGTTCGGCAGCTTCGTCAGGTTGCAAGCCTGTCGTTTTTTCGCGGCGAATCAAGTCGGCAACGCGATCCTTCGTCTCCTGGGATGGGCGAAAGGCAATGACTTTACCAGGACTCGTACCTGCCGCGATGAACTCGATGATTTCTTCATATGCTCGCATCATGGCTACAGTATAGCCTACTTGCTCCCACTTAGGGAAGTATCGAGCAGCAGCGGATGGGGGGAAGTCCGCCGGCTGCTTGCAGCTAACCGGCCACGCTTGGATGCTGGTAGCGATCGATCGCCTGCTGCAAAACCTGCTCGACATTGAATGCAGCCGC
>DASWTQ010000103.1:0-19928 GCA_036402055.1 Herpetosiphonaceae bacterium
ACATTCAGAAACTGCCGCAGCCGTTCACGATCGGCAGCGAAGGCCGCATCGTCCGGCAATAAGCTTCGTAGCCGATTGACTGGATCAAGCAGACCTGTCTCGAACAGGTCTGCTTTTTGTTGTTCACGCACCGGCACAACATTTTGTTATAATTTTGTGTAAACATTCTGGTTGTGCGACATGAAACGAAGAATTTTGATCGTCGACGACGATGTAAAGATCGTCGAGCTGCTTCAGCTCTATCTCGAAAAAGAAGGCTACGACACGCTCGTAGCCTACGATGGCTTCACCGCTCTGACGTTTGCCCGTCAAAAGCGCCCCGATCTGGTGCTGCTGGATCTGATGCTCCCGGTCATGGATGGCCTGGATGTGTGCCGGATCTTGCGCGCCGAGTCCAACATCCCGATTATTATGCTCACCGCCAAAACCACCGAGGCGGATATGCTGCTGGGCCTGGATCTGGGCGCTGACGACTATATCAACAAGCCGTTCTCGCCGCGTCAGGTGGTGGCTCGCGTGCGTACGGTGCTGCGTCGCGCCGGCGATGTCCACGAGAAGGCCCGGCCAGAGGTGCGCGTCGGCGACCTGGTGATCGATTTCGCGGCGCATCAGGCGCGGCTAAAAGATGTGCCGGTGCATCTGACGCCTAAAGAGTTTCAGCTGCTGGAAACCATGGCCAAGGAGCCAGGCCGCGCGTTTTCGCGGCTGGAGCTGTTGGAGCGGGTGTTTGGCCTGGACTATGAGGGTGTCGATCGCACGATCGATGTGCATGTGCTCAATCTGCGCAAAAAGATCGAGCCCGATACCACACAGCCGATCTATATTCAGACCGTGTACGGCATCGGCTACCGCTTTGCCGAGATCGACGAGTAGCGCGCGGCAGGGCTATTGCGGCGATTCCGCAGGTTGACTTCCGTAGGGGCGTATTGCAATACGCCCACTGCTTTATTTCTCAGCCGGCTGCGCCAGATACAGCGCCTGGCTGATCGCTTCCAGCAGCGTGGATTGCTCGATCGGCTTGGAAAGCACGGCTACCACACCGCGCCGGCGGGCGTCTTCGGCGCTGACATGATCGCCCCAGCCGGTCGCCATCAGAATCTGGGTCTCGGGCCGCACACTGTTGGCGGCAACCGCGATCTCCCAGCCGCTCATGCCGGGCAAGCCAAGGTCGGTCAGCAAAATATCGGTGGGATGTTCGCGCAGGTACGCGATCGCCTCGCCGCCGGTGCCGAAGTCGGAGACGCGATGCCCGGCGTGCTCCAGGATTCGCCGCGTCACCGCGCGCAGATGCGGCTCGTCGTCGACCACGATGATCGATCCTGAGCGATCCGAGCTGGCGCGTGGACGGATCTGCTGCGGAATCTGCGGACTGACGCTGGGTAGCTGGAGCGTTACCACGGTGCCTTCACCCTCGACGCTTTCGATCACCAGCTCTCCGGCGTGGCGCTGCACAATGCCCTGGCTCACGGCCAGGCCCAGCCCCGATCCCTGGCTGCCCTTGGTACTGAAGAACGGCTGTCCGGCGCGCGCCAGCACCTCGGCGCTCATGCCAATTCCCGCGTCGCGAACATAGATCAGCACCTGCTCGCCCTCTTGGCGCGTGCCGACGACCAGCGGCCCGCTGGTGGGCATGGCGTCGACGGCGTTGATCAGCAGATTGACCAGCACCTCACGCAGCTCGGCCTCGATACCCAGCACCGAGTCGACCGGCTCAAGCTCGTAGATCAGGTCGATCGTGATGCCGCGCAGCATCGCCTCGTCGCGCCAGCGTGGCCGCACAATGTTGACAGCGCTTTTGATCAGCGTGTGGATATTGACCGGCGTGCGCTCAGCCGAGTCGCTGGAGCGGGTAAAGACCTGAATGCGGCGCACAATCGTCGCGGCGTCGCGGGCGGCGATCTCGATCGTCTTGGCCAGCTCCTGGGATTCGTCGAGCGTGCTCGCCAGGCCGATCAGCTGGGCGTTGCCGAGGATCGCGCCGAGCAGGTTGTTGAAGTCATGCGCCACGCCCGCCGCAATATCGCCGATCGCCCGTCGCCGCTCGGCCTCGACCACGCGATGCTGCGCCAGCTCAAGGTCGCGATTGGCCTGCTCAAGCTCATACAATCGCCGCTGGTCCTGCTCGATCAGCCGGGCGTTTTCGATCACCAGCGCCACCTGTCGCGCGATGCTGCCCAGCAGCGCAGCCTGCCGCTGATCGAAGGCGTTGGGCGAGTAGCTCTGGACCATCAGCAGGCTCATGAACGAGCCGTCGGTCGCGTGGATTGGCGCGCCGATCAGCGCCTGTGTGATCGGCTGGTCCAGGTCGCCGATCTGATGCCAGGAAACGCCGGCCGCCTGCATCTCCTGCTCCGTGTTGAAGAGCACCGGGCCTGGCTGCTGAAGCACATAGCGGCTTAAGCTATTGGCCTGGATTTGCACGCCCAGCTCTTGATCCTTGTAGACAGACTGATTTTCTTTCATCAGCGAGTCGATCACGCGATACTCGGGATCGAGCACAAACAGAATGTACACGTGGTCGGGAAACGATCGCTCAAGCGCGATCAGCGCGCTTTCCAGCGCGGCGCCCACGTCATGGGCTCGGCCCAGCGCCTCGGATAGCTCGGTCTGCGCCGTCAGCGCCGCGATCTCGCGGTCGCGCTGTTGCAGCAGCATGGCCTTTTCGATCGCGATGGCTACTGCGGTCGCCACATGCTCCAGGAACTGCTGGTCGTGCTCGCTGTAAAGGTTTATCTCGTGATGTTGCAGGCTGATGATGCCGACCGCGCGTCCGTCGCTGATCAGCAGCGGCACGCCCAGCCATGAGCGAATCTGCGTGCCATTGCCGACCCGAACGATCGTGATCTCGGGGTAGTTATGGATCTCTTTGCGGATATGTGCGAAGCGCAGCGGCTGACGGTGGCGCAGGATGTAGCCCTGTAAGCTGTTGGAGACCGGGCCGACCAGATTGTCGACGTAGGGCTTGCCCGCATCCACGATGTACGAGAGCACATTCAGCTGCTGGGCCGGATCGTACACCGTCGCCACAAAGGAGTTGAACGGGATCGAGGTGCGCAGCGCGTCGTAGGCTTCGGCCAGCACCGCCTGTAGCTCCTGCTGCGCGTTGGCCGCCTGGCACAGCCGCACCAGCGTGGTCTTTTCCGATTGCGCGCGTCGACGCAGGCTTTGAAGCTGCCAGCAGTTGAGCAGAACGCCCATCCGCACGCCGAGCGCTTGCAGATCGTGATCCGGCTCGGCGTCGGAATCTTCCAGAAACACCAGGCCGATCTCCTGGTCGCCGAGGGGAATCGACGTGCTGTTGGCTGGATACTCGCTTGGCTGGATCGTCTCGCCGCGTTTGAGCCATGCCTCAATCTGCGCTATGTCGGTGATGGGGAAGGGCTGGCTGTTGTGGATCGGCGGCAGGCACATGCGCAGCTTGTGCTGATAGATCGCGTCGAGCGCTTCCAGGAGGGGCAGGCCGCGCTCGGGATCGTCGCAGGCGATCAACTGGTTAAAAATAGCAAGAACATCGTTATGCACGCGGATCGGCGGAGCGGCAGGATTCACACAGGTTCCTTTGTTTCAAAGCGCGTCGGGACGAACATCACACACGGGCGAGCGGAAGGCGTGTGTCCGGCTCTGGTGTGTATTGAACCATTCTATGATCGGCGTGAAATGCATAACCGCGCCTAAAGCAGGCTAGCTCTTTGGCGCTCAAGCTCTAGGACCGTCGAAAAGCCTACTTTTACCGGCGATGGGGGTATCGCCGAGCGGTACGCCGCGTCTTCGTGTGACGAATCTTGCTAGAGCGTGGGCAAACTTCAACATCGCCAGCCGAAAAACTCTATATTATGTGATTAGAGCGTGTTTATGATAGCACGCGATCCGTATGGAGCAAAGATGACAACATTACAAGATCCCGCAGCGACACCGGCGGCAACTCTGCCTGCTGCGTATCAGAACTCGGTCGAGCAGGTCGCGACTACACTCGACACCGATCTTCAGCGTGGCCTGAGCGCGGCAGAAGCACGCCGGCGTCGCGAGCGCTACGGCCCGAACGAGCTGGAGTCCGCGCCGCCGATTCCCGCCTGGCGTCGTTTTCTGGCGCAGTTTCAGGATGTGCTGGTGATTCTGCTGCTGATCGCGACGGCGATCTCGGTCGGGCTGTGGATCTATGAGCGCGACTCGGCGCTGCCCTACGAGGGGCTGGTGATCTTTTCGATCGTGCTGCTGAACGGCGTGCTCGGCTATGTCCAGGAGACGCGCGCTGAGCAGGCGGTTGCGGCGCTGCGGGCAATGTCGGCGGCGCACGCGACGGTGATCCGCGACGGCAGCCGGCAGAGCATTGCGGCCAATGACGTGGTGCCCGGCGATCTGATCCAGGTGGAAGAGGGCGATACGATTCCGGCCGACGCGCGGCTGATCCAGTCGACGGCGCTGCAAACCTCGGAGGCGTCGCTCACCGGCGAGAGTTTGCCGGTCTCCAAAGATGTCCAGCCGATCGAGAGCGAGGTCGGGCTGGGCGATCAACATAACATGCTCTTCAGCGGCACGGCGGCTACGTATGGTCGCGGCCGGGCGATCGTCGTCGCGACGGGCATGCAAACCGAGATGGGCAAGATCGCAGGGCTGCTGCAAAATACCGAGGCCGAGGAGACGCCGCTTCAGAAGGAGCTGGATCGTACCGGCCGCTTGCTGGGCATTGTTGTGCTGATTATTGCGGCGGTCGTGGTGATCACGATTCTGGTCGTCGAAGGCATCAGCGATTTTTCCGACATCGTCGACGTGCTGATCCTGGGCGTGGCGCTGGCAGTGGCGGCCGTGCCCGAAGGACTCCCGGCCATCGTGACGGCGGTGCTCTCGATCGGCGTGCAGCGCATGGCCGGGCGCAACGTGATTGTGCGCAAGCTGCCGGCCGTGGAGACGCTCGGCTCGGCGACGGTGATCGCCTCCGACAAGACCGGCACGCTTACCGCCAACGAGATGACCGTACGCACCGTTGTGACCGCCAGCGGACGCGCCGACCTTAGCGGCACCGGCTACACGCCCGAGGGCGAGATCCATGTCGCGGACGGCTCCGGCAATCCCACCGCGCTGGAGGCCGAGGTTCGCCGCACGCTGCGCGCCGCCGATCGCGCCAACAACGCGGCGCTGCAAGAGCGCGATGGCCGCTGGATCATCCAGGGCGATCCGACCGAGGGCGCGCTGATCGTCGCGGCGCGCAAGGTTGGCCTGACCGAAGATGCGCTCGAATCGCGCTTTGCCCGCGTGGGCGAGGTGCCGTTCTCCTCCGAGCGCAAGCTGATGTCGACTGTTCACCAGGACGCCGATCAGCAGGAGCGGCTGATCGTTTTCACCAAGGGCGCGCCGGATGTGCTGCTGCCGCGCTGTTCCCACGAGCTGGTCGGCGATGACACGCGTCAGCTCACCGATGCGCGCCGCGACGAGATTCGCCGCATCAACGAGCAGCTGGCCGGCGAGGCGCTACGCACGCTGGGGATTGCCTTCCGCTCGCTGCCGCCGGACGCGCTCAGCGACACGGTAGATGAGCATGTCGAGCATGATCTGGTTTTTCTGGGCCTGGTCGGCATGATCGATCCGCCGCGTCCCGAGGTGCGCGAGGCTGTGAGCCGTGCGCGCCACGCGGGGATTCGTCCGATCATGATCACCGGCGATCATCCTCGCACCGGCCTGGCGATCGCGCAGGAGCTGGGCATCGCCGACAACGATCGCGTGATGATCGGCGCTGATCTGGCCCGAGCCGACGACGACTCGCTGCAAGCCGCCGTGCGTGAAACCTCGGTCTTCGCGCGCGTCAATCCCGAGCATAAGCTGCGTATCGTGGATGCGCTTCAGCGCAACAACGAGGTTGTGGCCATGACCGGCGACGGCGTGAACGACGCGCCGGCGCTCAAAACTTCGGATATCGGCGTGGCGATGGGCATCACCGGCACCGATGTGTCGAAAGAGGCCGCCGACATGGTGCTGACCGACGACAACTTCGCCTCGATCGTGGCCGCTGTGGAGGAGGGCCGCGCGATCTTTTCCAATATCCAGAAGTTTCTACGCTATCTGCTCTCGTCGAACATCGGCGAAGTCTTCACGATGTTTTTCGGCGTGATTCTGGCCGGCGTGCTGGGTCTCAGCGGCGAGGGTGAGACGGTGGTGCTGCCGCTGCTGGCGACGCAGATTCTGTGGATCAATCTGGTGACCGACGGTCCGCCCGCGCTGGCGCTGGGTCTCGATCCGGCCGATCCCGATGTCATGGAGCGACGGCCGCGCACGCAGGGCAGCGGCGTAATCACCGGGCGCATGTGGTTCGGCATCGTGTACATCGGCCTGATCATGGCGACCGGTACGCTGCTGGTGCTGGACGGCAGTCTGCCCGGCGGTCTGATCCCCGGCTCCGGCGATCTGCGCTACGCCCGCACGATGGCCTTTACCACGCTGATGCTGTTCCAGCTCTTCAATGTTTTCAACGCCCGCTCCGACGAGCAGAGCGCGTTTCGGATGCTGATCCAGCATATGCATAACTGGTGGCTGTGGGGCGCGCTCGCGCTCTCGCTGGGCCTGCATCTGCTGGTGATCTATGTGCCGTTCTTGCAGCAGGCGTTCTCGACGGTCGGCCTGAGTCTGGGCGACTGGCTGGTTAGCGCGGGAGTTGCCAGCACGGTGCTCTGGCTGCGTGAGCTGAGCAAGCTGCTGACGCGTCGTCGTAGTCAAGATAAGCTGCGGGCCGGTGCTGCCGTGGCATAGCTTCTGCCGGAAATATAGGATCGATCAATGATGAGCTAGCAAGAAAGAGAAGCATCGATGACGAACGGCGACTCTCGTAAACGACGATCCGGGCGCTACACCGATAATCTGTCGCTCAACAAGGCGGCGCGCACCGGCAAGCCCACCGAAGATCAGCAGTTGCTCGAAACGCCGCAGCCCGAGCAGAAGCTGTTCACGCATACCGATCCCTGGCGTGTGATGCGCATCATGGGCGAGTTCGTGGAAGGCTTCGACGATCTGGCGGAGCTTGGCCCGGCCGTGACGATCTTCGGCTCGGCGCGGGTCAAGCCGGATCATCCGCAGTATCACCAGACGATCGAGGTGGCGCGGCTGCTTGGCGAGGCCGGCTTTGCGATCATCACCGGCGGCGGTCCCGGCATTATGGAGGCCGGCAATCGCGGCGCGCAGGAGGCCGGCGTACAGTCGATCGGCCTCAATATCGAGCTGCCGTTTGAGCAGGGCACCAACCCGTACGTCGACCTGGCGATCAATTTTCGCTACTTTTTCGTGCGCAAAACGATGTTTGTGAAGTATGCCCAGGCGTTTGTGATCTTTCCCGGCGGATTCGGCACCATGGACGAGCTGTTCGAGGCGCTGACGCTGATCCAGACCGATAAGGTGCAGAACTTCCCGATCATTCTCTTCGGCTCGGCCTACTGGCAAGGCTTGCTCGATTGGCTGCGCTCGACGATGCTGGCCGAGGGCAAGATCTGCGAGGCCGATCTCGACCTGATGGTGGTCACGGATTCGCCGGCCGAGGTCCGCGATCTGATCCTGCGGTCGGTGCAGGGGCAGCAGTGGCGCACCGAGCAGGAAGAAGGCGCGCGCCAGGCAACACGGCAGGTGCTCGGCCAGCAGCAGGAGGCTGACTAGCACGCTCTCCCACAGCAGCACAGGCGGCGATCTTGACGCTGGCAAATCTTCCCGCTGAGCGGTAGTATTATAGTCCTCGCCAAACGTTGATACATCACTCGGCTGGTCCGCAGGGATCGGCGGCTTGTGCTGTTTAGGCTCAAAGGAGAGCTATATGCAGATCGATCTTATTGGAGTGCCTCTGGATTTCGGCGCGGGCCGTCGTGGCGTGGACATGGGCCCTAGCGCGATCCGCTACGCCGGGCTGCGTCAGGGCCTGGAAGCGCTGGGCCATACGGTTACTGATCACGGCAATATACCGGTTCCCGTCAACGAAACCTGCGAAGAGGGCGATCCCAAGCTCAAATATCTCGAACCGATCGTCGGCGTTTGCCAGCGCCTGGCCGACCGCGTAGCGCTCAGTATCAGCGAGCAGCGCATGCCGCTGGTGCTGGGCGGCGATCATAGTCTGGCGCTCGGCTCGGTGCTCGGCGCGGCGCGTGGCCGCAAGCTGGGCCTGATCTGGCTGGATGCGCACGGCGATTTCAATACCCACGAGACGACGCCGTCGGGCAATATTCACGGCATGCCGCTGGCGGCGCTCTGCGGCTACGGCGCGCAGCAGCTGGTCACGCTTGGCGGCAAGGAGAGCGCGCAGCCCAAGGTCGATCCGCGCAATATCGCGGTCATCGGCGCGCGCGACCTGGATGGGCAGGAAAAGAAGCTGCTGCGCTCCTCGGGCGTGGCCGTCTACTCGATGGAGGAGATCGATCGCTTCGGGATCAACGAGGTCCTATCTCGCGCTATCGATATAGCCTGTCGCGGCACTGACGGAATCTACCTGAGCCTGGATCTCGACGGCATCGATCCGATGTACGCGCCTGGCGTGGGCACGCCGGTTCCGGGTGGGCTCTCGTTCCGCGAGGCGCATCTGGCCGTCGAGCTGCTGGCCGAGACCAAGCGCATGGTCGGCATGGACCTGGTAGAGGTCAATCCGATCCTGGATCGCTGCAACATGACCGGCGAGCTGGCGGTGCAGCTGGCGCTCTCGGCATTCGGCAAGCGCATCTGGGGGGAAATGTAGGGGAACAAGGAAAACAAAGGAACAAAGGAACAAAAAAGTACCATGTTCCCCTTCGCCTGCCGCAGCGGGAGAAGGGGTGGCGAGCGGAGTGAGCCGGGGATGAGGGCCTGATTCTTCGTTCCCACCTTTGTTCACTTGTTCGCTTGATCCTTTGTTCGCTAGGTTCTTGGTTCTAAGTTCTAGGTTCTTCGTTTCACCGCTTGACAACCAGCTAAAACGGAGTACAATTCTTCATCGCGATTGCGAAATCGCATCTGTATCCGAGCCCGTTCGGCGCAGCGGTCGTCATTCGTAGAGGTGGTCTCACACGACGACGCATGCCCGTGATGACCAGTTCTTTTGATGGAAAACCGCCCAACCGCGGTCTGGTCCAATCCGAATCGGGCGTTCCCCTAGGTGTTATGGACGTTTGCTGTACAACGAACCGCTTCAAGTGCTTGCAGGGAAGCGTTCTACACATTCGCCAGCGCCGGGGTCGAGCGCCTGGGCTAATGCGTCTGCGTTAGCTCACGGTTTACCTCAAACATCCTCTGCCCCGAGCCGATGGCCTCGGGGTGTTTTTATGCCTCAGATGTAGCCTGCCTGCTTGCTCCTGGAGCGGTTCTTCCACAGACTTTTCTTTTACTTCTTCTTAGTCTTTATGGGAGGATCTATTCGAATTGGAGCAGACATATCGTGAGTACCTTCAGGCCCGCTATGGGGTCGGTGACAAGGGGTTGCTGAACGAGTTCATTAGCCGCCAGGACGGCAAGCTAATGTTCGCCAATGTGGATTTGGAGGCTCTGGTGGCCGAGCATGGAGCGCCGCTGGAGATTGCATATTGTCCGCTCATTACCGAGCAAGTACAGCGCATGGAGCGCGTCGCCGAGCAGGCTCGTCACGAGACCGACTACGCCGGCAGCTTTATCTATGCCTACGCTACCAAAGCGAACTTCAGCGAAGAGGTGGTGCGTACGGCGCTCAGCGCGGGCGCGCACTACGAGACCTCGTCGGTGGCCGACGTTCGCATCGCGACGGATCTGTGGCGACGCGGCACACTGACCAGTGAACGATATGTCTTCTGCAACGGCTCGAAGGAAGACGATTACATTACCGCGATTCTGAAGCTGCGCCTGGCCGGCAACAAGCATGTCGTGCCGGTGCTTGACGATCTCGACGAGTGGGACGCGTATCGCGAGTCGCCGGTGGCGATGGGCATCGGCGTGCGGGCACGCGAGTATGCCAAGTGTGCGGGCGGCGATCGCTTTGGGCTGCTGCCCGACGAGATCGATCAGGTCGTGGCCACGCTGAGCGGCACGCCACATCAGCTGGTGCTGTACCACGCGATGGTCGGCTCGCAGATCGAAGATCAGGACGCCTGGCTAAACAAGCTGGTCGGCGCGGTCGAGGCTTACTGTGAGCTGCGCCGGCGCGTTCCCACGCTGCACATGTTCAGCTTCGGCGGCGGCATGCCGACCTCAGCCTACGATCTGAGCTTCGAGTTCGACTACGCCGCGTTTATGCGCCGCCTCTTCGCGACGATCGCCGAGACCTGCGCGCGCTACGACGTGCCGGTGCCGGATGTGGTCGGCGAGTTTGGGCGCTACACCGTGGCCTCACACAGCATGTATCTGATGGAAGTGGGCAAGGTCAAGCGCGGCCGTGACGGCGATGCGCCCTGGTATCTGCTCAACGGCTCGCTGATGGTGAGCGCGCCCGACACGCTGATCGTGGACGATCAGCAGTTCATTATTCTGCCGCTCACCGGCTGGGACGATGCCGCGCAGTCGGTGCGGCTGGGCGGCCGGCGCACCTGCGACTCGGACGATATGTATCCACGGCCCGGCCAGGAGCCGCTGGTGCTGCCCGAGACCAACGGCGGCCAGATCATCGCGGTTTTTGGCATCGGCGCCTACCAGTCGATGATCTCAGGCAAGGGCGGCGCGCATCACTGCCTGAATCCCGAGATGAAGCGCGTGATCATCGAGCAGGAGGGCGATCGCCTGGTGACGCGTGTGATCGAGCAGCAGAGCCTGCCGCAGATCATGACCGCGCTCGGCTATGGCACCGAGACCCAGCCCGCGCGTGTGCGCCGCGCTCCCGCGCCACGTGTGCGCCGCTCCGACAACTGGCGGACGGTCGTGCGGATGGTGGAGCAGCACCGCGTGATTCAGGAGCCCAGCGGTATGGCGCTCACCAACTGAACAACCTGACATAATGTCGTGTAGCCCGGGATGATCTTTGATCGTCCTGGGTTTTCTGTTAATCCGCGATTGACCGCTTGACTCTCCGCTTACCGGAGGCTGTACCATGTGTTCAACAAGCTTGATGGCCCATGTGCACAGGGATGAACAATGATCAAGATCGGTGATTTCTCAAAGCTCAGCCAGGTAACCGTCAAAACGCTGCACCACTACGATCAGCTGGGGCTGCTCAAGCCGGTGCAGGTCGATCGCTTCACCGGCTACCGCTACTATGCGGTCGAGCAGCTGCCGCGTCTCAATCGGATTTTGGCGCTGAAAGATCTTGGCCTTTCGCTCCAGCAGATCGCGCAGCTGCTGGCCGATGATCTACCGGCGACCCAGATTCGCGGCATGCTCAAGCTGAAACAGGCCGAGGTGCAGCAGCAGTTAGCGGCTGAACAAGCGCGTCTGGCGCGCATCGAAGCGCGATTACGCCAGATCGAACAGGAGCAAGGTATGCCAACGCATGAAGTTGTTATCAAGAAGATCGAGCCGGTGCTGGTCGCCGCCGTCCGCGATGTGATCCCCGACCGCAGCATGACCACGCCGGTATTCAACCGGCTCTTCGACGAGGTGTTGGGCTATGTCGAGCAGCAGGGCGGCAAGTTTGCCGGGCCGGCGCTAGATCTGTGGCACGACACGGAGCACTGCGAGCGCGACATCCAGGTCGAGGCGGCAGTGCCGATCCAGGAGCGGCTGCCCGACAGTGATCGGGTGCGGGTGTACGAGCTGCCGGCTGTGGAGACGATGGCCTCGGTGATCCACCAGGGCAGCTTCGACGGCTTTAGCGAGTCCTACAGCGCGATCTTGCAGTGGATCGAGGCCAACGGCTACCGGATCGTCGGGCCGAACCGCGAGATCTATTTGCAGTACGATCGCGCCGGCAACCCGGCGAATTACGTCACCGAGATCCAGTTTCCGGTGGCTAAGGCGTAGGCCCTCGCCCCCTGGCGCTATCGCGCCTTCCCCCTTCCCCGCCGTCACGGGTCCCTTTCCCGTTCCTGTGCGGCAGGCGAGGGGGTTTTGGTACTTTCTGTTCTGTTGTTCTTTGTTCTGTTGTTCTTTGTTCTTTCGTTAGGTTCTTGGTTCTTGGTTCTTGGTTCTTGGTTCTTGGTTCTCCGTTTGTTCTTTTGTTCTTTTGTTCCTTTGTTCCTTTGTTCTCGGTATGCTACAGTTCCACCATGACACACCAACCAAGCTATGATTTCCGCGCCGCGCTGCACACGATTCTGTCGCGGATTGCCGAGGCCGAGACGACGGGGAGCACCTCCGAGGAGCTGGCGAGCATACGACAAGACGCGCTGCGCTACGGTCGACAGCTCGATGTGCTGCAAGCCGAGCTTGAGCGGATGCTGGCGCAGACCGCGCCAGCGGCGGGAAACGTCGTGCCGCGCGCTATGCCGTCGAAAAGGCTGGCCTGCCACCATGCGGACAGCGCCGACGCCGCACGGCTGATCGAGGGTGATCTGCCGCCGTGGATGATCGACTGCTCCGAGCCGCACTGAGGCAGACCTAAGCGGCGGCTAGCCGGTATCGCCCAGGATGCGATGGTAGAGCGCCTGAGTCTCGGGCATCGGCTCAAGGCCAAGATCCTGAGCCAGGATCGCCGTGCAGGTCTGATACTGCCGCAGGGCCTCGCCACGCCGTCCGAGCAGCTGGTAGCAGAGCATCAGCTGGCAGTGCGCGTCTTCACGATAGCTATCGCGCTCAAGCAGCCGCTGGAAACACTCGACGGCGGCCTCGGGCTGGCACTGCGCGATCAGGATGCGACCCAGCCGGTCCAGCGCGACCAGATAGCGGGTGAGCAGCCGCTCCTGCTCGGCGACTGCCCAGAGCAGATCACGGTCGTCGAGGTAGTAATCGCCCTGATAGCACGCGATCGCGTCGGAGTAGGACTGCCGGGCACAGGCGGCGTTTCCGGCTCGCCAGTGCTGCTCCGCCGTCTCGACCAGCTGGGCAAAGCGCAGGCAGTCATCGTCGATCGGCGCATCCTGGTGGAGCTGGTAGTGTCCGGCGTCGAGCAGGAGATAGCTGCCATCGGTCGGATCGAGGTAGCGCCGCAGACCGCTGATGGCGACGTGCAGGCTGTGCATTGCCTCGCGGGGCTGCGAGTCGGGCCAGAAAAGATCGATCAGCTCGTCTTTGTGCGCGGCGCGATTGCGCTGGAGCAGCAGGTAGCGAAAGATCGCGATCGATTTGCGCGCCTTGCAGGTCGGCAGCGTCGTACCGGCGCGCGTCACATGGAAGCAACCAAGGCTAGTCACGACAAGCGGCGGCAGCGCGGATGGGTTAGTCGTCACATCAGACGGTGGACTCACGGCGACGTCGGGTTCGCGGGCGGGCTGTTGATCCAGCAGGCTGCACATTTCGAGCAGCGTTTCCCGCGCGATCGGCCACAGCGTCGCGTTGGCAGGCGGCTGCGCCACACGCGCAAACCAGGCGGCGGCCTCGGCGTAGCGGCCACGTCGGGCAGCCAGCCAGCCGATCTCCCAGGCCGCGCTATCGGCAAGCTCAGGCGCGTACTCCACGCTCATCGTCCAAACATTGCCCAGAATCTCGATGGCCTGCTGCGGCAGCCCAATCTGCGCGCACTGCTCTCCTTGATGCAGAAGACCCTCGGCCAGCGACAGCACCTCCCCCGTCCTCTCCCCATCACGATGTGCCTTCATCGTGGACCTTCCCTGAAACCTCCGGCCGACAGCCAGGCACCTTTGCACGGACGGCAGCCAGGCGTGTACGGCGGACGAGTTCAGAAATAATGGTGTATCCAAAGGATCAAGGCGCCGTGTCGAACTGCTGCGTTGGCGAGACGCATGCAGCGGGCGCTACCGAACATGTGACCAGCAGAAGCGGCTGAGTGGGATGCGAAACTGGCACTCGTATACTTGGGTTAACACCATCTAAGCACGAATATCTCCCGATTGCAAGCGTCGATTGAGCGGCGCTTGAGTATTCGCTGAGCAGCGCTTGAGCGCCGTGTGCTACAGTCGATCCGACTTCGATCGATGAGCGGCTTATGAGACACCCGTAGAACAACCGGATCGGTGGCTTTCCGTCCCGGCTCACGCTTCCAGGAGTAGCCTTACGAGAGGAAGGTGCTGCGTGGCTGCGGAACCCAATGGCGACTACACGACGCTGGTCGTACGACTACAGATGGGTGCCGACGGCGCGTGGTATGTGAGTGTGGACGGCACCCACCAGCTAGAAGCGCTGCCGCTCAAGCCGGTCACGTTGATCATTCGGCTGTGGCAGCAGACCGGCACCGGTATCGTTCGCGGCAGCATCCGGCTCCACGACGGCGATCAAACAGTGCCGATCCAGACCAACGTGGGTCTCGAAGAGCTGGTACGCGCCTGGCTGCTTGCCGGCGGTGCTCCATCAGGCCCGTCTTAGTGTGCCGGAATCGCTGGCCGCCGATTGTTCCGGCGCAACATCGCGGCGAGTGTTCCCAGGCAGACATGCTGGAATACAACACGATCTTTCGCCGATCCGCGCGCTGAATCGCCGGGTCGGATGGCAAGGAGCCAGGCTGCGCCTCCTTGCCGAGCGCTGGCGGCTTATCTACAAGGGAGCATGTGCTATGCCTGTTACGCCAACGTATCCGGGTGTGTACATCGAGGAAATTGCAAGCGGTGTACGAACGATCACGGGAGTAGCGACCTCGATCACCGCGTTTATCGGGCGCACGCTGCGCGGCCCGGTGAACGAGCCGATCCAGGTCAACAGTTTTGCCGACTTCGAGCGCACCTTCGGCGGGCTATCGCTCACCAGCCCACTAAGCTACGCGGTGCGCGACTTCTACCTCAACGGTGGCAGCCAGGCGATCATCGTGCGGATGTATCGTCCGTTCTTCACCTCGGACGCCGACCAGGATGCCGCGCAGGACGCCGCGCAGGATGTCGCCAACGCCGCTGCCGCAGCTGCCGCCGAAGGTGGCGCGACACCAGCCTCGGTCGCGACTGCCGCGCGCAACGCCGCGAACGCCGCCGAAAACGCCGCCGCTCCCCGCAACGCCGCCGCCGATGCCGTCGCCGACGCCGCCGAGGCTGCCCGCGATCTGCCGGGCGCGACCGCCGACAGCGTAAGCGATGCCGCCGAGGCGGCGGTGGGCAATGCCGCGCCGCAAACGCGCGCGCAGCTCACGGTGGGCGGGCTTAATCTTGAGGCGGCCAATGAGGGCGTCTGGGGCAATGGCCTGCGTGGCCGCATCGACTACAACACCCGCGATCCAGCCGACACCAATCTGTTCAACCTGTCGATCCGCGACACCGCGACCGGCGCGACCGAGGTGATCCGCAACGTTTCGGTCCAGACTACGGCCACGCGGCGGATCGACAATGTGCTGCGCCAGGAATCGAGCCTGGTGCGCACGCTGGGCGCGCTGCCGGGAGCACGGCCGGCGGCCAGCAATCCAGGGCCAAACGGCATCGTTCCCGCCGGCGACGATCCGTTTTCCACGACCAACTCGACGGGCGTCGTCGCGGCCGGGCAGGCGGTCGATAGCCAGGCGCTCACCACCAACGATTACACCGGCGATCGCACCAACAAGCGCGGCCTGTACGCCCTTGAGAAGGCCGATCTTTTCAATCTGCTCTGCATTCCGCCCGATGTTCAGGGCGGCGACACCGCGAGCACGATTTATCAAACCTCGATGGCCTACTGCGCCGAGCGTCGCGCGTTCCTCCTCGTCGATCCGCCGGCCGCGTGGAGCGCCAATCCCAACACGGCGGCCGCAACGGCTCAGGCCGGCCTGGGCAGCCTGGGACTTTCCGGCACCTTTGCCCGCAACGCCGCGATCTATTTTCCACGCGTGATCGAGGCCGATCCGCTGCGTGACGGCCAGCTCGACGTTTTCGTGCCGTGCGGGATTATCGCCGGTGTGATGGCGCGCACCGATGCGCAGCGCGGCGTGTGGAAAGCGCCCGCCGGTCTCGACGCGGCGATGAACGGCATTCAGGGCCTGGCCGTCAATCTCAACGATGCCGAGAACGGCATGCTGAATCCGATCGGCATCAACTGCCTGCGCTCGTTTCCGGTCAATGGGCGCGTCGTGTGGGGCGCGCGAACGTTGCGCGGCGCAGACTCGCTGGCCGACGAGTACAAGTATATTCCGGTGCGGCGGCTGGCGCTCTTCCTTGAGGAAAGCCTGTATCGCGGGACGCAGTGGGTGGTCTTCGAGCCGAACGACGAGCCGCTGTGGGCGCAGATCCGGCTGAACATCGGCGCGTTCATGCAGAATCTTTTCCGCCAGGGCGCGTTCCAGGGCAAATCGCCGCGCGAGGCGTACTTCGTCAAGTGCGACAGCGAGACCACCACGCAGAACGACATCAACCTGGGGATTGTCAATATTATCGTCGGCTTCGCGCCGCTGAAACCGGCCGAGTTTGTGATCATCAAGCTCCAGCAGATGGCCGGCCAGATCGAAGTGTAAGACGGAGAACGGAGAACCAAGAACCAAGAACCAAGAACCAAGAACAACGGGCTCGTACTTTCTTTTTGTTCTCTGTTCTTTGTTCTCTACAAGGAGAGCAGGATGGCTCAGTTTAGCGTCAATCCGCAGCGCTTCGACCCCTACAAGAATTTCAAGTTCCGCGTCAAGTGGGATGGTCGCTACGTTGCCGGGATCAGCAAAGTCAGCTCCTTGAAGCGCACCACGGAGGTCGTCAAGCACCGCGAGGGCGGCGATCCGAGCAGCACGCGCAAGTCGCCGGGCCGCACCGAGTACGAGGCGATCACGCTGGAGCGCGGCGTAACGCACGACGCCGAGTTCGAGAAGTGGGCCAACAAAGTCTGGAACTTCGGCTCCGGCCTGGGCAGCGAGGTTTCGCTCAAGGACTTTCGCAAGGACATCATCATCGAGGTGTATAACGAGGCCGGACAGCTGGCGATCGCCTACAAAGTTTTTCGCTGCTGGGTCTCGGAGTACCAGGCGCTGCCGGATCTGGACGCCAACGCCAACGCCGTCGCGATCCAGAACATCAAGCTGGAAAACGAGGGCTGGGAGCGTGACGACGAGGTGCCCGAGCCGAGCGAGCCGACGTTCACAGAATAGAGGAACAAAGGAACAAGGGAACAAGGGAACAAGCGAGGTTTATTTTTGTTCTTTTGTTCTTTTGTTCGCTTGTTCTTTGCATAGAGCCTATGCGTGGCTTAGCAGAGCATGATCTTATCCACATCTGGGAGACCGGCCTGCGCCAGCATCCGATCGATCGGGCGCTGACGATTCTTGCGGCGGCGCGGCCTACGATGGCCTGGGAAGAGCTGGCGACGCTCAGCATCGGTCAGCGCGACGGCTACCTGCTGGAAGCCTGGGAACGTACCTTCGGCGCGCGCCTGGAGAGCTACGCGGAGTGTCCGCAGTGCGCCGAGCGGCTCCAGTTTCCGCTGTCGGCGGCGGAGCTGCGGGCCAGCGCGCAGCCCGAGTCGATCGAGCCGGTGCATGGCTGGACCGTGGACGAGTACGCGATCCAGTTTCGGCTGCCCAACAGCTACGATCTGGCAGCAATCGTGGCCTGCGCCGATCCAGCCAGCGCTCACGATCTGCTGCTGAGCCGCTGCGTGCTGGAGGTCGAGCGCGCTGGCCGTCCGATCGGCGTGGAAGCGCTGCCGCCTGCGATCGTCGGGAGCATCGCCGAGCGCATCACGGCCTGCGATCCGCTGGCCGAGGTGCTGATCGATCTCGAATGTCCGGCCTGTGGCCAGCGCTGGCAAACCCAGCTCGACATCGTCGCGTTCTTCTGGAATGAGCTGACCGCGACGGCCAAGCGGCTGCTGCGCGAGGTTCATGCGCTGGCGCGAGCGTACGGCTGGCGTGAGCCGGATATTCTGGCCTTGAGCGCCGCACGCCGGCAGTTCTATCTCGACATGGTGAGCTAATGCCTGATTTTTTCACACGGCTAGCCGAGCGAACGCTGGGATTGACCAGCACGATCCAGCCGGTGGTGCCCTCGCTCTTCGCGCCGGGAGCGCCGCTTGTCGACGGCTGGACGGAAGCCGGGCAAGAGCTAACGATCGAGGAGCAGGCGCCACAGCCGGAGAGCGCCCCGCCACCGCAGACGATCGATGCGTTTGTTGAGCGCAGGGAAACGCCAGAGCAACCACGGCCAGACCAGCCAACCGAGCCGCGCTCTGTGATGCGCCAGCCACCTGAGCAACCCGCGCCAACCGTCGAGCGAGCCCGGCCGCCGCAGCTCGATCCAGCAGCCAGAGCTGAGCCGAGCAACGTCGCGCCGCCAGCCGAGGCTCACCGGATGATCGAGTCGAGCGCGGCGCCGCCCACGAATCCGACTCGCCGGTCGGCGGAACACTCCTGGCCGGCCGGGTACCCTCCGGGTGCAACGGCACGTCGAGAGCAGCCAGCGCAGCTGCTCAGCCCGCCCGATCCGACACCCAGCGCCCAGGCAGGCGTGCAGCGCCCGTCCAGCGAGCCGCAGCCCGCCTCGACCACGCCCAGCGCGCGCTCACTGGTAGCAGCCCGGCCCAGTGATCTCGATTCGCCCCGCAGATCGACATCGCCGGTGCCGGTCGCCGACGAGCGCCAGGCGCAGAGCGTCGAGCGACGCGCAGCCACCGCACAGACCGAGCGGCCCGAGCTGGTCGTCCGTGAGCCACGTATGCCGCTCCTGCCGCCCACGCCGCGAGCGCCGGAGCCGCCAGCCGCACAGCCAGCGCCGCAGATCCACGTCTCGATCGGCCGGATCGAGGTGCGCGCCGTGACGCCGCCGCCGGCAGAGCAGCCCAAGCCGAGACCCGCGCCCACGCCGCGCATGTCGCTTGACGATTATCTGCGCTCACAGAACGGAGACCGTCGATGAGTAATTTTCTTGCCATCGCCACGGTGACTACGGTGCTGAGCCAGATGCTTCAGGGCGCGATCCAGGTGGACGTTCCCGGCGCGGCGGTTCGCAACGTGCGGCCGGATCGTGATGTGCCGAGCATGGGCTTGAACATTTATCTGTATCAGGTCGGCTACAACAGCGCCTGGCGCAACACCGACCTTCCGACCCGATCGGGCAACGCCGCGCTGGTGCAGCGGCCACGAGTCGCGCTGGATCTGCACTACCTGCTCACCTTCTACGGCAGCGAGGCCACGCTTGAGCCGCAGCGGGTGCTGGGCAGCACCGTACGCACGCTGCACGCACATCCGCTGCTGAGCCGCAGCCAGATCGCGGCAGTGATCGACGATCTGGTGACGGCCGATCCCGATCACTACTTGCGGCGCTCGAATCTGGCGGATCAGATCGATCTGGTGCGCTTCACGCCGCTGCCGCTCTCGCTGGAAGAGCTATCCAAGATCTGGTCGGTTTTTTTCCAGACCCAGTACGCGCTTTCGATCGCCTACCAGTGCAGCGTGGTGCTGATCGAGGCCGAGGAAACGCCGCGCAGCGCGCTGCCGGTTCGTGAGCGCCAGATCTTTGTCGTGCCGATGCGCCAGGTGCGGATCGACGCCGTGGAGCCGCAGATGATCACGTTTGCTCCCGCCGCGACGATCGAGCTGCGCGGCAGCGGACTGCTCGACGACGATACGGTTGTGCAGTTCGGGACGATCGAGCAGGCGCCCGAGACCGGATCGACGCCGACGCGGCTGGTGGTCGAGCTGCCCAACGGTCTACGCGCCGGAGTCAACGCGGTGCAGGTCATTCATCGCCTGCCGCTGGGCGCCGCCGAGCCACGCGCGCGCAGGAGCATGGCCTCGAACGTGGCGGCGTTTGTGCTGCGGCCACGGCTCAACAGCGCGAACTTTAGCGGCGGCACCGAGCCACGCATCACCGTCGATGTCCAGCCACGCGTCGGGCTGCGCCAGCAGGAGACACTGCTGCTGCATCAGGTGGTAGCGCCGCCGAATCAGCCGCTGACCTACACGCTCACGCCACGGCCGCGCGACGCCGAGAGCGATCCGCTGATCTTCGACGCCGCTGGCGAGGACGACGGAACCTCTCTGGTGCGGCTGCGCGTGGACGGCGCGGAGAGCGAGCTAGAGCAAGTAACCGATGACACGCAGCCGAACTACC
>DASWTQ010000104.1:0-9105 GCA_036402055.1 Herpetosiphonaceae bacterium
GCGCATCACCTCGTTCAACCGGGCGATGGAGCATCTCACCGGCTGGCCGCGCGAGGAGGCGACCGGTCGGCCGTGCGCCGAGGTGCTCGGCATCCATAACGATCAGGGCATCAACATCTGCCTGACCGCCTGCCCGCTGCAACGGCTGCCGCGCATGACCAATCCCACCGTTGAGGGCCGCATCACCACGCGTGACGGCCGCGAGCGCTATATTTCCAGCCGCTACTCGCCGACGTACGGTCCCGACGACGAGTTTTTGGGCGCGATCGCTAATGTGCGCGATATTACCGCGCAGATCTGGGAAGAGCAGCAGCAGGCGACATTTATCTCGGTGATCTCGCATGAGCTGAAAACGCCGGTCGCGATCATCAAGGGCTACGCCAGCACGCTGAGCCGCACAGATGCCAACTGGGACATCGAGACAGTGCGCGACGGCCTGAATGTGATCGAGGAAGAGTCGGATCGGCTGAACGAGTTGATCGGTAATCTGCTCGACGTATCGCGGCTTCAAGCCGGCGGTCTGCGGTTGCGCTTCGGCCCCGTCGATCTGCCTGCGCTGAGCGAGCGGCTAGTGCAGGGCATCGCCGCGACGACGCCCGCGCACTTTGAGTTTCAGCTGCGCTTTCCTTCGGGCTTTCCGCCGGTGCACGCCGACGAGGAGCGGCTGCGCATGGTGCTGGCGAATCTGCTGTCCAACGCCGTGAAATATAGCCCCGAAGGTGGTGTGATCCGGCTGGGCGGCTGGGCTGAAGCCGACGAGGCGATCGTGTATGTGTCGGATCAGGGCGTGGGCATCGCTCCCGAGGACCAGCAGCGGATCTTTGAGCGCTTCTACCGCGTCGATAATTCGCTGGGACGGCAGACACAGGGCGCCGGGCTTGGCCTGTATCTTGCGCGGGCCATTGTCGAAGCGCACGGCGGTAAGCTGTGGGTCGAGAGTCAGCCTGGACGCGGCTCGCGCTTTATCTTGACGCTGCCGCTTGAGCTGCGCAGCCTGCCAGTCGAAGCTGATGCGCCGCCGGCGCTTGAGCAGGAGTGATCCCTGTCACGTCGGACCGCGTCTGTGCTTGGGGTTGCTCAAACAGACATAAAGCATCATAATAGAGCCAAACATAAAGGGTCGTATCATACAGCTTGCGCGACCCCCCGACCCTTGTATATGGAGTTACGATATGCCTGAAAGACGAATGTTACGCGACATGATGAGTGTCAACGATATTTATAGCTATGCCGACTCGATCATCGAGCTGCTGCGCGAGGAGTACGGCACATACGACGCCGATACTCTTGACGAAGTGCAGGTCGAAGATCGCTTCGCACAGCGCCTCAGTGCGCGCGGCTACGAGGTTCGCTCCGCGAGTGAGCCTGCGCCTGCCCCCGCGCCGACACCAACACCCGCCGCGCCAGCGCCGAGCAGCATATCGCAAGACACGCCGATCGTGCCGGTAACTGTGGTTCGTACTCGTCGCGCAACGCCCAACACGCCCAGCACATCCAGCACAGCCGGCGGTGCAACGCGCACCCGGCGCACCACGACACCCAGCAGCGACGGCAGCCGCTCGACGGCCAGCGCCGAGCCGCGCCGACCCAGCGCTGAGAGCACGCGGCCAGCGCCTGAGTCGAGCGCCGACAGCAGTGGCGATAGCGCAGCCGGCGCCGAGCCGCGCCCGACGCGCCAGCGCCGCACAACCACGCGCCGCTCAAGCAACAATGGTGAGGCGGGTTCCTAAACCAGTATGACCACCAATAGCACAACCGAACAGCTGCGAGTCGAGCTTAAAGATCGTCTGGTGCTTGTGGTAGACGACGAGCCGCGCATTGTTAATTTTGTGCGCATGAATCTTGAGCTTGAGGGCTGCCGGGTGATCGCCGCCAGTAATGGCCGCGAGGCGCTGGAGCGTATCCGCGATAATCTGCCGGATCTTGTGCTGCTCGATATTATGATGCCGAGCATGGACGGCTTCGAGGTGCTGCGGCGGCTGCGCCAGTTTTCGACGGTTCCGGTGATCGTGCTGACGGCGAAAGATCAAGAGGACGATCGCATCCAGGGCCTGGAGCTGGGCGCCGACGATTATATCGGTAAACCCTTCTCGCACCGTGAGCTGCTGAGCCGGATTCGGGCTGTGCTCCGCCGTCATGCCACGCCGCCGCCGATGCCGCAGACGCAGCTCAAGATCGACGAGCGTCTGACGATCGATTTTGCCAAGCACGAGGTGCTGGTCAACGGCGAGCCCGTGAGTCTCCGCCCGACCGAGTACCGGCTGCTGTATCATCTGGTGCAGAACGCCGGCTGGGTCATGCCCCACGATGTGCTGCTGGCCAAAGTTTGGGGGCCGGAGTATCGCGACGAGAGCCATTATCTGCGGCTGTATATCACCTATCTGCGCCAGAAGATTGAGGAAGACCCGGCCAATCCGCGCTATATCCTCACCGAGCGCGGCGTTGGCTATCGCTTCGTGGATTTTCGTAAATAAGCCTCAATCTCATATTCTGGCAGCGCAGCCGTTCATCGATCGATGGGCGGCTGTTTTGTGGAGTGAATAGAGTTGATGTAGATTGATCTGGCCCTCATCCCCGGTCCTTCGGACCACCCCTTCTCCCGCTGCGGCAGGCGAAGGGGAAAGTGGTACTTTTTTGTTCTCTGTTCTTGGTTCTCTGTTCTCTTCCCGGCTCTAGGTTCTTGGTTCTCGGTTCTCGGTTCTTTTTTTCGCACTTGTGCGCCTGCTGTACACTACAGGTAAACCACGACTCATCATTCAAGAGATAAACACATGCCCATAAATGTCCTCGCCGCCGAGCATCTATCATTTCGCTATGGACAGGCCGAGCAGCTTGCGATTCAAGATATTTCCTTTGAGGCTGCCGGCGGCAATGTAGTGCTGATCGCCGGATCGAGCGGCTGCGGCAAGTCGACGCTGCTGCGCTGTATCAATGGTCTGATTCCGCGCTCGTACAAAGGCGAGCTGAGTGGCTCGCTACGGCTTCATGGCGAAGATCCGGCTCGGCTGTCGCTGGCGCAGATCGCGCAGATGGTCGGCACGGTGCTGCAAAATCCCGAGAAGCAGATCGTCGGCGCGTACGTCAAAAACGAGATTGCGTTCGGTCCCGAGAACCTGGGCTGGCGACGACAGCGGATCGTCGAGGTGATCGACGAGGTGCTCCATCGGCTGGGCATTGCGCATCTGCGCGATCGAGCGACCTTCAAGCTTTCCGGCGGCGAGAAGCAGAAAGTCGCGCTGGCCGGTGTGCTGGCGATGCAGTCGCGGCTGATTCTGCTGGACGAGCCGCTGGCCAGTCTCGATCCGGCCTCCGCGACCGAGACGCTGCGGCTGCTGCGCTCGCTGGCCGACGACGAGCACACGCTGCTGCTGGTCGAGCACAGGATCGAGGATGTGCTGGATCTGCGGCCTGAGCGCGTGCTGTTTCTACGCGACGGCCAGCAGATCTACTGGGGCGATCTCCAGCAGTTCGAGGCCGTCGCCGATCCGCGCGAGGTCAAGCTGCCCGCGCCGCTGGTTGTCGAGTGGAGCCGGCGCAACCCGACACCGGATCTGCCGCCGCCGAATCCGGCCCAGCCCGGCGCCGAGCCGCTGATCGAGTTCGAGCATGTCGATTTTTTCTACGATCCCGAACAGCCGGTGCTCCACGACATCAACCTGACGATCCGCAAAGGCGATCTTGTCGCGATCCTGGGGCCGAACGGCGCGGGCAAGAGCACGCTGGTCAAACATATCATAGGGCTGCTCAAGCCGCGCTCAGGCGCCGTGCGCGTGATGGGCGAGCCGAGCGCCGAGCTGACGACCGCGCAGATCGCGCATAATGTCGGCTATGTGTTTCAGCATCCCGGCCATATGCTGTTCGCGCCGACTGTTCGTGAGGAGCTGGCGTTCGGGCCGCGCAACCTGGGCTTCGATCGCGAGCGCATCGAGGCGAATGTGACGCGGGCGATCGAGATGGTCGGGCTGGCGGGCCTGGAAGATCGGCCGCCGCTGGCGCTGAGCTATGGCCAGCAGAAGCGCGTCGGGATCGCGGCGGTGGCGGCCATGGAGTCCCGGGTGCTGGTGATGGACGAGCCGACCGCCGGCCAAGATCATCGCTCGTACACAGCGTTCATGGACGCGATCGCCGGGCTGCGAAGCTTCGACGCGATGATCTTTATCACCCACGATCTCGATCTGGCGCTGACCTACGCCAACCGAATTGTGCTGGTCGCCGATGGCCGGATCGCCGCCGATGGAGCGCCTGAGCAGGTGCTGGCCGACGAGTCGCTGCTGCGGCGGTGTCGCGTCGAGCCGACCTCGCTGCTGCGGCTCAATCTCACGCTGTTGCCACACACGGGCCGATTTCTGCGTGCTGAAGGATTGGCTCGTTATCTCAAGGAGGATGCAGCGACAATCAGTCGAACATCAAGCGTCGGTATTGGTCCGAGTCGACAACCTTAGGGAAGGAACAGCGAAACAAAGAACAAAGAACAAAGGCGCTTAACCTGTTCTCTGTTCTCTGTTCTTTGTTCTCTATTGGTTCTGCTTGCTTTGTGGAGGACGCGATGAGAACTACTTCGCCCAATCGGTACACGCGCCCGCTGATGCTGCTCGCCGCCATAATCGTCGTCAGCGTCGTGCTGATCTACCTCGGTAATTTTCTGGCGGCGGCGCGTTCACAAGAGGCGCAGCCGTTGGAAGGGTACACCTGGATCTGGTTTGTGCTGGTCGGGGCCGGAATTGTCTATGGTTTGTACGTCGCCTTTGCGGATCGTCCGATCTGGCAGGTCGGCACGCGTGAGGTCGTGATGATGGCGATCGGCGCGGCGCTCTATGGTACGCTCTCGTACCTGGGTAACTCGATTCAGATGCCTTCGGTGAGCCAGGTAGCGTTTCGTCCGGCATCGGTGATTCCGGTCCTGTTCGGCGTGCTCTTCGGCCCGGTCGTCGGCTTCTTCACCGGCTTTGTCGGCAACATTCTGGGCGACGCCATGACCGGCTGGGGCGTGTTCCCGATCTGGGATGTCGGCAACGGGCTGATGGGCCTGGTCGCGGGCCTGGCGACGGCCTTTCCGCGCAGCAAGCGCTCGTTCAACGGCCTGACGATCACGATCGGCGTGGTCGGTGTGGTGCTGGCGCTCTGGCTGCTGCTGAGCCCGGATGTCGAGAATCAGTTCGCGGGCGGTGCGGTCGGCGCGATGTGGTGGGTGCCGCTGCTCGGCGTGGCGCTGGTGATCGGCATTCGCTACGCGCTGCGGAATCGGCCCGACGTCGCGATCGCGCTGCTGTGGTCGGCGCTCGGCGTGATCGTGGGCATCGGCTTTGCGGCAATCGCCGACATCTGGTGGAACGGCTACACACCGGCGGTGGCGATCCTCGGCGAGTTCGTCCCGGCGGCGGGCCCGAATCTGATCAATATCGCGATCCTGCTGCCGATCCTCTACGGTGCGTACACCTCGGCGCGGGCGCGCACTGGACGAGCGTAATTTAGCGCTGCGCTCCGCGTCGATCGGCGCGGGGCGCGGCTTCTTGGGCTTATGATTGTTACCTGGGGCTATCGTGAGCGCGGCAGCATCATCGAGCGCGTCGATCCGCGCGCGCGCATCATCTGCTTTATCTGCGTCACCTTTGCGCTGATCCAGATCTGGGATATTCGGATCATCCTGATCTTTTTCCTGGCCGCGCTGGTGCTGCTGCGGCTGTCACGCGTCACCTGGCGCGAAACCCGGCGCTTCTGGATCGTGATGAGCGTGGTGATCCTTGTGCTGACCGCCTTCACCGCGCTGACGGGCTGGCAGGCGTCGGGCGTGTACACAGTCGAGCATCCGATCTGGCCGGACGGTCTGTCGATCATGGGCCGGATCTTCTACCCATCGCTGAGCATCGAGCGCGGCGTGTTTGCGATCGCGCAGCTGATGCGCATCTTCGCGCTGGCGACGTTCTCGATGCTGGTGATCTACACGACGAATCCCGCGCTCTTCGGCGTGGCGGTGCGGCGGCTGGGCGTGCCCGATAAGTTCGCTTTCGCTACGGATCTGGCGTTTCGCTTTGTGCCCACGCTGGCGCGCGATTTCGGCACGACGCTGGATGCGCAAAAGGCGCGCGGCTATGAGCTGGAGCGCAAAGGCGGACTGATTCGCCAGATCCGCAACATGGCTCCGCTGGTGGTGCCGGTTACGATCGGCGCGATTGTGGATGCCGACGAGATTGTGGATGCGATGGATATGCGCGCGTTCGGCACCGGGCCGCGCACCTGGATCGAAGAGCTGCGCTACGAGCGCTGGGATTATCTGGTCATCGCGGTGTCGGCGCTGATCTTTGTGCTGATCACAACGCTCAACATCCTGGGCTACGGCAATTTCTGGCTTCCGGCGCTGCTGCTGCGCTGATTGTACTGAGTGTCCAAATCGAGCGGCTCTGGATTGTGCTATCGGTACGAACTTGTGAAACCGCTCCCAAGAGTCTTTGACATCGCCGATTCCACGACGTATACTCCCAGCCACACTGAACGAATAATCAGGCTCCGGTACACTTGGAGGATACACGTATGTCGCAGACTCGACTGGTTATCGCCGACGATGAGTCCTTGATTCGCATGAATCTCAAGGAAACGTTGGTTGGGCTGGGCTATCTGGTTGTCGGCGAGGCGGGCGACGGTGTGAGCGCGATCAATCTCGCTCGCGAGCTGCGCCCCGATCTGGTGATCATGGACATCAAGATGCCGAAGCTTGATGGGATTCAGGCGGCCGAGGTGCTGACACAGGAGCGGATCGCGCCGGTGCTGCTGCTCACGGCCTACAGCGATCGCGCGCTGGTCGATCGGGCCAAAGAATCCGGCGTGGTGGCCTATCTGGTCAAGCCTTTTCGTGAGGCGGATCTGCTGCCCGCGATCGAGGTGGCGATGGCGCGCTTTGCCGAGCTGAAGGCGATGGACAAGCAGATCGGCGATCTCAAAGAGTCGATCGAGACGCGCAAGGTCGTGGAGCGCGCCAAGGGCCTGCTGATGGAGCAGCAGGGGCTTTCCGAGGCTGAGGCGTTCCGCAAGATCCAGCAGCTGTCGATGAACACTCGCAAGCCGATGAAAGAGATCGCGCAGGCGCTGCTGCTGGCCGCTCAGATCGAAACCTAGCCATGACGGCCGCACTACGGCGTGCGCCTGTCTGGATGCTTGTGCTGGCGTCGGCGCTGCTGGCGTCGGCGCTCACGCTGGCGCTGGATCGCGGTGTCGCGGCGCTGCGCTCACAGCCCACGCCGACGGCGACGGTTGCAGTGCCCGAGCAGCCGATCGTGGTGTTGATCGAGACGCCCGAGCCGGAGATCGAGCCGTCGGTGCTGCCGGATGATGAAGAGCAACGGCTGCGGCGCCAGATCGAGCAGCAGTCGGCACAGCATCTCGGCGCAACCTTTGTGCTGAAGGCCGAGCGGCAGGTCACACTGGCGATGGATGCGCTGGCAACCAACGACTCGGCGCGTGCCGATAGGGAGCTGGTGGCGGCTCAGGCATCGCTCGACGAGGCCTTTCGGCTGGTCTCCGAGGATCTCAAGCCGCAGATCAATACTGAGCGCCTGGAGATCGGACGGATTCGCGCGGATCTTGAGATCAATCCGCGCAGCCTGGACGAAGACCTGCGCAAGATGCGCGATCGGCTGCTGAGCCTGATCGTGCCGCGCTGAGCAACGGAAATATAAACGGCGCGTGCAGATGGTAGAAAGCTGCACGCGCCGTTGTTTGTTGTGTAAGCTGGTTTTTTAGCGGCGGGTGCGCACGCGAACGCGTACGGGAGCAGGAACGGCCCGAGAACGTGCGGCGTAGGCGAGAGCGAGGGCTGCGAGGAATGCGAGTAAAGTTAACATAACAATCTCCACTAACTGAGGTATGGAGTGCAGAATAGAATACATGAACGGTACCAGAATCTTTGAGCTACGTCAATACAGCGTTTGAACCATTTTTAACGGGACCGATCGGGCTATCGCCGGGCGCTACGCCTAAAAGCTTATGGTAGCCAGTATTCCCAGCCCTCGCGCCAGCCGAAATCGCCGGCGATCAATGATTCTAGCGGCTCGTCGTTGAGCAGATAGTCGAAGGCCCACCGTGTGCTACGGCTTTGTTGGGTAATATAGCGGCTCAGGAAAAAACTCGTCACAGTACTCAAAATAAAGCGATGCTCACTACACTTTGGAAGGTGAGTCTTGGGGAGTGTTATTCATTTCTTTGTTCACATCGCTTTTTAAGATCGTATTCTTGAGGACTGCTTGGCTTAGTTCAAGATACATTTCGCCAATAACTCTCTTGGATAATCCTGCTTTCTCGGCGCTTTTTATCATTTCTAGCGCTAACTCTGCATCTTCGCTCAGCCTCCCCGTGCTAAACATCAGCCTAAACATAACCGGCAGGTATAGAACTGCAAGACCAATAACAAAATAGTACCAATCTTGGGCAGCGGCTATATCAAGCCATGTAATCTGAAGAAGTACTGGCCTAAACAGTTTAGAGCAGACGAGAAGAATGGCACCCAGCAGGAACCCTACAGCTGCTCTTTGCGGAGTTTTTGCAAAGAGGATGTCTATCGCTATGCTAATCAACCCACTTATGCTATCGCTCAGTTGCTTGCTTTTGTCCATTGCAACCACCTTTAAGCGGGTGATGGGAAAGCGGGAGCGTGTTCATTTATTCGTTCTTGGAGATGTTCTAGGTCTTCGGGGGTCACAATTCGCTTAGGAGTTCCATCATCAGTAAAATCGATACTTTGGCTATTATCAAGGATAAACTGAATAATCTCTCTTGCCTCATACTCATTTGTTCCATAATAGCCCTTACGAATACGAAACTTTATGATATTTATTCGAATTATGAATAATATAAGTACGAGTAAAACGATTAAACCAGCTTGCCTGGCAGATACAAAAAGTAATCCAAGCGCACTAAGTAGTAGTGATGCTTCAATAAGTTCTGAAGATTTTTCCTTTCTTTGCAGCATAATATTGATTATAGATACACTGGGATAAGTTTTCTTGAGTTTTTTGTCTTTGGATTGCCGAACTCTTTTTCTACAGTAGGTGTATATCCAAGGAATGGAAAAAGTGAGTCCTAATGTAAAGAGTATCAAGCTTGTTTTATCGTTAA
>DASWTQ010000105.1:0-12479 GCA_036402055.1 Herpetosiphonaceae bacterium
GAGCCCGATCGAGGGTGGCTGGAATTGTATAATCCTCAGCCCTATCTCCAATCGATCGATGGGTGGCAGCTTGACGATGATGACCTGGAAACGCCGCCACTCGTTTTTCCAACCGATACAACACTGGACGCGCATGGATTCCTGGTTGTCGAAGCCGCAGACCTGGAAGCGCTTCACGGCAACCTCCTGCGTCTGCGTCGTCCCGACGGCAGCTTCGCCGATATGCTCAGCTACACGTCGACCGCGCCGGACACGACCCTGAGTCGCTATCCCGTGCATGGCGGCGGCTGGCAGCGCAACACTCCGCCGACGCGTGGAACCTTCAACCAGGCGCCACCACCGATAGCCACGCCAACATCCACGCCCACAGCACCGCCGCTCGCAAGCCCGAGCCCGGCAGCACAAGCCAAGCGCCCAGCAACTAACAAACAGCCCGCATCGAGCCCACAGCGCTCGGATTGGCTCAGTTGGATCAAGCGCTTGCTAGCACCTCTGCTCGCGCTGAGCCTGATCGCCGGGGCGCTTGTGTGGTCGCGCTGGGGATACATGGGAGCGAATATGCTCGACGCGCTGGCGCGGCGATCAAGTGAGGAGGCTGCACTGGAGCCACAGAATCGATTCGATGAGCAGAACGAAGAGCCGACGTAAGCACGTTGTCATAGCGATCGGGTACAATACAGGTAGAGATTATTGCTCGTGCCGAAAGAGCAGCCTCACCTTGCTCGATCGGCGCGACTGCTGTGTTATGTGGAGCATGCTATGCGCGTTGCAGAACAGCGCCGACGACCATCTCAGCGGCTGCTGGTAGCTCTTGGCTTTGTGATCATCGCCGGGCTGATCCTGGTCGGGCTGGTAATCCCCGGCCGAAGTGGACAGCTCGACACTATCGACGGTGGGCAGAGCGCCATCGGCACGGTGCTGACGGCCGCCCTGCCAACATTTCTGGCCGGCGTGTTTTCGTTTCTCTCGCCGTGTACCCTGCCGATCCTGCCGGCCTACTTTGCCTTCACCTTCGAGGCCAAGCGCCAGCAGGTTGCGCTCATGACGCTGGCGTTCTTCCTGGGCCTGGCTACAACCATGACGCTCTTCGGCGCGAGCGCTTCCTTGCTGGGCAGCATCCTCACCGCCGGTAGTCTGCGCGACACGCTGGCATTCTGGGGTGGAATTGTGATTATCGGTCTGGGCATCGCCAGTATGCTCGGCAAGGGCTTTAGCGGCATCCAGATGCAGGAGCGGCCCAGCGCCACCTTTGCCGGCAGCTACCTTTTCGGCATGACCTTTGCGCTCGGCTGGAGCGCCTGCGTCGGCCCGATTCTGGGGACGCTGCTGACACTCCTGGTCGCGCAGGGCTCCTCGGTGCTGGCGGGCGCGGTGCTGGCGCAGATCTACGCGCTGGGACTGGCGCTGCCGCTGTTTCTGGTAGCGGTCTTTTTCCGCCAGGTCGGCACCGGCAGCCAGATCTGGCAGGTGCTGCGCGGACGCGGCTTCACGATCAATGTCTTCGGACGGGCGCTGAATCTACATACCACCAGCATCTTGAGCGGCCTGCTGCTGGTGCTGATCGGCTACTTCCTGGCGAGCGGCCAGCTTTACTACTTCTCCGAGTGGGCCACACGCACATCAGCCGGCGAGTGGGCGCTCAACATCGAAACCTGGATCAGCCGCACGTTTGGCGGACTATGAGCCGGAGCGTCACAGACCGGCGACTGGAAGCCTATCTCCAAACCTTTGAGCGGCTTGCCCTTCAGCCACGCGATCAATGGCGTGGCTTTTTCACGCCCCGCAGCGAGTCGATGAACTTTGGGCTGCGCTTCCAGCTGGCGTTTCCCTGCTATGCCGTCGCCGCGATCGCGCATGTGCTGCCGGCAACCCATGAGCGCGGCCTGGCGATCATGGCGGCGCTGATCGACCGGATGCTCGATCCTTTGGCTTGGCGCTACTGGGCACGCGCAACCGGCAGCGGCGATCCGGTGGGACGCGCCAATATCCAGTACAGCGGGCATCTCGGCCATATGATCGGGCTGTACAAGCTGCTCGGCGGCGATGACCGTTACGATCAGTCGCTGCACTTCACCCACGACGATCAGCATGTCAGCTACACCTACTCGGAGATTGCCGCCGCGCTCCACGAGCAGATGCGCGCCAATCGCTATCACGGCGTGGACTGCGAGCCAGGCAACACCTACGTCTCGTGCACCGATCACGCGCTCTGGTCGAATGTGCTCCACGATCGAATCTATGGGACGAACTTTGCCACGGCCAACGAGCAGTGGCTGGCATTTCTCGACCGCCGACTGACCTTTCGCGGCCCGCGCGTGATCGGCCGTGGCGCGGTCAGCGCGATCTACCTGACCAAACTGAACTTCGCCGCGCCGCTGGGCCTCAACTTTATGGATGCATGGTCGCTGGCGTTTCTGGCTCCGATCGCGCCTGCCTGGACGCATCGCAACGCCGATCGGCTCTGGCCGCGACTGCGCTGGACCGAGCCCGGCGTGGCGTATCTGCCCTCGGCCAGGATCTGGACCGAGATGGAAGGCAGCGACAGCGCCGTCAATACCGGCTTCGCCCATCTGCTGGCGGTTGAGCTAGGCGACCACCAGCGGGCGGCGGCGCTGCTGAGCTACGCCGAGCGACGGCTACAGCCGGTTGAGCAAGACGGCGCGCGGCTGCTGCTCGGCGGATTGGCTGCGCCCTACACCACGGCGCTGTTTGCGCTGGGCGAGGCCGGCGGGCTCGGGCAGGTGCTCAACGCCTGATCACTGTTTCTCGAACAGAAACGACACCACGCGCGGCACAGTATTCTGATCCGCCTCGTGCCACCATTCTTTGAGACTGACGAGTCGCAGAGCCGCGCTGTCGGCGGCTGCCACAAAATCGGAGATGTGATGCACGAACGCGGGAATGCTGGTCTGCTCCACACCGCGCTGAAAGACCGCCACCGAGCCCTGATATTGCTTGAATGGATGTAGCTCACAGACGAAGAAGCGGCCGCCCGCGACCAGCACCCGCGCTGCCTCGGCAAAGATAAAACCGAGATCGGCGATATGCTCCAGCACCAGGTTGCAGACCACCAGATCCACCGAGCGATCCGCGCACGGCCACGGCTGCGTCAGATCCGCGACCGAAAACGTTACATTCGCGCCGGGCTGCTTGACCCGCGCCTGGCTCAGCATCTCCTCGGAAAAATCCAGCGACTGCACGCGCTCGCCGAGCTGAGCCAGCAGCACAGTATTCTTGCCGGTGCCGCAGCCCAGCTCAAGAATCGACGTGTAGCGGCCGTTGCCGAGTGTCTCGCGCGTGACGAGCTGATCCAGATCGCGGGTCAGATTGCGATCGCTGTCGTAGGTGACGGCCCACTGATTGTATGCATCACGAACGTTCATTGGTAATTCCTCCAACGTATTTCGAGGTTGATTAAAACACCGCGCCCGCTAGCCGGTGTCGGGTAGCGGGCGCTGCGACGATCGAAGGCTGAAGCTTATTTCTTCTGCTGGCCGATCACCGTCTTAGCCTGCGACAGCGCCTCGTCGAGCTTAGCTACATCGCGACCACCCGCCTGAGCTACATCCGGCCGTCCACCACCGCCGCCGCCGACCACCTGCGCCAGCGCTTTGACCAGATTTCCGGCGTGGTAGCCCTGCTTGACCAGATCCGACGTGACCATCGCCAGCAGCTGCGGCTTTTCGTTGAGCACCGTGCCGAGCACCACCACGCCCGAGCCGAGCTTATCGCGCAGCCAGTCGCCCATCTCGCGCAGCTTCTCGATGTTCGGCGCGTCGACGCGGGCCGTCACCAGCGCCACGCCGTTCTCCTGCTGCTTGGTCTCCAGGATCGTCTGGAGCTGCGAGGCGCTTTCTTTACGCTGCAACGCGGAAAGCTGCTCCTGCTGCTGTCGGATCTGGCGCAGCAACTGATCGATGCGCTCCGGGATCTGGATCGCCGTGACGCCCAGCCGCTGGGCCGTGTCGCGCAGCATGGTGGCCTGCGTTTCCACGTAGTCCTCGGCTCCGCGTCCAGTCACAGCCTCGATGCGGCGCAGGCCCGAGCCGATCGAGCTTTCGCCGATGATGCGGAAAAAGCCGATCTCGCCGGTCCGCTCGACGTGCGTACCGCCGCACAGCTCGCGCGAGCAGAAATTCGGCTCCGGCTTGGGCTCCGCTCCGATCGTATCCGGCAGCACAGCAGGCTCGGCAACAGCCGCGCAGCCGACCGTCACCACGCGCACAACATCGCCGTACTTCTCGCCGAAGAGCGCCGTCGCGCCCAGCTGCTTGGCCGCCGCCATCGACATCTCGGCAGGCAAAACCTCGGTATCGGCGCGCACCCAGGCGTTGACTCGCCGCTCGATCTCGCGCAGCTCCTCAGCCGACACCGACGTGGGATGCCCAAAATCGAAGCGCAGACGATCGGGCGCGACCAGCGAGCCAGCCTGCTCGGCATGCTCGCCCAGCACATCGCGCAGCGCCCGGTGCAGCAGATGCGTCGCGGTGTGGTTGCGCATAATATCGCGGCGACGTCCGGCATCGACGACTAGCTCGGTCGCATCGCCCTTGCGGATGAGCCCGCGCTCGACAGTGCCGTAGTGCACGTAGAGGCCCGGAATCGGCTTCTGGACATCCGTGACGCGCACACTGCCCTGCGGCCCGACGATCACGCCGGTATCGCCGACCTGGCCGCCGCTCTCGCCGTAGAAGCACGAGCGATCGAGCACGATCTGCACGTCCTCGCCCTCGGTGGCCTGCTCTTCCGCCGCGCCCTCGACCGCGATCGCGATCACGCTGCCGGAAGATTGCAGATTCCCGTAGCCGGTGAACTCGGTCGTCGGCAGATCGAACTCAGCCCAGAACTCGGCCTGCGATCCGCGCTTGAACTGCCGCGCCTCACGCGCGCGCTGCTGCTGCGCCTCACGCGCCGCCAGATAGCCGGCATCGTCGACGCCCAGGCCGCGCTCGTGCAGAATCTTGGCAGTCAGATCCGGCGGAAAACCGAAGGTATCGTGCAGGCGGAAGGCATCGTCGCCGGCCATGATCGTCTGGCCCTCGGCCTGCATCCGCCCGACGATCAGCTCAAGCTGCTCAAGGCCGCTCTGGAGCGTGCGCCCGAAGCGCTCTTCCTCGCCGGTGATCACCTGCTTGATATAGTCGGCCTTGGTCGTCAGCTCGGGATAGGCATCGCCCATGATCTGGATCACCACGTCGGCGGTCTCGGCCAGAAACGGCCTGGTCAGGCCGAGCGTCTGACCCTGGTAGGCCGCCCGCCGCAGGATACGCCGCAGCACATAGTTGCGGCCCTCGTTGCCGGGACGCATGCCGTCGGCGATCAGAAAGGCGCAGGCCCGCGAGTGATCCGCGATCGCATGGTAGGCCGAGCGATTGGCCTGGTAGTGCTCGCGTCCGCCGCCGACCAGCTCGATCAGCCGCTCGATGATCGGCACGAACAGATCGGTCTCGTAGTTATTGCGCACGCCCTGGAGCACCGACACGATGCGCTCAAAGCCCATGCCGGTATCGATCGACGGGCGCGGCAGCGGCGTGAGATTGCCCTCGGCGTCGCGGTTGTACTGCATAAAGACCAGGTTCCAGATCTCCATGTAGTCGTCGTCGTCGCTGTTGACGCCCTCGGGAACCTGGCTCTCGGGATGATCGCCCTGGTAGAAGTGGATCTCGGAGCAGGGACCGCACGGCCCGACATCGCCCATCGACCAGAAATTATCTTTGGCGCTGAAGCGCAGAATCCGCTCGCGGGGAGCGCCGACCTCTTCCCACAGCCGCGCGGCCTCCTCGTCGGCGGGCACGTTCTCGTCGCCCTCGAAGACCGAGAACCACAGCCGATCCACGGGCAAGTTCAGATCTTTGGTCAGCAGATCCCAGGCATACTGGATCGCCTCGCGCTTGAAGTAATCGCCGAACGAGAAATTGCCGAGCATCTCAAAAAACGTGTGGTGGCGCGGCGACGGCCCGACATTTTCCAGGTCGTTGTGCTTGCCGGAGACGCGCATCGACTTCTGGGAGGTCGTGGCCGTCTTGTAGGGACGCTGCTCCAAACCTAAAAACGTATCTTTAAACTGCACCATGCCCGCGTTGGTGAAGAGCAGAGTCGGATCGTTGGCAGGCACGAGCGGAGAAGAAGCAACAATTTCGTGACCGTTTCGCGCAAAAAATTGGAGAAACGTTTGGCGTATATCTGAGCTTTTCATTAACCAGGGCTCCTGAACAATAAACTTTCAGCATCACAGGCTGCGCTGCCAGCGGTCCGAGCGCCGGGACGCGGATGCGGCCATCATTATACCGCATCCATTCGCCGGGTCGCGCCGCCCACAACAAAAGGGTACAGACAAACGCTGTACCCTCACGGATCGCGCTCAGAGCCGGCGATCAGGCGAACGGATTGAGCTTCGTCTGCCCAAGGTAGAAAGTGATCGCGACCAGCACCAGCACGCCCAGCAGAATGCCGCCGAAGCGACGCGCCTCGCTGTCGGGCGAGCGCCGGGCCCGCGCCGCAAACGCCGAGATCACGCCCACCGACACGATACCGAGCAGGTAGTGCAGCCACAGGTTGCCGATATAGGCCGCATTGCCGATCAGAATGCCCAGAATCACCATCAAAATGCCGAGCACCGCCTGAATCGAGGCGCTGATCGAGTTGCCGCGCAGCGCCAGCGCCGAGCCCTGGCTCGTGGTTCGCGCCGTGACGAGCAGCAGCAGGGCTGCGACCAGCGTCAGCAGCAGCGTCAGGCCGCCAAAAGCGTTATGCAGAATCCGAATCACGTTGTACAAACCGTCCATGAATAATGTTGTCCTTTCACGATGAACAGCAATCAAGCACGCACAAAAGGCGCACTCGCTGTGCGTCTCTGTTATCATTGTAGCATGAGGCATCGTGAGCGGCGCAGCAACAGCCAATAATCTACGCAGATCTCACGTGCCGGCGGCGCATGAAGCGCTGCATAGAAGGAGTAGGTTTCATGGGAATAGTATGGCTGGACTTTGTGCTTATCGTGATCTTGATGCTGGCGAACGGGTTTTTCGCCGCATCCGAGATCGCGGTGGTCTCAGCCCGGCGCGGGCGGCTTCAGCAGCGGGCGGAGGAAGGCAATAAAGGCGCACAGACGGCGCTGAATCTGGCGAACGAGCCCAATCGCTTTCTGGCGACGGTGCAGGTCGGCATTACGCTGATCGGCACGTTCGCGGCGGCGTTCGGCGGGGATGTGCTGGCCGAGCCACTGGCGGCGGCGCTTGAGCCCTCGGTCGGCCAGTACGCGCACTCGGTCGCACTGGTGCTGGTGGTGCTGCTGATCACCTATCTGTCGCTGATCCTGGGCGAGCTTGTGCCCAAGCGGCTGGCACTGCAACATGCCGAAAGCATGGCCAGTCGCGTCGCGCCGATCATGCGCCAGATCTCGCGGCTGTCGGCGCCGGTCGTCTGGTTTCTGACCAGCTCGACCGAGGTTGTGTTGCGGCTGCTGGGCCAGCATCGCCAGGAGGCCGAGCAAGTCACCGAGGAAGATGTGCTCTCGCTGGTGCGCGAAGGTACTGAGGGCGGCTCGCTGGAAGCCTCGGAGCGCGATCTGATCGAGCGCGTTTTTGATTTTACCGATGCCAGCGCCCGCTCGATCATGACGCCGCGCACCGAGATCTTCGCCGTTCCCTCGGATCTGCCCTTCGACCAGATCGTCGCGCGCGTGATCGAGTCCGAGTACTCGCGGATTCCGGTCTATCAGGGCTCGATCGACCATATCGCGGGTGTGCTCTACACCAAAGATCTGCTGCGCGCCACGCAGAGCCGCCAGCCGACCCAGCTTGCGGATCTGATCCGGGCGCCGGTCTTTGTGCTGGAGCATCAGCGGATCTCGGCGGTACTTCAGCAGCTCAAGCAGTCGCGCACGCATCTGGCGCTGGTGCTCGACGAGTACGGCCAGATCGAGGGCCTGATCACGCTGGAAGATGTGCTGGAAGAGATCATGGGCGACATCGCCGACGAGTACGACGAGGTCGATACGATGGTGGTGCGCCGCGCCGACGGCTCGCTGCTCGTCGATGGGCTGCTCTCATACTCCGACGCCGAGCATCAGATCGGGCTGCCGCCGCGCGACCAGCTACACCCGGAGGGTACCCGATTGCCGCCGTTCGATACGCTGGCTGGCCTGCTGCTGGCCCTGTTTGAGCGGATTCCGACGGCAGGCGAGGCGGTGACGCTGGGCGAGTGGCGCTTCGAGGTTGTGGATATGGACGGCGTGCGCATCGACAAGGTGCTGGTGCAGCAGGCTCCGGCACAGACCGATCGCGAACAGACCGAGGCCGCGCTGGCCCTGCGGGCAGTTCTTCCGGCCTCCGCCCAACAGCCCGAGTCCGAGCAGCGCGACACGGAGTAGCTTAAAACACAAACGGACAGGATCGATCCTGTCCGTTTGCTTCCAATCTCGCAGCGCGACTAGGCAGACTCGCCCTCGTCGGCCTGCGTCGTGTCGGTATCGGCATCCTCCGCCGACAGCTCGGGCTCGCCCTGCTGCTCCTGCTCGGTGATCTCCTCTTCCTCGGCCTCCATGCGCGACTGTGTGATCGTCGCCAGCACTTCATCGGGTGAGGTCAAGACCTGCACTTTGTCGCCCAGATCCAGATCGCGGACGTGCAGCACGGTGTTGAAATCTTCGATCTTGCTGACGTCGACCTCGATATTCTGCGGAATGTCGCCTGGCAGCGCTTTGATGTGCACCGTGGACAGGCTCATGTTCAGCACGCCATCGCCGCGCTCGACCAGCTCGTTAGTGCCCACCGCGACGACCGGCACATCGGCCGTCATCTCAACACGCAGGTCCACGATGCGGAAGTCTACATGCAAGAACTGGCGCGATACCGGGTGGATCTGCACCTGGCGCACAAACGCGCTGCGGGTGCCGCTCGGCAGCTGAAGGTCGATCAGCCCCGTTCGTCCAACCTGGCGATATACCAGACCAAAGGTCTTGGCGTCAAGCTGGAACGTCTCGGTGGCAACGCCTTTGCCGCAGATCGAGGCCGGAACCATGCCCTCGCGGCGCAGGGTTTTGACCTTCTTACCGGTGATCGATCGGGGTTCGAGTGTAAGTGTCGGTTGGTCCATCAGTCTGGCCCTCCTTAAAGGCTACTGCTGTGGGATAAAAAGCAACCGGCGGATTGTAGCACGGGGCGCCGCTGGGCGCAAGAACCAAGAACCAAGAACCGGGGATGAACACAGAACACAGAACACAGAACAAGGGAGCAAGCGAACAAAGAATAGAGAAGGAACCTCAATTCCCCCTCGCCTTTCGCCGACGAGGCGGAAGCCCGCCGAGGAGTGGGGAAGGGGGTGCCGCCGCAGCGGCGGGGGTGAGGGCCAAGCACGAATGAACAAACGAACCAAGGAACAAACGAACAAAAAGTAGCCCAATCGTTTGTCTCTGTCTTGTTTCTTTATTCACTCACATTCCACCTTGTGACTAATTCGTAGCTGCGCCGTCTTATCCTAGCAATGGCGCATCGTCAAAGAGGACGGGCTACTACCGTTTATCGAAAAATACTGAGAGGAAATAGTTCAATGAACTATGGTTAAAAAAGTATAAAGATCGTATATTTACCCACGACTCAATGTAATTGAGTCGTCCAGAGGCGGCGCGGCCCCGTAGACCTCGCCAGCTCACAATCAATCTGTCGAGACGTCGTGTCGCAGCGGTGGAAAGCTCGCCACTTGCCCATCTACTCGCTGACAGCGCTCACCAGTGTTGCTCGACATACATTCCGTCTCGCATCCCACTCCGCATTGCTGAGCAAACAAAGCCAGTTACAGTGGACGTTATAGACTCATAACTGAATATTTGTCCTCGGAGACGTTGCGCTATGTTATCACCTGCCAATCGTCTTGGCCCGAAGTTAATTCTAACAACGCTGATCTTTCTGCTTGTGCTTGCGATCGCGACGGCGCTGCTTGTGACACAGGGCTTTCGCCAGACCCAGAACGACGCGACACGACGCAGCAGCGAAGGGCTGGAAGCGCAGGGACGCGATGCATTGCTCAAGCTGACGCAGAACGAAGCCAATCTGTCGACAAACCTGTTTCATCAGGCAGTCATTACCGCCAATCAGGCCGCGCAATACTTCGTCAGCATGGCGGAGCTAGGCGGCTCTGTTCAGTGGGACACCCAGCAAAATCTTTCCCGGGGCGCAACGGGTATCATGCACGATCTGCGTCCCGAGCGACGGAGCGATCTGTGGCTGCCCAACTATATCACGAACATTAACCCGGGCCTGGAGCGCGGCATCCGCGACTCGGCCAACCTTGATGCGCTGGTGCCCTCACTGCTGGCCGAAAACCCGGATTTCGTCTCGATCTATCACATCAACGACTGGGGCATGACGCGCTACTATCCGCCGGTGAACATCTATGAGGTCACCCAGCCGGATATTTCGGTCGCCGATCTGCCGTTCTACCGGCCAGTGACGCCGGAGTACAACCCCGAGCGCAAAACCATCTGGACCGTTCCCTACATCGATCCGGCCGGACAAGGCATGATGGTCTCAGCAGTCGCGCCGATCTACCAGGGCGACGAGTTTCGCGGCATTCTTGGCGTCGACATTACGCTCAAGCGGCTGATCGATCACCTGAACGCGGTCAAGCCCGTGCAGAGCGGCAGCGGCTACGCATTCCTGGTCGATCAGCAGGGTCGCCTGATTGCCGCGCCGCCCCACGCCATCGGCGAGATGATGGGCAAGCCGCTCTCCGACTCCATGACGATCACCGAGACGCTCGGGCTGGATCTCAAGGACTCTGAAAACGGCGGATTTCTCGGCGTGCTCAAATCGATGCAGCGCGGCGACGAAGGCACCACGCGCATTACGATCGGCGGCAAGCCCAGCTTTGTCTCGTTCGCGCCGCTGCCGAGCATCGGCTGGAGCCTGGGCATTGTCTCGCCGGTCAGCGAGGTGATCGCGCAGTCGACCAGCGTTGAGGCGGCGATCCGCAGCGGCACCGACGAGACCGTGCAGATTACGCTGCTCATGATGGCGCTCTTCTTCTCGCTGGCGCTGATCGGCACAGTCGTCATCAGCCGGCGCATGACCCGGCCGATCGCGGCGCTGGTGGCGGGAACACGCGCGGTGGCAGCCGGCAATCTCGACGTGACGATCCCGGTGCGATCCCATGACGAGCTTGGGCTGCTGGCGCAGTCCTTCAACCAGATGACCGCCGAGCTTGCCGCGTCTCGACGGCGAATGGAGACCTGGAGCCAGACTCTGGAGCAGACCGTTCGCGAGCGCACCGCCGATCTGGCTGAGGCTATGCAGCAGGCACAGGAGGCGCGCGCCGCCGCCGAGCAGGCCAACGAGCTGAAGACCCAATTTTTGGCCAATATGTCGCATGAGCTGCGCACGCCGCTGAACTCGATCATCAACTTCACGCGCATCCTGATGGTCGGCATGCGTGGCCCGGTCACCGAGAGCCAGGTCGATTATCTCAACCGCGTGCGCAGCAGCGGCGAGCATCTGCTGGGCCTGATCAACGATATTCTGGACCTATCCAAAATCGAAGCCGGCAAGATGGAGCTGTTCAAGGAGCCGATCAGCATCGGCGATGTGGTCCATAGCGTGATGTCGAGCGCGGCTGGTCTGACCAAGAGCAAGCCGATCGAGCTGCACCACGAGATCGAGCCCGACCTGCCCACGATCGAGGTCGACCGCACGCGCATCAGACAGGTCCTGCTGAATCTGCTCTCCAACGCGGCCAAATTCACCGACGAAGGCTCGATCACCGTACGTGTGACGCAGCAAGATAGCCAGGTGCTGATCAGCGTGCGCGACACCGGCATCGGCATTGCGCCCGAGCACCAGGCGCTGATCTTTGAAGAGTTCCGGCAGGTCGAAGGCGACAGCAACCGGCGCTACGAGGGCACCGGCCTGGGACTGGCGATCTGTCGCAAGCTGATCGAGCTGCACGGCGGGCGCATCTGGGTCGAAAGCGCAGCCGGCGCCGGCTCGACCTTTTTCTTCACGCTGCCGTTTCAGATCGTGCCCGAGCAGCCGCTGCCCACCACAGCGACACCACTCTCGCATCTGCGCGGCGCCAAGATCCTGGTGATCGACGACGATCCGGCCGCGATCGAGATCGTGATGACCTATCTGAGCCGCGACGGGCACATAGTTACCGGCGTGTCCGACAGCCGCTACGCCCTCGAAGAAGCGCGCCGCCTCCAGCCCGACGCGATTATTCTGGATGTGCTGATGCCGCACAAGGATGGCTGGGAAATCCTGGGCGCGCTCAAAGCCGATCCCGAGCTGAAGCAGGTGCCGGTGGTGCTCTACTCGATCATGGAGGAGCAGAAGCTCGGCTTCTATCTGGGCGCCAACGCCTATCTGACCAAGCCGATCGACGAAGAGCAGCTCCGCAGCACAGTCGCGCAGCTGGTCAGCCACGACTCGACGATCCTGGTGATCGACGACGACGACGATGCACGGGAGATCGTCATCACGCAGCTT
>DASWTQ010000106.1:0-17148 GCA_036402055.1 Herpetosiphonaceae bacterium
TGCGAGCTACAGGCCCAGAGCCGCGCCGCGCTGGCCGAGGTCGAGCGCGCGGTGCAGCAGGCGACGGCGCACGCCTCGGGTGTGATCCGCTCGATCGCCCACGACTCCGCCTTCCGCGAGGCGCTGATCTGGCAGAATCGCCATGCGCTGCAAACGGGCGTGGATGCGCTTCTGCGCCAGCCGGCCGGCGCTCCCGTGCGCTCGTCGAAGTACCGCCAGCACGAGGCGCTGGTCGTCAACTATATTCAGCGCTACTGCGCCAAAAACGACACGATCGGCTTTTTCGGGCCAGTCGGCTGGGCGTATGTGCAGGACGAAGGCCAGGCGGCGACGATGCAGCCCGGCGATCGGCTGCTGGCGGCCAGAACTGTCTACTTCGACGGCTGGGGCATCGATGCGCTGGCGGAGACGCTGGCTCAAGACGAGGCGCTGCATCCCTGGCTGACTCCGCGCCGTCTGCCGCATGTGTTCGTCGACGGCACAACCCTGCACCTGCCGCTGGTGCCGCCCGCGCGTATTCCGGCGATCCAGGCGGCGGTGCTGGCGGCTTGCGATGGCGTGCGCACCGCCAAACAGCTGGCCGCAGACCTCGTCGACGATCCCGCAACCGGCGTGAAGAGCATCGACGATGTTTACAAGATCTTGAAAAAACTATGCGCGCAGAACCGGATCGTCTGGACGCTGGAAGTGCCCGCCGAAGGCTTGCACCCCGAGGAGAGTCTGCGCCGGCAGCTAGAGCGCGTCGAGGATGAGCAGCTGCGCCTGCGATCGCTGGGGGCGCTGGCCGAGCTTGAAAGCGCGCGTGCCGCTGTCGCCGATGCGCGCGGCAATGTCGAGCGGATGGGCCAGGCCATGGAGCATCTGGAGTCGACGTTCACGCGGCTGACCGGTCTGCCGGCCACTCGTCGCGCCGGCTCGACCTACGCGGGCCGCACGCTGGTCTACGAAGATTGTCGTCGCGATGTCGACGTAACGTTTGGTCCAGCCTTGATCGAATCGATCGGCGAGGCGCTGGCTCCGATCTTCACCAGCGCGCGCTGGTTCACCTATCAAGCGGCCAACCTGTACCGCGAGGCGTTCATCACGATCTACCGCGATCTGACGCAGAAAGTCGGCTCGCGCACCGTGGATTTTGCCAGCTTCTGGCTGTGGGCGCATCCGATTATCTTTGGCGAGGTCACCGGGCAGATCGAGGCGCTGGAAAGCGATTTTCAGAGCCGCTGGACGAATATTCTGGCGCTCCCCGAAGGCCAGCGGCATGTCGTCTACTCAAGCCGGGAGATCGAGCGCAAGGTCGCGGAAGCTTTCGCCGCGCCGCGTCGTGGCTGGGCTTCGGCGCGCTACCACAGCCCGGACGTGATGATCGCCGCGCCGAGTATCGAGGCGATCAACAGCGGCCAGTATCAGGCCGTGCTGGGCGAGCTGCATCCCGCCGCCAACACGCTGAAAACGGCGCTGTTCGTGGATCAGCACCCGACGCCCGAGGTGCTCTACCAGGCCGTCGCCGACGATTTCGCCGATCCGAATGTGGTGCTGGTCGCCTCGCGTGAGGAGGGCGGCCCGACGCTGCGGCTCAGCACCGCGCTAATGTCGCCTCAGGATATCCGGCTGGTTTTTGCGCAGGATTCGTGTGGTCTCGATCCGGCGCAAACAATCCCGGTCAGTGCGCTGGTGATCGAAGCGGTCGACCGGACGCTGATGGTACGTACGCGCGACGGACGGCTACGCTTCGAGATTATCGAGCTGCTGGGCGAACTGCTGATGATCCAGCTGCTGCATCATTTCTCGATGATCCGCCGTGCCCGGTACACGCCGCGCATCAGCTTCGACTCGCTGGTGATCTGCCGTGAGTCGTGGCGGTTTGCGCCCGAGGATCTGCTGTTTCCACCCAACGAGACCGAGCGCTTAATCGCGGTGCGGCGCTGGGCGCATTCGTTCGATCTGCCGCGCTTTGTGTTTATCAGCACGCCGACCGAGCAAAAGCCGTTTTACCTTGATTTCGAGAGTCCCTCCTCGATCGAGCTGTTCGCCAAGGCTGTGCGCCGCGCCGCCGAGGAGCACGCGGCCGAGCCCTGCATCAAAGTCACCGAGATGCTGCCCGATCCGAGCGAGACCTGGCTGACCGATCACGAGGGCCGGCGCTACACCTGCGAGCTGCGCATCGTCGCGGTGGATATGGAGTAAGCGGGAAGATCGATCTATTTTTCCGCGTAAATACCAAAGGCGTCCTTCTCGGCTATACACGACGAGAAGGACGCCTTGCGTTTTATTCGCTTTTACCGATAATCAAAGCTATCTCAAACAACAGCCGGCGGCGACAAGCAAGATGTTGTGCCGTTTGTTTAGTGCTTTTCTGGTTGATCCTATGTTTTGTTATTCAGACGTGGCTGTTTCGTGATTTTGAACAACAGCCAGAAGCCTAAAAAGAGACCAAGCGTACTTGCGATCACGAGTGCATACAGCAGGTAGACGGCTCGGCCAAATCCGCACGGCGAATGTGTAGCATCATAGTAGCGGTATGGATCATAATTCGGATTGAGACTATAGGTAACGGTGACGGGTATGCTCATGATAGCATCGTCGTACATAACTCGCATCGATCCATGTTGATTGTGCGGTATCGGCACATCAGGCGGTCGATTGTCAGCTCGTCGATTCATGTTCGGTAGATCTGGGGCCAGCTGGTACAGAAGGTATTGTGCTAACTCCACGCTCCCCTTTTGCTTTGGACTTTCGCGCCATAGGGTACGGCCTAAGGTTCCATCGTACGTGCAATAGAAATTGTGCGTAGCTGAGATTTTTTCAGTTGCGCCAAGGTTGTTCGGTAGTGGGATGGGCGCATCGCACGTCTTCCATGTATTCCCCATGAGAATGTACAAGAACGTATCGGAGTGGTTGAAAACTGTGATTGGAAAACTGCCATCGGTTGGCTTGATCTGCACATCCGTATTGATGACTTGCTCGTCAACAATCACGTGCTCGATAAACCACGGATCGGCAACTTGATGCTCCTCTGGCTTGCTGCAAGCGAACACAGGCTCAGGATGCAGACTGAGTACACCAATACAAAGCAGCACAATCAGGGAATACAAAGATCGGTGAAGCATGGCTTTACACACAACGTTCTCAACATAGAAAAATTGTAGCGATAGTATAACAAGGCAGGGGATGCGGCTCAATCGCCGAGGCGTTCCAGATCATGCTGCGAGTTGATCAGCCGCCAGCCACAAAACATTCAGAGCCATCGCGATCGCGTTCCTCTTCGAGGACCAGCGCGCAATCTTCGAGTCTTAAGCAGCCACAGCTAAGCCCCGTTTCAAGGATTCGCCTCATCGTCTGGATGCGCTCGATCGCGGTGTCCAGCTCGCGCAGCTTGTAGTGGGCCAGCCGCTGCCAGCGTGCCGCCGGCGGTGTGTCGGGCGCGAATCCATGCAGCAGCGTCTGGATCTCGGCGATGGTAAATCCCGCCGCCTGAGCTAGCTGCACCACCCGCACCAGCTGCACGATGCCTGCATCGTAGCGCCGCCGGCCGCTGACCCGCCTTGGCGCAGGCAGCAGTCCAACACTCTCGTAGTAGCGCAGGGCCGATGTGCGTATGCCCACGCGCCGTGCCACCTCGCCGATCGTCAGATCTTCCATACTTGCCTCTTGACTTCAAGTGCAGTTGAAATAGTACGATAGCGCTGTGGCTTCGGCAAGTGCGCCGCTCGGCCATGAAAGGAATGCATATATGTCCGAGCTGAATTTCTTTGCCTGTGATCTGACAGCGCTTTCCGAGGAGCAGCGCACGACGCATCAGGCGGTAGCGATCCAGCTGTTTGGATCGCTGCTCCAGGAAACGCGCGAGCTGCCCGACGGCTTTGCGTACCGTTTCGCTGCGGAGCATTATCAGCTTGTCGCGGCCTTCATCGCCAACGAGCGCCGGTGCTGCCCGTTTCTGGCCTTCACGCTTGAGGTTGCGCCGCAGCATGGCCCGGTCTGGCTCCGGCTCACGGCCGGAGGCGATGTCAAGCCGTTTCTGAGCGCGGAGCTAGGGCAGCTTATTGCTGGCGGCGAAGCAGCATAGGGAGCCCGGCTTAACGTGCGGTTAAACTTCTCATAATCAAAGCTTCGCACCCGGTTGGCATACTATCCTTGTTCAACCGAACACGCATCTGTGTTTCTACTCAGGAAGAAGGATTCAGGTATGTCGCAGCCCGAACGACCGGGGAGCGTGTGGCACCAGCTGCTGGACGCTCGGATCACTCGTCGCAGCGCGCTCAAAGGCAGTGTCGCAGCCGGTGTCGCCAGTTTGCTTCCGCTGAACTTGCAGGTAGCCCAGGCGGCGCCTGCTGCCACCGGCGCGGCGGCTCCGGTGGCCAATACCCGCCCACCGTTCCGCCCGATCCGCCCAACCACCGCCGACGATCTGGTGCTGCCGCGTGGCTACCGCTACAACGTCGTGCGCGTGTACGGCGATGAGGTCGCGCCCGGCCAGCCCTTTGGCTTCAATGCCGACTACATCGCCTATCTGCCGATCGACTACCTGGACGGCGGCCGCTCCTCCACCGATGGCCTGTTGTGGGTCAACCATGAGTATCCTAATCCTTTGATGCAGCACGGCAATCTGACCGGCCCTAAGACCGCCGAGCAGATCGCCATCGAGCGCACCAGCGTCGGCGGCTCAATCTTTCGCGTGCAGCGCGATCGCAGCGGCCGCTGGAATTTTGTGCAGGACAGCCACAATCGCCGGGTCACGGGCTTTACGCCGGCACGGCTCACCGGCGCGATCGCAGGCTCGGCCTATGCCAAAGGCGCGGTCGATGTGACCGGCAGCGTCGGCAACTGCTCGGGCGGTCTGACGCCATGGGGCACGGTGCTGTCGTGCGAGGAGAACGTCGACGATTACGGCGCGCCGCTGGAGCAGGGCGGCACCGGCTACGGCTGGGATCAGAGCTACGTCAAAGAGCACAACGGCTACATTGTCGAGGTCGATCCCTTCAACCCGACCGATGTGCCGCGCAAGCATACCGCGATGGGCCGCTTCCGCCACGAGAATGCGGCGGTGATGGTCAGCCCGACCGGCCGCGTCGTGGTGTACATGGGCGACGACAAGACCGATGCCTGCGTCTTCAAGTTTGTCACCACCGGCGCGTACGATCCCAGGAATCGCGAGGCCAACCTGCGCCTGCTGGAGTCCGGCAAGCTTTACGCCGCCGATTTCCAGAACGGCAAGTGGGTGCTGCTCGACTACGATACCCAGAGCGCGCTCAAGTCGGCCAAGAAAGCTGATGGTTCGCCGCGCTTCAAGAGCCAGGCCGATGTGCTGGCCGACGCGACCGGCGCCGCGATCGTGCTGCGCGCCACGCCGACCGATCGGCCTGAGGACATCGAGGTGCATCCGCGCACGGGCCAGGTCTACATCGCGATGACCAACAACGCCAACCACAGCAACTACCACGGCCAGATTGTGCGCCTCACCGAGGCGAGCAACAATCCCGAGGCCGAGACGTTCGAATGGGAGTTCTTCGCGGTCGGCGGCCCGCAGAGCGGCTTTTCCTCGCCCGATAACCTGGTCTTCGATCCCTACGGCAACCTGTGGATGGTCACGGATATTTCGTCCAGCCGCACCGGCAAGGGCATCTACAAGTTCCAGGGCAACAACGCGATGTTCTTCTTTGCCACCGAGGGCGCCAACGCCGGCAAGGCCGTGCAGTTCGCCTCGGGGCCGGTGGAGTGCGAGCTGACCGGGCCGTTCTGGACGCCTGACGGCCGGACGATGTTTGTGTCGATCCAGCATCCCGGCGAAGAGTCCACCGGCCGCGACAAGCTGACCAGCCACTGGCCGAATCTCAACGGCGATCCGATGCCGCGTCCCGGTGTTGTGGCGATCACGGGCTTTCCTGGCTGGGCGCGCGGTAGCCGCTTCCTGCCGTTCTAGCTTGCGCTCGTCGGCGCGGGATCAATACGATCCCGCGCTCAGTGAATCCCTGCCTTGCCAAGGAGTTTGCCCGTGAAACCGATCGATGTTGCGATCGACGATTACATGCACGTGATTGCGCGCACTCGTCCCTGGTCGATGAGGCGCGAAGAGGAGCTGCTCGAAGTCTTCGGCGAGTGGCTTTACGAGCAGCCCGAGCCACGTGTCATGCTCGACGAGATCGCGCCGGAGCAGGTTCAGCGCTTCGTAGCCGCAGCCGAATGGAACGAGGAAGCCCAACAGGAGCTGATCGACGTGCTCAACAACCTGTATCTGTGGTCCGGCAAGCAAGGCTGGATTGTCGTGAATCCGTTCGAGGGCGTGACCGCCTGATCCTGCGCTTTCCTGATTGTACGGACGTCTCGCGTGAGGCGTCCGTTTGATTCCCGCCGATCCTCCCCTATTGACACCAGCGTAAATTCTGCTACTATGTTACCAACAAGTTGGTAGGTATATGCATGCGAGGGTAACACCGACGGCGAAGGCTTGCAACGGGTTCTAGCGTGGAAGGCATTTATGATCCAGGCGAGGAGTCGTAAAACGGCCTTTTTTTTGAACTCCTAACCTACCTAACTATCGGTAGGTATGGTGGTGCATGTAAGCAAGGATGAAAGGAGAAGGGCTATGACCTCAACTAATGCGCAGCTTGATGGAGACACGAGCCAGACAGGCAGCGGTCACGCACTGGCGCGGCTAGCTCAGCAGGTATTCGTGCCGCAACACTATCGCTGGTGGCATGGGCTGGCGTTTGGCCTGGCGGCGAATGCGATCTCCGGCCTCAGTCTGGGACGCCGCAGGCAAGACCAACGCTATTACGAATCGTTGCGTCAAGCCCCGTTTGCGCCGCCGAGCTGGGCGTTTGGCCCGGCCTGGACGATCAACAACATCAGCGTGCTGTGGGGCAATCTGCGGCTGCTCAACATCGGCGAGGATACGTCACATCGCAGAACGCTGCTCTGGCTGCAAGCCACAAGCTGGGCGATCTACAGCACCTTCAGCTATGTGTATTTCAAGCAGCGCAGTCCGATCCTGGCCTTTACCTGGACCGGCGGCATGTATGTGCTGACGATTTGCAGTATGTTGCTGGCCTCCAAAATCGACCGCAAGATCGTGCTGTCGCTGGTCACGCTGCTGCTGTGGCTCTCGTTGGCTACGCCTGTCGCCGCCTACCAGATGATCTACAACGACGATCCGTTGTTCGGTACGCCGGCCTGGCGTTGATGCGAAGCAGGAGGTTGATATGCTCAATCGTAGTCGTTTGATGGAAACACTGCCGACAGTGGCGCACGGCCGTCGTGATCGTCTGCGTCAGATACTGAATCTGGTCTTTGCGATCGGCCAGGTGGTGACGACCTATCTGACCGTGGCGACCGGAGCCGACGACCAATTTTCAAACCGTACAACCGTCGATCCGCCGATCATCCCGGCTGAGTACACCTTCATCGTGATTTGGTCGGTCATCTATGTCAGCACGATCGCCTATGCGATCTATCAAGCCCTGCCCCAGCAGCGCGAGAACGAACTGCTGCGGCGGATCGGCTTTTGGACGGCTGCGGCCTTTGCAGGAACGTCGTTGTGGCTCGTGGCGGCTGGACAAAACCAGGTCTGGCTGACGGCGGCGATCTTTTTCGGCATCCTAGCTGTGCTGCTTGTCGCGTTCGTCCAGTTGATTCGCGCGGGAGTGCCTCGCAGCAGCGCCGAGCGCTATCTCGTGATGACGCCGATCAGCATCTATGCCGCCTGGGCCACGATCGGTACGATTGCCAACACTGCGGCAGCGCTGGACTCGTCGGGGTGGACGGGCACGCTGGTTGCGCCGCAGCTCTGGGCAATCATTATGCTCGCGATAGCCGGAGTGATCGCGTCGTTTGTAGCAACAGTGAGTCGTGGGAACATCTGGTACGTGCTGACTATCGGCTGGGCGCTGGCGGGGATTGTGGTTGCCAACCGTGGCAGCTTTCCGATCGTAAGCGTGGCTGCCGGAGCGACGGGGCTGCTCGTCCTGCTTGCATGGGTGCGTGCGCGCTGGTCTTTGATATATCATAGCGCGCCTGGCAGCTAGAGCGGATGATCGCCGCCGGCCGGTCGTTGCGGTAGATTGTTTCAGACCAGCCCCCTGCGGCTGCGATCACATGATCAGCAGCTGCAGTGCATTTTTGGATGCACGATCGACATCCACGATAATCAGGCGCCCGACCTGGTTGGCTGCTGCACTATTGCATGCCGATCGGCAGCGGACCGGTATGTGTGTGCGGCTCAGTGCCAGGGCGATCGTGGAGCAGCGCGAGCAAGACGACACCAGTGATCGCTCCGACGACTAGTCCCATCAGCATACCGCAGCCAATCCCGATACCTAGCATTGTCCCAACCGATGCGGTGTCGGGAAGCAGGCTGAGACCAAGCACCGGCACGGCAACACCCAGCGGCCATGCGATCGCGTTGGCCGGAATCCACCAGCCGGCACGGGGAATCAGTCGTCGTAAGATCAACCACTGGGCCCCACCGATCGACAGCAGGAATACAACGCCGAGCATCGCAAAGGTAGTGACGCGGAGCGGTACGCTGAGTGCCTGGAGGTCGGCAAAGGTGCTGGGTACAAGTCCGATCGTCCAGGCCAGACCTGCCGCGAGGGTAGTCACGCCCACCCACGAGCGGCCGGCTACCTTCGGCAGAATCGAACGTAGCGCCAGCCACTGCGCCAATCCAAGGATGGCGCCTTCGCCCATGCCGGCGAGTACGAGCGGAACCAGCCGGACGCGATCGCTGAGGCTGAACATGGCCGCTAGCACACCGATCAGTGCCGGCACCGCAAAGCCGACCAGTTCGCCGGCCGCAGTTGCTAGTGTCCAACGCCACCACAAGGCAATCCGCTGCCTGCGCTCGGTAGTCTGCTTTTGCATAGCCATTGTTGATTCTCCTTGCTACAGCGTAGGTTTTGTTTCCCAAGCTGCGATCAGTATAGGTTTCAGGCACGAGTCCGTATGGAAAGATCAAAACGACTCGCGTGAAGATGCCGCTACATCCAAGGATGATTTAGTCGTCAGATGGTGGTCGTGCTGTACGCTATGTTTTACCGATAATCATTATTTCCAGCCACAACATACTTCACTGCTCCACAAAAACCACATATGTTCGTCAATGTCTCGGTTCACCACAAGTCTCGTAATTGAAACGGAGGCAGCATTGGCCCTCTGTGCCAGAGCCCTACGACTAAATCCAGGCGGCTCGTTCAGGAAACAACTCATAGATTGCGTAGCGTGTGATCGCCGCCGTGTGGCAGGACCGAACCCATACCAGACGCGCATGGTCAGGTTGCATCCGCGCGGGCTACAATCTGACAGCGCGGAGCATCCGTCACCATCGGTTTTGGTAGCGCCTGCTCTCGCGCCGCGTGATTGCCCAACCAGACGCTGCACCGGCGGGCATCGTGTGTGGAGTTTCGCAAAGACGAAGAAGAGCCGAATTCCACGCAGATGTAGCATGGTATACTACAGGCGTGTAGAAAGGCTCAAGGATGCGCTCACCGCCTCGTGGAGACGTTGGCTAGCCATACCGCTGCTATCACCGGCGCCCGACCCACATTGCTTTCACGCTGATCATACGTAGCGCTCGTTCCAGCAGGTGTTTGCTGTACGTCCGCTGGTGCACGTCCACCATCTCAGTTCTACCAACGCCATTTGCACAGGCTCGGAGCTTTAGATGCTATATCCCCCCGCTTATCTCTCACGTGCCCTGATCTGTCGGCGCGCCTGGTGGCTGTACCTGGCATTTGGGATCGTCGCCGTTGTCGGCTATGGCTGGTTGCCGTCACTGGCAGCCCTCAATCTTTACTATGTCTTCCTGGCCGGATCAAATATTGTGGCGATCGGTATCGGCATGGTATGCCATCGTCCACCACAGCGTCTCCCCTGGTATTTATTCCTCCTGGCCCAGGTATTAACCAGTTTTGGCAACGCGATCTGGAGCTACTACGAGATCGTTCTCGCTATCGAGTCGCCGTTTCCATCGCTGGCTGATGTGCTGTATCTCGCCGGGTACATTCCTCTGATCCTCGGCATGCTGCTGCTCGTCCGGCAACGGATGCGACAGGCAGATGTGGGCAGCGTGATCGACGCGATGATCGTCACCGTCAGTGTGGGCGTGCTGGGCTGGGTGTACCTGATGGAGCCGCACATCCGCAATCCGAACCTGACGCTGGTCGAGCAGGCGGTCTCGATCGCCTACCCGCTCATGGATGTGTTCCTGGTAGCGGTCGTCGCGCACATTCTGCTGAGCCCCGGCCCACGGCCGCTGGCCTACCTGTTCCTGGGCTGGAGCTTCAGCCTGATTCTGGTGTGTGATGTGGCCTACGCGATCATGCTGGTCAACGGAACCTACATCACCGGCAGCATCATCGATTACGGCTGGCTCCTGGCCTATGTCGGCCTTGGCACTGCCGCGCTCCATCCGTCGATGCGCCTGCTGACCGAGCCAACGCCCGCGCCGACGATCAAGCTTTCCCGCCGCCGACTTCTGGTGCTTGCCGCCGTCTCGCTGCTTGGGCCAACCGTGGTCGCCGTGGAGCTGGCGCGTGGCAATCCGGTAAGTGTTCCTGTGATCGTCGGCAGCTCCGCCATGCTATTTCTGCTGTCGCTGGCGCGCATGCATAACCTGTTTCTTCTGCTGAAAGCCACCATGGAGCAGCTGGAAAACACGTTGTCGCATCTGCGGATCGCGCTCCGCAACTACCAGCAGGTAGAAGCCCTGCTCTCTCATCAAGCATTCCATGATTCGCTAACTCATCTGCCGAATCGGGTGATGTTCAAAGACCGGCTCCAGCGCGCCCTGGCCTCGGCGCAGCGTCACGATCGCTCCGTCGCCGTGCTGTTTCTGGATGTCGATGGCTTTAAAAACGTGAACGATCGTTTTGGGCACGAGACCGGCGACGCGCTCCTGATCCAGATGGCTCAGCGTCTGCAAGCCTGTGTGCGGCCCGAAGACACGGCGGCGCGGCTGGGCGGCGATGAGTTTACGATCCTGCTGGAGGAGCTGACCGACATCGGCGGTGCGCTGCGCGTGGCCGATCGCATCATCGCCGATCTGCACATGCCCTTTGTGATCGCCGATCGAACCTTTGTGGTCACGGCCAGCATTGGGATTGCGTGGTCGGCCACCGGCCAGGAGCAGGCCGACGAGCTGCTGCGCCAGGCGGATGTCGCGATGTACCGGGCCAAGGCGCAAGGAAAAGCCTGCTATGCGCTCTACGATCCGGCCATGAACGCGCGGGCTTTAGAGCGGCTGGACGTCGAGGCGGCGCTGCGCCACGCGCTTAAGGCGCAAGAGTTCGAGGTGTACTATCAGCCCAAGATCGATCTCGCGACCGGGCAGATGGTGAGCCTGGAAGCGCTGATCCGCTGGCATCATCCCCAGCAAGGCACGATCTCCCCGGGTATTTTTATCCCGATCGCCGAGGAGACGCGCCTGATTTTGCCGCTGGGTCGCTGGGTATTAGAGCAGGCGTGCCGTCAGGGGCGCGCCTGGAATGATCTACGCCAGGATGGGCTGCCGCTGACGATCAGCGTTAATCTGTCGGCGTGCCAGTTCCAGCACCCGGGATTCGTGGAGGAAGTGCGCCAGATTCTGCATGCCACAGAGCTGCCGGCTCATCTTCTGGCGCTGGAGATTACCGAGAGCATGATTATGGAGAAGGTGGACGCGGTGATCGCGACGCTGCACGAGCTGAAGCGGCTGGGAGTTCAAATCTGGATCGACGATTTTGGTACCGGCTACTCCAGCCTCAGCTATCTCAAATCCTTTCCTGTGGATACGCTCAAGATCGACCGATCGTTTGTGGAGAGCCTTGGGCGTGCGGCGGAGGATACCGCGATTGTGCGCGCTGTGATTACGCTGGCGCATACGCTGGGCATGAGCGTGATCGCCGAAGGTATCGAAACATTTGAGCAGGCCACGCAGCTGCGCATCCTGGGCTGTGAGGTAGGTCAGGGCTATTATTTTGCGCGCCCGCTGCCGATCGCGGAAGCTGAGACCTGGGTTCGCGAAGCGCAGCTTGGAGCCGCCGAAGTGCACGGCTTCGCAACCAGCGCTGCGCCACGCCGAGCTGCGCACCTCACGGCTCCCGCGTCTCCTCAGTCGGCCACGCTCGGCGAGTGGAGCAGCGCATAGATGCATGATCGCTGCTCCACTCGCTCCGTCCAGCCTGGGGCGCTCAGCCAGCCCTTATCGTAGCTGATCGACGCGCTCGCGGACTTGCTCGACGACGTCGGGGACCACTGCGCGCTGCTCGAAGATCTCTAACATCTGGCGCTGCGCATCGCGCGCCGCATCCGGCTTATTGCTTTCGATCGCGCAGTCCGTGTAGACATCCACAACCTGACGGTAGGTGATGTGGCCCAGCGCATTTGCCGCGTCGATGGGCTGCTCGACGACGGGCTTGAGCGTTCGCTCGACAAACTCGGGATCGGCCCCAAGCAGCCGCATGGTATCGGTCTCAGCCTCGATCAGCTTGAACGGCTGGGCGTATGGCAGCGCGCGAACGGCGCTCAGGTAGTAGGTCGCCGGGTGAACATCTCCCAGCCGCTGTCGAACCCAATCGATCTTTTCGTTTACATCCTCCATCAGCCGCGTGCCGCCGACGTAGAGCACCCGACCAACGCGGGCATTGAACAGCTCGCCGATGACCGGTAGATCGGCGTAGCTTGCCGGCGGCCGAACAGTAACCTGGAGGATCGCCGCTGCCGTCGTTCCATCGAGGTTGGTAAAGCTGGCCTCGATGCGGTACACGCCCGGCTCCTTGAACGGGAAGCCAAATTGTCCGACGGTCAGATTGATCTTCTGGTACAGGGCATCGTTGGGCGCAAGCACCTGCGGCTGCACGAATACGCGAGTGTGCGCGATCGAGATGAAAGGACGCCGCTCGCCGCGCGGGTTGGTTACCGCCAGCTCCACAAACTCATCCGAGAGATCAAGGTTGCGGTGGACGAGCACCGGCTGATCGCTGATATTCTTCAGGCGCAGCTCGACGAAGATCGGCTCTCCCAGCTCAAAGACCGGCTCCTGGGTGCGCAGCTGTAGCTCAAGGCGGCGATCGAGCGTGTAGCGGGCCACGCGGCCATGGTTCTGGAACCAGTCGGCGTTACCCATTTGCACGAAGCTGTCCGGCGCGTGGCGGAGGAACAGGTTCTCGCCGTCGTCGAAGCGGAAGCGGAACTGATTGTAGAACCAGGTTGCGTTGTCGCCGGCGCCGGGCGAGGCCAGGTCGGGATAGTTCATCCAGGAGAGCGACTGCGGACTGTTGACCAGCGGCATCCAGGCTGGCGGAGTCCAGGGCAGGCCCAATTGTTTTTGGAACGAGTGCGCCAGGTTGAAGGCATGGCCGGTCTCGTGGATCAGATCAAAGAACAGCTCGCGCTGCGCTGCCTGAGCGGCCGGAGGGTTGGCCATGGGATACGCGCCGCCGGCGGTGTGGAAGTGTGGGCAAAGCGTGAAGAGCGCCGTCCCCTGGCGATCGACGCCGCCCGGCTCGTTGATGTCGCCGTCAAACATGACGCCGCCCAGGGTATCGCTGTCGGCCAGCTCGGCCAGAAAGATCCACATCTTCCACTGCGGATTGTTGGCGAAGGCGCTCCAGTGGCTCTCCATCGCGTCGTGCAGCTCCTGATAGTTCCAGCGGCTATTCACTCCAGCGGCCGCTGTGTTGATCGTGTTGTTGGCTGCGGAGCGGGTGATGCGGATGCCTGCGCGGGCAAACACTTTTTCGAGCGTCAGGTCTTCCTGCGGCAGATCGGCAGGCCGGTCGGGGTGGGTGTGCGTGTTGTACGGCTCGCAAGGCACCGCGCCATCCTCGACATCCACCTCGACCTCGACATCGTGGAAGTACCGCGACTCCTGGGTGGCAAGGTAGGGGCCAAATTGCTTGTTCGGCCCGGTGGCGATGAAGGTAGCGTTGGCCGTGGGCGCGAAAAAGATATTGCCGGTCAGGCTGATCTCCAGCCGATCGACTGTGGTGCTGGTGCCCGGCCAGACGAAGCTGAAGTTTTCGACCACCAGGTTACGACTGCCGCCGCTGACTGTGTTCGATGTGACCTGGCCGATGAAGTGCGCCGGAGGTCTTCCCAGCAAGAGGAGGCCAGGAGCGACGGTGCCGCTGACGACGTTGAGCGGATTGGTCCCGTCGATATCGATGTGCAGCGTGAACCGCAGCGGCGGAATGATGATCGGGTCGGGAATGAAGATAGGATCGCTCAGGTTGTAGATCGGCTCATTCAGCACAGCCAGGCTGTGTCCGATCTGCTCCTCGGTCCGCTGCTGCTCCGCACGAGCGCTGGCCCCGCCGTTGTAGGTATAGCGCCCGCTGTACTTTGTGCGCAGGATCGGCAGCAAGTCGGTGATCGGCGCGATGATGGGATCGGGATCAATAATGATGTCAGGCATACGTCCTCCTTGACCAAGAGTTATGGCGATGGCGGCCACGTTCATACGAAGAATTTCGATCGCCAGGTCATAGTCGATGCGATCGATGGTGTCGGCGGCGCTGTGGATCGCGGTGTTGGCGCTGTCCGCGCCTTCGATCGTCAGTAGCGCCGGCAGTCCGGCATTGATAAACGGCACATGGTCGCTGGCGTACGGCGAGAGCGAGGTTTGGACCGTCAGGCCGGTGTAGGTCGCGGCAGCGTCGGCGAGCAGATCGATAAGCGATTGTGAGACAGCCGCGCCTTCGAGCAGGACCGTTGCGGCGGGCGTGTTGCGGGTGCCAATCATGTCCATGTTGATCACGGCCCGCAGCCGGGCGCGATCGCCGGCGGGCAGCGTGGCGACATAGTGCTGGCTGCCGCGCAATCCCTGCTCCTCACCGCCGAAGAGGACCAGCCGCAGGTCGTGGAGCGCCAGGTGCTCAGCCAGCACGCGGGCGATCTCAAGCAGGCCCGCGCTGCCGCTCGCGTTGTCGTCCGCGCCGGGTGCCAGGCCCGTCGGCCCGTCGGGGATATTGATCGAATCCAGATGCGCCGTTACCAGCACGAGATCATGCGTCCCGCTCGCGCGGCCCAGCTTCTCGGCGATAATGTTCTGGGTCGTGCCGCCGCTCAACGTTACGCTCTGGCTGCTTGTGGTGTAGCCTAGCTGCGCAAGCTGGCTGCATGTCCACGACGCTGCATGCGCAAAGTGTGAGCTTGTCGAGAGGCGCGTGGGATAGCCGGCAAGCTGGCGCAGACTCGTCTCGTACGTGGCGCGCGACAAACGATTGACGAGTAGCTGCACCCAGGGAAGCGGAGTGGAGTCGCCGATCCTACCGCGCCGCTCCCGAAAAACAATCTCGCGTGATGTGAGCGGTCGCACGGCGAAGCAATGGTCTTCCTGCTGGCTGAGCCTCGTCGCCTCGTCGGGTGCGAGCGCTGCCACGAGATAGCGCCCACGGTCGAGGAGGATCGGGATCTGCGGGTAGTGCTGCTGGAAGAGCCGGCCCTTCTGCACGATCAGATGCAGTGCGCCGTCAAACCGCTCGCCGGCAGGCGTGTTGCTCCGCAATCCGGCGATATGTGCACCGGTCACGGCCACTTCCCACGCTCGATCGTCGGCGTAAACCAGCAGCTGATCGCCCAGCTGAACCCACGAGGCTCCTGAAGCGTCGATCGTGCCGCGCTGGACGCCTTCGGTGCGCCAATCTAGATGAACAACTGAACATTTCATCGTTCACTCCTGATTCCAAGCAGCGCGGCTCTGGGATATAGCGGATTGTTATGGTTGGTGGGTCGGTGCTATGACCAGAGCTGTTCGCGCAAAGCTGTTTCGTCCGTCATATGCTCGCCGCTGACCGAGATGCTGGTTTTGTTCCGAGCAAGCTCTAGCCTGTGCTCAGGACTGGCCGCAACGTAGTCGCGTGCCGCCTGGTAGAGGCGCGAGAAAGCGTCGGCAGAGCGCAGCTCGACCAGGACCTGTGTCGGCAGAGGTACGGCCATTCGGGCATTTGGCGAGATGATCGGGTAGGGCGTGAAGACGGTTCCATGCTCGCCTAAGCTATGAGCGAGAGCGTCATAGAACTGTTGAAAGGTTGCATCGTGCGAGGTGATCTTGACCAGATCGGCCTCCATAGGTTCCTCCTGTTCCTTGCATGCATGCTTTGGTGAATAAGGTTCGCGGCCAGCGAAAACCTTACAGCTGGAGATTTCGATCATTCCGCCGCAAAAGCCGCCACGCAGACCCGTCAAGGCTGCACCAGCCCGAGTCGCAGGCGCTGCCTACTTGACGAATACGGCATCCTTTGTTTATAGTCGTAATGAGCATTAGTAATTCGTTTTATCAGCCTAGACTGTACGATGAAGCAACCAAAATCCAGGCGTCCGTCGATGTATGATGTTGCCAAAGCGGCCGGGGTATCACAGACCACGGTGTCGTTTGTGGTCAACGACGTGGTGGATGCGAACATCTCTCAGGAGACGCGCGAGCGGGTGTGGGCGGCTGTAAAAGCGTTGGGCTGGCGGCCGAACGCTATGGCACGCAGCCTCAGCCTGCGGCGCTCCCAGACGATCGGCCTGATCTCCGATGAAGTGGCTACCTCGCCGCACGCGGGGCAGATCATTCAGGGCGCGCAGGATGCAGCCTGGGCGCAGACCAAGATGCTGCTGGTCGTTAACACGGGCTCGAATCCTGAGCTTGAGCATGCTGCCGTGGAGATGTTGCTTGAGCGGCAGGTCGAAGGCTTGATCTACGCGACGATGTATCATCGTCCGGTGCAGCCCTCGCCCTTGTATGCGCAGCTGCCGACCGTGCTGCTTGATTGTTTTAGCCCCGACCGCGCGCTGACCTCGGTGGTACCGGACGGGGAACAGGGCGGCTACGATGCCACGTTGTATCTGATTCAGCGCGGGCATCGCCGCATTGGCTTTGTTAACAACGATGGTCCGATTCCCGCGACGCTTGGCCGTATGGAGGGCTACCGAAAAGCGTTGGCCGAGGCCGGCATTTCCTTTGATCCGCAGCTTATCCGCACGGGTCTGGGCGTGGCCGCCGAGGGCTATCGCTCTACGCTTGACCTGTTACAGCAAGCCGAGCGTCCCACCGCGCTGTTCTGCTTCAACGACTCGATGGCTATGGGCGCCTACGACGCGATCAAACAGCTGGGCCTGACGATTCCCGGCGATGTCGCGGTGATCGGCTTCGACAATCTGGAGCTGATCGCGACGCAGCTCAACCCA
>DASWTQ010000107.1:0-5369 GCA_036402055.1 Herpetosiphonaceae bacterium
GATTCGCACCCGCGACGACGAGCATCTGCTGGTGCTCACGCTGCATCATATCGTCTCAGACGGCTGGTCCACCGGCCTCTTGATTCGTGAGCTGACCACGCACTACAGCGCCGCCGTCCATAGAGCGCCGGCCTCGCTACCGCCGCTGCCGATCCAGTACGCCGACTACGCTGTCTGGCAGCGTCAAACCCTGACCGGCGACAGGCTCAACGCCGAGCTCGATTACTGGCAGCGGCAACTGGCCGGCATCCCCGAGCTGCTGGCACTGCCGACGGATCGGCCACGTCCAGCACAGCAAACCTTCAACGGAGCGATCGAAACTGCGCCGATTCCGGCGGCGCTGATCGCCGGTCTGACGCTGCTGAGCCAGCGCGAAGACGCCACGCTCTTTATGACGCTGCTGGCCGCGTTCCAAACGCTGCTCCATCGCTACACAGCGCAGCGCGACATCGTGGTTGGCTCGCCGATCAGCGGGCGCAACCATGCCCAGATCGAAGGTTTGATCGGCTTTTTTGTCAACATGCTGGCGCTGCGGCTGGATCTCGGAGGAAATCCGTCCTTCCGCGATCTGCTGCGCCGCGCCCGCGAGACCACACTGCAAGCCTACGCGCATCAAGACGTACCCTTCGAGAAGATCGTCGAGGCGGTGCAGCCGGAGCGCGCGCTCAACCACGCGCCGATCTTCCAGGTTGTTTTTATGCTTCAGCACGCCGCGCCGGTAAGCTACCAGCTGCCGGATCTGGAATTGAGCGCGCTGGAGCTTGAGCACACCGTCGCCAAGTTCGATCTGGCGCTGTCGCTGAATGAAAGCCCTGACGGCATGAGCGCGACGATCGAGTACAACACCGATCTGTTTGCGCGCCCTACAATCACGCGGATGCTGAGCCACTACGGGCTGCTGCTCAGCGCGATCGCGGACAATCCAGACCGGCGCATCGGCGAGCTGTCGCTGCTGACCGAGGCCGAGCGTGCGCAGCTTGGCGTGTGGCAGGGCACGACAGTCGGCAACTACGAGCAGCGCTGCGCTCATGAGCTGTTCGCGGCGCAGGCGGCGCGCACGCCCGACGCAATCGCCGTGGCGTTTGTTGGCGCGAGCGGCGAGACCGAGCAGCTAACCTACGCCGAGCTTGATCGCCGATCCAGCCAGCTTGCCCGCTACCTGCGACAACATCACTCAGCCGGCGCTGAGCAGCTGATCGGCCTGTTTTTGGAGCGCTCACCAGAGCTGATCGTGGCGATCCTGGGCGTGCTCAAAGCCGGCAGCGCCTACGTGCCGCTCGATCCGACCTATCCGGCTGAGCGTCTGCGCTTCATGCTCGCCGACGCCGGCATCCCGCTGGTGCTGACTCAGCAGCGCCTTCGCGAGCAGCTGGCTGCGCTGCTTCCCGCGCAATCGACGATTCTGGCCCTCGACGCCCAGTGGCCTGTGATCGCCGCCGAGGAGCCGCAAGCTGCCGATGCGCAGGTCGTGCCCGAGCAACTGGCGTATGTCATCTACACCTCGGGCTCGACGGGACGGCCAAAAGGCGTGCTCGTGCCGCACCGTGGCATCGGCAATCTGGCCCAGGCGCAGATCGCGGCGTTCGATGTGCGGCCCAGCAGCCGCGTCTTGCAGTTCGCGGCGCTCAGCTTCGATGCCGCCGTCTCCGAGATCTGGATGGCGCTGCTGGCTGGCGCGGCGCTCTATCTCGCGCCGCGTGAGTCGCTGCTGCCGGGTCCGGGCCTTATCGAGCTTTTCGAGCAGCACGCGATCAGCGTCGTTACGCTGCCACCCTCGGCGCTGGCCGAGCTGCCGGCAGCCGATCTGCCCGAGCTTCGCACGCTGGCGCTGGCAGGCGAGGCCGCGCCGCCAGAGCTGATCGCGCGCTGGAGCTGCGACGAACGGCGCATCCTCAACGCCTACGGCCCGACCGAGACCACGGTCTGCGCCACAATCGCGATCGAGCCCGGCAGCAGCCAGCGCCCACCGATCGGCCGGCCGATCGCCAACACGCAGGCGTATGTGCTCGACGCGCAGATGCAGCCGGTGCCGATCGGTCTGTCGGGCGAGCTGTACCTCGGCGGCGTGAGCGTGGCGCGCGGCTATCTCAACCGCCCCGATCTCACCGCCGAGCGCTTCGTTCCCGATCCTTTCGCAGACAAACCCGGCTCACGGCTGTACCGCACGGGCGACCTGGCGCGCTGGCGACCTGACGGCACGCTCGACTACCTCGGCCGCCGCGACGAGCAGGTCAAGCTGCGCGGCTTTCGCATCGAGATCGGCGAGATCGAAGCCGTGCTCGCCCAGCATCCCGCGATCCGCCAGTGCGCTGTGCTGGCCCGCGAGATCGGCGGCAGCACGCGGCTGGTGGCGTACGTCGTCGAAGAACCAAGAACAAAGAACCGAGAACCGAACGAACAAACGAACAAAGAAACAAACGAACAAAGAACCAAGAACAAAGAACAAAACGAAAGAACGATCGCAACAAGCGTGATCACTCCTCCCCCTCTCCTATGGCAATCGGAGAGGGGGCCGGGAGGTGAGGGCCTGCACACATTCCTCGCCGAGCGCCTCCCAAGCTACATGCTTCCCTCGGCGTTTGTCGTGCTCGACGCGCTGCCGGTTACGCCCAGCGGCAAGCTCGATCGACGTGCGCTGCCGGAGCCGGTCCACGCGCTCAATCCCGAGGGCATCGCGCCGCGCGACCGCTGGGAGCTGCACCTGGCGCGGCTGTGGCAGGAGCTGCTGCACAGCGGCCCGCTCAGCATCCACGATAATTTCTTCCGGCGCGGCGGCGACTCGCTGCTGGCGGTGCGGCTGGTCGCGCGCATCGAGCAGGAGCTTGGGCGGCAGATCCCGGTCGCGCGGCTGATCGGCGCTCCCACGATCGCCCAGATCGCGGCCCTGCTCCGTCAGCAGCCCGCCGATCAGACATGGTCGCCGCTGGTCGCGATTCAGCCGGGCGCCGATCGACCGCCGCTGTTCTGCGTGCATCCGATCGGCGGCCATGTGCTGTGTTACGTCAAGCTAGCTCAACAGATCGGCGCGGATCAGCCGGTCTACGGGCTTCAGGTGCGCGGCCTGGACGTCGATCAGGTGCCGTCGACGAGCATCGCCGAGATGGCGGCCGAGTACCTGGCGGCGATTCGCGAGGTGCAGCCGCACGGGCCATACCTGCTGCTCGGCTGGTCGTTCGGCGGCGTGGTGGTCTTCGAGATGGCGCAGCAGCTTCTGCACGACGGCGAGGAGATCGCGCTGCTGGCGATCGTGGACAGCAGCCTCGATCCGCCGATCAAAGCCGCGCCGACGCCCGCCGAAGAAGTGCTGAATCTGGCCTGGGGCATGGGCGGCATCTTCGGCAAAGAGCTGGGAATCACCGCCGAGGATCTTGAGGGCCGGGATCAAGACCAGCAGCTGCAATTCCTGCTGGAGCGCGCGCAAAGCCTTGAGGTCGTGCCCGCCGACATTGGCCTGGAGCAGCTGCATCGCTATCTGGGCGTGTTCCGCGCCAGTATCCAGGCCGCGCACAGCTACGTTCCCCGCGCCTGCCCACAGCCGATCCTGCTGCTTCAGGCCGAGCAAGCCGACCCCGAGCGGCAGGCGCTGCTGATCGCGGACTGGCGCGAAGTCGCGGCGGGCGGTCTGACCGTCGAGAGCGCGCCCGGCAACCACTACTCGATGATGCGCGAGCCTCAGCAGATGGCCGAGCGGCTCAGGCACGCGATCGACCAGATGCTGGCCGGCGCAACGATCAGCACCTCACCCACTGCATGATAGGAGGAGTCGATAGATGAGACGGCTACGCAAAATTCTGGCCTGGCTGGGGATCATTCTGCTGATCGTGATCCTGGCGGGCGGCGGTGGCGGCTACCTGTACGCGCGGCAATCGCTGCCGGTGGTCGACGGCACGATCCAGACGCCGGGAGCTGACGCGCCGATCGAGATCCGCCGCGATCGTGACGCCGTGCCGCACATTCAGGCGCAGAGTCGTCAGGATGCGCTGTTTGGGCTGGGCTATGTTCACGCGCAGGATCGGCTGTGGCAGATGGAGTTTCAGCGCCGCCTGGGCCAGGGCCGTCTCTCCGAACTCCTTGGCGATCTCACGCTGGGCGTCGATCGCTTCATGCGCACGGTTGGCCTGCGCCAGAGCGCGGATCTGGCCTGGCAGCAGCTGCCCGACGAGGCCAGATCCGACATCAACGCCTATGTCGCGGGCATCAATGCGTTTTTAAATACGCATCCCGTCATGCCGCCCGAGCTGCTGGCGCTCAGATCCCGGCCCGAGCCCTGGACCGGAGCCGATATCGTGCTGCTGGGCAAAGTGCTGTCGTGGAATCTTGGCGGCGCGGGCTACGAAGACGAGCTGTTTCGCTCGAATATCGTGCAGGCCGTGGGAGCCGAGCGCGCCCAGCAGCTGATCCCCGACTACGCGGCGGATGGCCTGACGATCATGGCCGAGTCGAGCGACGAGCAGCATCCGACGCAAAAATCCTGGCTCGACAGCATGGCCGGCCTGGAGCTGCCCGCCGGCGACAGCGCGCGCCAGGGCTACAGCGAGCTGATCGCGCTGGACCAGCAAGTCGGCGCGTGGCTGCGGATGGTCGCGCCCAGCCGCGAAGGACTTGGCTCGAACGGCTGGGTGGTCGCGGGCGCGAAAAGCACCACCGGAAAGCCGCTGCTGGCCAACGATCCGCACCTGTCGTCGTATATTCCGTCGCAGTGGTACCTGGCGCAGCTCACAGGCGGCGATCTCGACGTGATCGGCGCGACGATTCCGGGGCTGCCGGCAGTGGTGATCGGCCGCAACCGCACGATCGCCTGGGGCATGACCAGCAATCACGTCGACGTCGTGGATCTTTTCCGCGAGCGACTCGACGCCGACGGCAAACAGGCCGAGTTTCAGGGCCAGCTTGAGCCGCTGACCATCACCGGCGAGACGATCAAAGTCGCGGGCCAGGCCGACATCCAGTACCAGGTTCGGAGCACCCGCCACGGCCCGCTGGTCTCGGACGCGATCATGGCCAATCGCTCGCCGGGCTCGACGCTGCCGCCGCTGGAGCCGCTGGCCATGCAGTGGAGCGGCAGCACGGCCGACGATCCGACGATCGACACGTTTTTGCGGCTCAACCGTGCGCAGAGCTGGGAAGACTTTCAGGCGGCGCTGCGCGGCTTTCGCGGCCCGTCGCAAAACTTTGTCTACGCCGACGTGAGCGGCAACATCGGCTTCTACATGCCGGGCTACATCCCGATCCGCGCCGGCGACAACCCGTCGATTCCGGTCGAGGGCTGGAGTGGCCGCCACGAGTGGACCGGCTACGTGCCCTTCGAGGAGCTGCCGCACAGCTACAATCCGCCGGAGCAGCTCATCGTCACGGCCAACAATCGCTCG